>CAZIPG010000171.1:0-6591 GCA_964540955.1 uncultured Rheinheimera sp.
ACATACCTGCCGCTGAGCAACGTTCTGTCTCGACATGCGTATGCAAATATAAACGGGTGGGTAATTGCTCAGATTGCGCAAAATAAGCTTCTAAGGTCGACGTTAAAGAATCACCGGTTAAAGGAATAATTCCCTGATAGCGCTCGCCTTGTGTTGGCGTGATAGTCACTAATAGGTAACCTTCACCAATCAGCTCGCGAAAGCCTGAACCACTGATTTCTTTTTGTAAGCGGACAACTCCCCGAAATTCTTGTTGATGATTACCATTCACGGCCGCAAATCGAATGGGGCCATCCCCTTGGATTTGCACTGCAATGTCACCTTCGAATTTCAGTGTCGCTGTTAATAAACTCGTGGCGGCAACGAGTTCTGCTAATAATTGTTTAATCGGCAGCGGATAGTCATGATTTTGTAACATCTGCTCAAGACTCTGCGCGACTTTCACCACTTCACCCCGCACATCACGCTCACGGAATAAAAAACGCAGTAATTGATCTGACTGACTCATAATGGCCTCATTGTTGCGATTTCAGCAGCAATAATTGCCGCCGCATTTTTTTATCAGGTTTTTGCTCGGGATGGGGGGCAAATAACAAATTCAATTTGCGTAGCTCTGCTCGCTCAGCCCGTATTTTTAAACTTTCAGCGGTCTCTTCATAAAGTTGCTGGGCTAGCGGGGCTGATAAGCGTTGTTCACTTAGGCCTTTCACCAGCACAACGCGTTCATCAGTACCCTGAGTTAATTTAATCGTTGCGCCAATGTCGACTGTTTTACTGGCTTTACAGCGTTGGCCGTTATATTGAACTTTCCCACCTTCAATCATGTCTTTGGCTAAACTGCGTGTTTTATAAAAGCGGCAGACCCATAACCACTTGTCCAAACGTAATGGAGATGTGGTATTGTCGGGTGTAGGCTTGGCAGAACTAGTAGATTGTGGCATAACGACATCCTCCGCATTTGCGGAATTTACCACAAATTGCCAGTTGGCTCTAGTCAGCCAAGGGGAAAGCTTACGAGAAGCTTGGCTTAGAAATGTTATTATTTAGTAAATTACTGTCGTACCCTTGTTGTCGTAAAAGCAACTGAGTAAGATAAAGTTCAGTATAAATATAAGAATCGCATTCATGAATTGGCAGCAGTTGTCTCAATCAGGTCTTATCGCCGGTGTTCTTAGCTTCTATAGTCGCTTGCCTGTTGCGCGCATTAACTATGCAATTACATTCGTTTTAGTGATCCTGTGCGCTTGGTTTGCAGCCAATATGACTTGGCTAGTTGTGCCGACACCTCAGCAACAACCCATTCAAATTCCCAGCATGAATGCCCAACAAGTCGATAGCGGCAGCGCCTTAGAGCAAGTCGTCGCTGGGCAATTATTTGGCAAATACAAAGCGCAAAAGGCTGCAGTCGTTGAGCAATCAGTGGCTGATGCCCCGCAAACAACCCTAAATTTGAAGTTAACTGGGGTTGTCGCCACCAGCAAAATTCCAGAGCAAGGCACCGCCATCATTGAAAATAATGGAGTTGAGCAAGTATATGCAATTGATGAGCAGATAGATGGCTCGTCCGCCACGTTAAAACAAGTCTTCGAAGACCGAGTGATTTTGCAAGTCAATGGTCGCATGGAAACCTTAATGTTAGACGGTTTGGAATATCAAAAACTGGTGGCTGCCAATAGTTCGGCTGAGGAAGGTCAGTTACAAGCAGCCGGCGAGGCTGGCCCTGAAGAATTTGGCCCTGAACCCAGTGAGGTTGATGCGCTGCGTCGTGAAATGAGCGCTGAGCCGATGAAGCTTTTTGATTATATCCGAGTACAACCGCGAAATCGCGATGGCCGGATGTATGGCTATGCCTTGTTGCCAGGCAAAGATCCGCGCGTTTTCGCACAATTTGGCCTGCAACCGAATGATATTGCAGTCGAAATTAATGGCGTGCGCCTAGACGATATGCAACAAGCCTATGGCGTGATGCAAGAATTACGGGAAGCGACTCAAGTTTCCATCAAACTCGAACGTGACGGCGAAATGAAAGATATTTCGATTAGCCTGTCGCAATAATTACACATTAACTATGGTTTATTTTCAATGAAATCAAAGTCTTTCCGTCGCTCCACTTTGATGTTTCGAACTAGCGCTTTGGCGTTGGCGATGCTCAGTTTTTTTGGCCAAGCCGTTGAGTATCAACCCAATTTCAAAGGCACTGAAATCAACGAATTCATTAATATTGTTGGTAAAAATCTCAATAAAACCATCATCGTTGACCCGCAAGTGCGTGGCCGCATTAATGTGCGTAGCTACGAAATGCTCAATGAACAGCAGTATTACCAATTTTTCCTCAATGTGCTGGAAGTCTATGATTTCTCTGTGGTGGAAATGAAAAGTGGTGTGCTGAAAGTCGTTCGGCAAAAAGACGCGAAAATGTCGAATATCCCAGTAGTTGGTGATAATGGCGGTGGCATCGGCGATGAAATGGTCACGCGGGTGGTGCAAGTCAAAAACGTCTCAGTGCGTGAATTAGCGCCATTATTACGCCAGTTTACCGACCAAGCTGGTGGTGGTCATGTGGTGAACTACGATCCATCGAACGTCATCATGATGACAGGCCAAGCTGAGGTTGTAAATCGGTTAGTCGATATCATTCAGCGCGTTGATAAAGCCGGTAACCAAGATGTTGAAATCATTCGATTAGGCTTCGCTTCAGCTTCTGAAGTGGTGCGTATTTTAGAAAACATCTATAAAAAACAAGGTCAAGGCGACCAACCAGAATTCTTGATCCCGAAAATTGTGGCCGATGAGCGCACCAACAGCGTGATCGTCAGTGGCGAATTGCAAGCGCGTCAACGCGTGGCTGAAATCGTGAAAAAGCTCGATGCACAGCAAGAAAATCAGGGCAATACTCGGGTGTATTATCTGAAATATGCCAAAGCCGAAGATTTAGTGAAAGTACTGCAGGGCGTCAGTAATTCGATGGTTGCAGCGGCGGCAGGTGCCCAAGGCCAAGCCGGTGGCGGACAACAAGGCTCTCGCGGTTCGAATCGTGAAGTGAGCATCGAAGCGCATGGCGAAAGCAATTCAGTCATTATCACCGCGCAGCCTGACATGCTAAGAAACTTAGAAGAAGTGATCCGTCAGGTTGACGTGCGACGGGCGCAAGTATTGGTTGAAGCTATTATCGTCGAAGTCGGTGAAACTGCCGGTATTAATTTAGGCGTGCAATGGGTCAGTGCTGAAGGTGGCATGCAGCAATTTACCAATGCTGGGGTACCGATTTCTGCGATTGCTGGTGGTGCAGCGGCGGCGGAGGCTAAAGCAGGAACGACGACAACGACCACGGTGGATCCGTCTACTGGTGCAAAAACAGAAGTTGTAACTGGCGGCGCTGATCCAGACTATTCCAAACTCGCCACCGCCTTAGGCGGTGTCAATGGCAGTTTATGGGGAGTAGTGAAAGATGATTGGGCTGCTGTGCTTCAAGCCGTCAAAGCCGACACCAATTCGAATATCTTAGCAACACCGCATTTAACCACCTTGGATAACCAAGAGTCGTATTTTATCGTCGGTGAAGAAGTGCCGGTAGAAACTGGAACCACGCAATCGCAAGGGGGTACGGGCACGCCATTTACCACCAAAGAGCGGAAAGAAGTCGGTATCAAACTCCGCGTCACACCCCAAATTAACGAAGGCAACGCGGTCAAACTCACGATTGAGCAAGAAGTTTCAAGCCGTGCGGGTGACGTGAAAGGCGACCCCATCTTTAACAAACGTGAAATCAAAACGACAGTGATGGCGGATGATGGCATGACGGTGGTATTGGGTGGCTTAATTGACGAAGACGTGCAAGAAAGTGAATCGAAAGTGCCATTATTGGGCGATATTCCAGTGCTTGGGCACTTGTTCCGTTCAACCAGTTCCAGCAAGCGTAAACGCAATCTGATGGTGTTCATTCGCCCAACGATTATGCGAGATGGCGGTGTGATGAGTGACATTAGCCAGCGCAAATACAACTACATCCGTGCCAAACAATTGGTCGAACAAGACAATGGCATTAGCTTGATGCCGCAAACTGATACGCCAGAATTACCGGTCTGGGGCAAAGATAAAGAATTGCCTGCGGAGATCCAAGAACGCCTAGACAGCATGGATCAAGGTGAGAAAGAAACTGGGGGGAACCGATAACATGGCCGCGGTTGATGCTGAACTTGGGCAACCCAGTCGTTATCGTCTGCCATTTGGTTTTGCCAAGCGTCATGGCGTGTTATTGCAGCAGCAAGGTGAACAGTGGCAGTTGTTGATCCATCCACAGACTTCACCTGAAGCCATGCTTGAAGTACGTCGTTTGCTGCAGCAAGGGTTTTCTGTGCAGAAGCTGACTGCCCTCGAGTTTGAAGGCATGTTGGAAGCCGCCTATCAGCGTGACTCCAGCGAAGCGCAACAAATCATGCAAGACATTGGTAACGAAGTGAATTTAGCTTCGTTAGCGGATGAAATTCCTGAAACCGAAGACTTGCTTGAAAACGAAGACGACGCGCCAATTATTAAGCTGATTAATGCGATGCTGGGTGAGGCAATTAAACTTGGGGCTTCGGATATTCACGTCGAGACGTTCGAAAAAGCCTTAGTCGTGCGTTTTCGCATTGACGGGGTGCTGCGGGAAATGCTCAGACCCAACCGCAAGTTATCGAGCTTGTTAGTGTCACGGATTAAAGTCATGGCCAAGCTTGATATTGCCGAAAAACGGGTGCCACAAGATGGCCGCATTAGCTTGCGGATCGCAGGGCGTGCGGTTGACGTGCGGGTGTCCACCATGCCATCTAGCCATGGTGAACGCGTCGTGCTGCGGTTACTTGATAAAAACAACTCACATTTGAACCTTGCTGATTTGGGGATGACCGCTTCAGTGCAGCATGCTTTTGCTGATCTGATTTTAAAACCGCATGGCATTATTTTGGTCACAGGCCCGACTGGTTCTGGTAAAAGTACCACCTTGTATGCGGGCTTGACGGACATCAACACCAAAGACCGTAACATCCTGACCGTTGAAGATCCGATTGAATATGAACTGGAAGGTATCGGCCAAACGCAAGTGAACACCAAGGTCAATATGACCTTCGCTCGGGGGCTGCGGGCTATTCTACGGCAAGACCCTGACGTGGTGATGGTCGGTGAAATTCGGGACTTAGAAACGGCACAAATTGCCGTGCAGGCGTCATTAACAGGACACTTGGTGTTAAGTACCTTGCACACCAACACCGCATCGGGTGCGATCACCCGTTTAGAAGATATGGGCATTGAGCCATTTTTATTATCGAGCAGTTTGTTGGGGGTACTGGCGCAGCGTTTAGTTCGTACTTTATGCCCACACTGCAAGCAAGCTCATGAGCCGGATAAAGAAGAACGCAATTTGCTGGGCGTTAAGAAAACCGATGAAGTCGTGATTTATCGTGCGGTCGGTTGTGAGCAGTGCAATATGACTGGCTATCGCGGCCGAACCGGTATTCATGAATTGATTGTCGTCGATGAACATTGCCGCGAACTCATTCATAACGGCAAAGGCGAGCAGGCGATTGAAAAATACATCCGTTCGCAAAGCCCTAGTATTCGCCAAGATGGTTTTTCTAAGGTGTTATTAGGCTACACGACTTTGGAAGAAGTGTTGCGAGTGACTCGTGAGGATGCGTAGTGGCTGCATTTGAATACCAAGCGCTTGATGCAAAAGGGCGCAAAGTCAAAGGCGTGTTGGAAGCTGATAACGCGAGACATGCGCGCAGTTTGTTGCGTGAACAAAAGCTCAATCCGTTAAGCCTTGACATTGCATCGCAACAAGAGCAACTGATTGCCACTGGCCGCAAGTGGTTTCAGCCGGGCATTTCTGCCGGTGATTTAGCGCTCATCACCCGTCAGCTGGCCACATTGGTTGAAGCTGCGTTGCCGATTGAATCCGCTCTGCAAGCGGTGGCCGAGCAATGTGAGAAGCCGCGGTTGCAAAGCATGATGATGTCGGTGCGCTCAAAAGTGGTGGAAGGCTATAGTTTGGCCGAGGGCTTGGCGGAATTCCCGCATATTTTTGACCATCTGTTTCGCTCTATGGTCGCTGCCGGTGAAAAATCGGGCCACTTGGATGGTGTGTTAAATCGCTTGGCCGATTATACCGAGCAGCGTCAGTATATGCGCAGTCAAACCATGCAAGCTCTGCTTTATCCTGCCATCTTGACCTTTTTTGCGATCGCAGTCATTGCCATCTTGTTAGCCTTTGTGGTGCCGAAAATTGTCGAGCAATTTGTGCACATGGGACAAAGCTTGCCGACCGCTACTGTCGCCTTAATTGCGATCAGTGATTTTATTCGCAATTATGGTTTATTGGTGTTAGGAGCCATCATTGCCGGCAGTGTTGCCTTTAAACAAGCATTAAAAAAACAGGATTTTCGCCTGAAATACGATCGGACTATTTTGCGCCTTGGCATTTTAGGGAAAGTGAATCGCGGTTTAAATACCGCCAGATTTGCCAGAACCTTGAGCATTCTTAACGCCAGTGCGGTACCACTGTTGGAAGCCATGCGCATCAGTTCTGATGTACTGAGCAATACCCACATGAAA
>CAZIPG010000172.1:0-6565 GCA_964540955.1 uncultured Rheinheimera sp.
CGCCTAAGGGGCGAAAATTCGCCCCGCATCAACTATTTTGCTTGACCAATTTTAACTTGTTTTTCAGCTTCCAACTCTTGCCAAGCTTGGCTGCCCCACAGCGGTACTGTGGTCAGTGAGTGTTTATCGCTGCCTTCACTCTCTTTGGTGGAATAGGACAAATACACCAAAGTGCGATTGTCGGCATCAAAAATTCGACGAATTTTTAAGTGCTTAAACAAGATGCTTTTCGAGGCAGTGAAAATCACCTCGCCCGATTTGGATTTGTCGATGCCTTTAAGCATCGCGGCGGTGATTTCACCCGTTTGCCGACAGGCGATCGCCATATCGGATGGATCTGCCAAAGACAAATCCGCCTGCACGTGACTAATGTGACAGGTGACGCCCGGAATTGCTGGGTCGTTAAATGTTTGGATTTTAATATCTTTAGTGGTGAATAATCCTAAACTGACATCACCCACTTCCTTGGGGGAGCAAGCGCTGAGTAGTAGAATTCCAAAGAACATGCTAGTTAGCATGCCAAATTTAACGGAATTGCGATGCAACGTCATAGAGAGATCCTTCATGGTTTAACTTGATTATCAATAAGTTTGAGCCTGTTTTTAACTTTGGTTTGCGCGTAACTTCAATGGTTTTACCATTTTGCGTAATGATCTTCCACCAAACCTAAATGTTGCCTCAATTGCAAAATAGTGCCATCCGAGCGCTGAATTTCTCCAGAAAATAACCCGACGTACTGACGAAAATTGCTGGCTAAAATCAGTGCTTGTACCTTTTCTTGCCGGCAGAACAAGGGGGTAAATTCTAAGGCCAGTTCACCGCACAAGGTATTGATGTACCATAAACTTTGGGTGTTTTTTCGATCAAATTTAAAGTGTGCAGGGCTTAGGTGTTGCCGTTCGCCGTTACACCAGAGTGCATTCTCGGTGAGGCCGGTTTCGTTGACTCCCGCCGCTAAGTTAAACCCCAGCGGTTGGCCTTGCAGCCAAGTATTCAAAGATGCCCAGCGCCAGCTAGTTTCGCGACGCATAAAACCAGCTGAGTAATCGTAATTACCCAGCGCAGCGGTGAGATCTATGGGTTGCTCCAACACTTTGAGTTCACCGGTTACTCGCAGAGCATTGTTTTTTTCGGTGTAAGTTAACCCCTGATAGGCCGTTGGTGAACAGAGCGCAAGCGGCGCTTGCTGCAGTTTATGCAAAGTTAAATTGGCTTGAATTTTAGGGGTAGAGAGCTGAAGCTGCCATGTGTCGGGGCTTGGCGTCAGTTGCCACTGAATGCTGCCTTGGTGCAAAGATGCAGTGCCAGATAGTGGCGAATCGCTCATTTGGCAGCCCATTTGCAGCGGCGTTAAAATGCCAGTTTCAATGGTTGGTTGGCCTTGTTGGAAAAAATAAGCAAAGCCGGAACTGGCATAGCGAATATTGGCAATTGCCACAGCGAGCAGCCAGTCTTGGCCTGTGATGGCTACAAACTGAAATTGTTTGGCGGCAAAATGCCGAGTTAACTGGGAAGCCAGCTTATCCATCACGGTCCGATATGGAAAATCTGCAAAGTTAAGCTCCGCCACACTGTCAGCAAACAAGCCATAATGCGGTTCTCCCGCGGCATCAATTAAGCGCTTTGGTGGGGGGACAATGTTCGGTAAATAACGCATGTGCAAAATGGTCTTCCTTTGTCCAAGGGATGCTGAAAATAAAACGGACTCTTTTGAGTCCGTTTCATCATGCTATGAATAGGCCAACATTGCCCAATCTATGCTTAAAACTTTTAATGATCGTGGCCAGAGTGGCCGTCAATGCCATGGGCATGGCCATGAGCCAGTTCCTCAGCGGTGGCGTCACGAACTGCAACAATTTCAACATCAAAGGTTAAGTCGATGCCAGACAATGGATGATTGCCATCAACCACCACTTCATCGTCAGTGACATCTAACACAATCACCGATTGCTCACGGCCATCAGGGCCGGCAGCGCGAAAACGCATCCCAACGGCAACTTCCATCCCTTCGAACAAAGAACGCGGTACTGCTTGCGTTAATTCTTCATGGCGATCGCCATAAGCATCGGCTGCAGCAACCTCAACGGCAAATTTATCACCGACTTGTTTGCCGATTAAGGCTTTTTCCAAGCCGCTGATTAAAGCGCCTGTGCCGTGGATAAACACCAGTGGTTCGCTGCCTGCCGAGCTATCTAACTCGTTGCCGGCTTTGTCGCTGACACTGTAGTGCATTGCCACGACTTTGTTTTGTTCAATGGTCATGTAAACCTCAAATTATTCAAGTGTATAGGGAAGGGGTTCAATCCGGAATAAAATGTCCGGAACCTCGGCGAGCCGTAATTGATTGTCAGGCGTTAAATCATTGGGTAACACTGCTAATGCTGATAATTCGCCATGAATATTGACGGCATTGATCACTACGCCGCTACGTCGCCAATTTTGTTCTAACTGCAATTCAATATCACTGCCCGCTGCAGGTGTAAAATCAGTGCTGGCGGAGAGTAAAAACATCGCTCTTTTATTTTTACCCAGATATTTCATTCGCGCCACCATCTCTTGCCCCATATAACAGCCTTTGGTAAAGCTGATGGCGGCAAGTGATTGTAAATTCAATTGTTGTGGCACATATTCCGCTAATAATGGCTGTTCTAAATAAGGGATCCCATGTGCGATGTGTTGCGCAAGCCAGCGGGTTGGCGCTGCCAGCATCTGCGAATAATCGGCGATAATTTGTTGCGCTTTTGCCTGAGAAACAATCCACATAAAGTGATCTGCCGCGAGGGCCAGTAAATAACTACCGTCAACTTCGGCGGCTTCGCCAGTGGCAAGTGCTGGCAACCCTAACTGGTTCAATAACGCGGCAGATTGGGGGCCACCAATGCCAAACACAGCCAGTTCACCCTGCGCTTCACTGAAACTTACTTTAGAAAATACGCCGTATTTTTTCAGCTGGCTCAAAGAGGCTTGTAATTCATCGCGAAAACCAATATGCAGCAAGCCATCGCCAGCTTGGCACAAATGGAAAGTGGCCCACATTTTACCCTTGGCGTCACAATGGGCGCCGCGTAAAAATCGCTGGGGTGACAATTCGTTGACGTCACAAGTCACTTGGCCTTGTAAAAATTTTAACTGATCCGGTCCACTGATTTTAACGATATGAAATGCTGGCAGTGGGCTGATAAACGCATCCGCTAACTCATTTGATAACTGAGCTAGTTGCTCAGCAGTTATCCAAGAACTTTGCATAATATGACAATTTCTCCTCACAATAAGCTAGATCATTGGGGAATGTCGTCAAAAGCACAACCCCTTTGCCAAATTTTTGTTAGAATTTAGCCAAACTTCACAGAGAGTCGCATATGTCGGAATTAATGAGTAAACCCCGCTTACGGTGGGCCTGTCGTCGTGGCATGTTGGAATTAGACGTGTTGTTAGCTCCTTTTGTGGAAGAAGGCTATGATGCGTTAAGCCTTGAGCAGAAACATATTTTTGAACGTCTTTTGGCTGCGGATGATCCTGATTTATTCTCTTGGTTTATGGGGCATGCTCGCTCTAAAGATGCTGAGCTGCAGGCGATGGTTGAATTGATTTTACGTCGAGTCAAAGTCTGATGGCCCACTCAACCACTACCATTGGCTTAACTGCTTCGCGTCAGCAACAGCTGCTTTTTCGTGGTCTCACAGGCTTGTTGTTGCTGTCTGTGCTTGCTTGGCCTGCGCAAAGCGCCTGGTTGTGGTTGGGTTTTTTGCTACTCATTCCAAGTTTTTATGGTTTACATCAAGCAGCACAGGCGCAAAGCCCCCGTTTCTTCACTCTTGAGCAACAAACCGTGCGCTGGCATCATGACGTTTTACCTGCTGGGCAGTTGCTGAAAGGTTCAGTGATTTGCCGATTGGGGGCTTGGTTGTACTGGCAAGATGCGAACGGCTTGCGTCATCGGCAGTGGTTGTTTGCGGATCAGTTTTCTTCTGCTGATTTTTGCGTGCTAGGTCGGGCTTGCCAGCAGTTGCATTGGCGTTAATCTTTTTAAAATAGGTGGTACTGGCGATTCGCTGAGTCGGCGAGCATTAGCATTGTCGAGCAATGGAGTTGTCGTGCAGTTGTGTTTAGTTGATTTGAGTTGAGAGCTAGGTTTTATCTTTGCTGCTTGACGAGAGCACAATAATTCCCTAACTTGTCCGGCCATTTTTATTGTGAGAAACACCATGACCCTCATTGAAATCATTGGCTACATTCCTGCGATCATTTTTCCGGTCGCAACCCTGATGCAGTTGTGGCATCTTCTCAAAACCAAAACCTCAGATGGCGTGCCCGCGATGACATGGCTTGCGTTTGCGCTTGGCAACATTTCTTTATATATCTACGCAGAAAAATACACTGAACTGCAGTCGATTTTGGGACAGCTTGCCACCGCAGTATTGCAAATTTACGTAGTTGTGCTGATTTTCCGCTATCGTAAAAAACAATAACGGTTCCCGCAAACTAAAATGCTCAGCAGGTTTAAGTTGCTGAGCATTATTATTTCAGTGTCGAACACAACTGCTGTTGTTAAGAATTGCTAGACGTCGCCACAGATTTGGCATGACGTGCTGGCTGCAACACTGTTGGACTGGTGGTTGCTAATTGGCTGGGATAATCCAGCGTATAATGTAAACCGCGGCTTTCTTTGCGCGCCATGGCACAGCGGATGATGAGTTCGGCGACCATGGTCAGATTTCGCAGTTCTAGCAGGTTATTACTCACTTTAAAGTGACGATAATATTCCTGAATTTCCCGTTGTAATAACTCAACCCGATGGAGTGCCCGTTCTAAGCGTTTTGTTGTTCGCACGATCCCAACAAAATCCCACATAAATAGCCGAAGTTCGTGCCAATTGTGGGTAATGACCACTTCTTCATCAGAATTGCTGACGCGACTTTCATCCCAGGCAGGCAATTGTGGCGGGGTTTGCGCACCATTCAAATTGGCAAGAATATGTTTGGCCGCACTTTGCGCGAATACCACACATTCCAATAAGGAATTGCTCGCCATGCGGTTGGCACCATGTAAACCGGTGTAAGCAACTTCACCGATGGCGTACAGATTGGGAATATCGGTTTGCCCATTCAGATTGGTCATCACGCCGCCGCAGGTGTAGTGAGCCGCAGGAACCACCGGAATGGGGGTTTTAGTGATATCGATCCCGACACTTAAACATTTGGCGTAAATGGTTGGGAAATGTTCGATAATAAAATCTTTCGGTTTATGGCTGATATCTAAATAAACACAAGGCACACCGAGGCGTTTCATTTCAAAATCGATGGCTCTGGCGACGATATCACGTGGCGCTAATTCAGCGCGTTCATCGAAATCCGGCATAAATCGAGTGCCATCTGGACGTTTTAAATACGCGCCTTCGCCCCGCATGGCTTCTGTGATTAAGTAATTGCGGGCGTCTGGGTGATATAAGCTGGTTGGGTGAAATTGATTAAATTCCATATTCGCCACCCGACAACCCGCGCGCCATGCCATGGCGATGCCATCGCCAGAAGCGACATCAGGGTTACTAGTATATAAATATACTTTGCTGGCACCGCCCGTTGCTAAAGCAACAAAGCGTGCCGCGATGACTTCTACTTGTTCCGACTGACGGTTCCAAACATAAGCACCATAACAATGCTGCCCCTGCAGGCCGAGCTTTTCTGCCGTGATTAAATCAACCGCATTGTAATTTTCTAGCAGGCGAATATTGGGGTGTTGTTTAACACGATCCACCAAAGTGATTTGCACCGCTCGCCCTGTCGCATCAGCCGCATGCAAAATGCGACGGTGGCTGTGACCGCCTTCACGCGTTAGATGGTATTTTAATACCCCATCTTCATCGCGATATTGATCAAACGGTACGCCCTGATCAATCAACCATTCCATCGCTGTTTTGGCATTTTCTGCGGTAAATTGCACCGCAGCATCTTCGCACAATCCTGCGCCAGCAATCAGTGTATCGTTCACATGCGAATCAATGCTGTCATTTTCGTCAAACACCGCAGCGATCCCTCCTTGCGCATACAAGGTTGAACCTTCCCGCAATGGGCCTTTACTTAACACGATGACTTGTTGACTATAGGCCAGTTGCAGTGCCAGCGATAAACCAGCAGCACCACTCCCAATAATTAATACATCGCAAGCATGTTCTTTTTGTTGAGGCATCAGATACACTTATTTCATTTTGAAACAGAATAAATCATAGGCATTTTGCTGAATTTATTGGGGTTTCCCCTTGATTTCAAGCATAATTCACCCAGACTTGCCGGTAATACTTTGGTTGCTATATGTCGGTTCAGACTTTCGCGATCATTTTATTGTAACTTTTTTATCTATTAAACCGAACTTTTTCATTTTGCTGTCGTCATAAAGGTACGCTTGACGAGAGCCAGTTGCAAAATTTAGACGTTAGCAGAACAGGGGACAGGCTCGAACATGAGCGAGCAAGAATTGGATTGGCAGATTGTTCAGCGTGTGCAACAAGGGGATAAAGCTGCATTTAACCTGTTGGTGAAAAAATATCAGCACCGATTAGCGAACTTAA
>CAZIPG010000173.1:0-6559 GCA_964540955.1 uncultured Rheinheimera sp.
TAGTTGATACTTGGCAATGACTTGCAGGGAAATGATCCATCATGAGTTTTATCCAGTCTAAAAAGCATCCGACTATCAGCCGCAGCGCTCTTGCCAGTGCATTATTGTTGGCTTTACCCGTTAGCGCGCAAACGGTGGCACCCGCCAATGAGCCTGGCAAAATGGCCGAAGTTAAAGTCACTGCCGACGCCATTGAGCCTGAATTTGTTGCTGAAAAAGCCAGTTCAGTAAAGCAAGTGAAACCTTTGGTCGATACGCCACAAACGATTGTTGTTGTGAAAAAAGAGTTGTTTAAACAACAGGCTGCGGTGACTTTAAGTGACACATTACGCAATACGCCAGGCATCACCATGTTAATGGGAGAAAATGGCAATACTGCAACCGGCGACTCCATTTTCATGCGGGGTTTTGATACCCAGAGCAGTATTTATGTCGATGGTATTCGAGATTTAGGCACCATCAGTCGTGATACTTTTAACACTGAGCAAGTAGAAATCGCCAAAGGGCCGGCAGGGGTTGATAACGGGCGTGGCGCCTCTTCTGGCTATATCAACCTGAGCAGCAAGATGGCAGGGTTAGAAGATTTCAGCACAGGAACTGCCACCATTGGCTCTGGTTCTCATCAACGGGTGACTGCAGATATCAACCGTGCTTTGCCTTTCGACAATGCGGCAATTCGAGTGAATTTGCTCAAGCAAAACAGCGGCGTCGCCGGACGTGATGTGGTTGAAAATAACAGCACTGGCCTTGCGACTTCTTTGGCGTTTGGGTTGGGGACCAGCACCCGCACCACTTTAAACTTATTGCATGTACAACAAGATAACATTCCTGATGGTGGTTTACCTACCGCTGGGCTTGATGGCTATTACAGCGCAACTTATCAAGCCGCGTTCCCTAATAATGATGGCCCTGCGATTGCTCAAGTTGACCGAGAAAATTTCTACGGCAGCAGCACCGACTATGATCATGTGGTCGCGGATATGCTGACATTACGAATTGAGCATGATTTCAACGAGCAGGTGAGCCTCCAAAATACCGCTCGCTATGGGGTCGCTGACCAAGAATATATCCTGACCGGTACCAATGCTCTCGCTGTGCCGAGCGCGACCAAAACTGATCCAGCGACTTGGACGGTCACCCGCAGCCGTCAGGGCAAAGATCAGAAAAACCAGATCTTAACCAATCAAACTAACTTAACGGCTAAGTTTGCATTGGCAGGCTTACAGCATACAGTGGCCAGTGGCATGGAGTTTAGCTACGAGAGCCAGTTAAACCATACCTTGGCATTACCAACGGGCGTTACCCAAATGAATGCCAATCTTTATCAACCGTCTCTTGATGATACCTTTGCGATGCCTGTGCGCTCAGGGGCGAAAACGGATGGCGCAACAAGTACCGCAGCAATTTATATGCTGGATACCATTGATTTGAATGCAAATTGGCAGATCAGTGCAGGCTTACGTGCCGAACATTACAATACCACGACCGATATCATCACTGTGCAGGCGGCGGCAACGCCACAAACGATCCCTGTCGGTACTTTACTCGGCTCTGAGGCCAAGGCATCTGATAATTTATTCAGTTATAAACTGGGCACTGTCTATAAGCCTAATGAACAGGGCTCAGTCTATTTCAGCTATGCAACTTCGCAATTGCCACCTGGCGGCACGAACTTCTCATTAAGTACGGCAACGACCAACCAAAATAACCCGATGCTCGCGCCGCAAAAGGGCAGTAACTTAGAGTTAGGCACAAAGTGGAACTTGCTGAATAATAAGTTGTTTGCGACAGCTGCCGTGTTTGAAAGTGTCAATAAAAATGAGCTGGTTCGCGATGACGTTAACACCTATGTCAGTGCGGGTGAAAAGACTGTGCGTGGTGTTGAACTGGGTTTGGTTGGCATGCCGCTCAGTGGCTTTGAACTATCTGCTGGCCTTGCCTTACTTGATCCGAAAATTACCCGCGGTGCTCGTTATTCTGCTGCACCGACCGAAGGCGCCGTGATCCAGTGGACGCCAAAAACCACCTTTACCTTGTGGGGAAATTATAAGCTTGAGCAATTGAGCTTAGGTGCGGGTGTGCGTTACATGGATTCAGTGCAGCGTTCCAATACGGTGAATTTAAATCCAACAGCAAGTTCGATGCTGCAAGTCCCTGATTATTGGGTGGTTGATGCGATGGCAGCTTACGATGTCACGCCATCGGTGCAAGTGCAATTCAACTTGTTTAACTTGCTTGATGAAGAATACATCAGCAGTTTAAATAATGCCGGTTCGCGTCATTTTGCAGGAACGCCACGAAGTGCCAAGCTTGGAGTGAACTTTGCGTTCTAAGGATCGCATTTTAAAGAACTCATTTTAAGAGGCGCATGCTTAGATGTGCATGCTAAGCAGCGAGTGCTCATGAATGCGTGCTCATGAGTGCGCGTTAAGCATGCATCGTCACTGCCGCGATTTTATCGCGGCATTTTCAAAATTCATCAGTGTAAAAGCCTCTGTGGTAAAGCGAGAGGCTCTTTTTTAAGGCGATATCGAGATGATGTTACATATCCCTGAAATCTTAACCAAAGCCGAAGTTGCGGAATTTCGTCAGCTGTTAGCCCAAAGCGAGTGGACCGATGGTCGCGCCACAGTGGGCGAACAAGGCGCACAAGTGAAGCGGAATCGGCAACTCCCGGTAGACAGCCCACTGGCGCGAAAACTCGGTGAGTTGATCCTTCAGCGACTCTATCAGCATCCGCTGTTTTTAGCGGCAGCGATCCCTTTTCGGACAGTTCCGCCGTTGTTCAATAGTTACAGCGGGGGGGAGCATTATGGCTTGCATGTCGATGGCGCCGTGCGTTTATTACCGGGTACCGGGATGAGTTTAAGAACCGATGTATCTTCTACTTTGTTCTTATCCGAGCCTGAAGAGTATGACGGTGGCGAGTTACAGGTGTTAGATACCTATGGCGCACATGAGGTCAAACTGCCGGCAGGGGATTTAATTTTGTATCCGTCAACGAGTTTGCATCAGGTGCTGCCTGTGACGAGAGGCGAGCGGGTTTGCAGTTTTTTTTGGACGCAAAGCATGGTGAAAGAGGCCAGCAAGCGCGCCATGTTATTTGAACTGGATAGTAGTATTCAGAGCTTAAGAGGCAAAATTGGCGATGCGCCTGAAGTTTTAAGTTTAACTGGCCATTATCACAATTTATTAAGGCAATGGGCTGAGGTTTAATTGCTTTTGAAACATCACTCAAGGTTGATAAAAGTCGTTGTAGTCATGGCTTAGCCAGTTTGCTCATCAAGATTGCAGGCCTTGGAAATAATTTGTAAAGATTGTTTGATAGGGAGTTGCAGAAAATTCAGGCATGCTGATAAGACATCAAAAAATAACTAGGGTGTCTTATGTTAAGTATTCAAGGATTATCAAAAACTTATGATAACGGGGTCAAAGCCCTCGATAACGTTAGCTTAAATATTCCCAAAGGGATGTTTGGTTTATTGGGTCCCAATGGTGCGGGTAAATCCAGTTTAATGCGCACTATTGCCACTTTACAAAGCGCCGATACTGGCAGCATCAATTTCGCTGGGATTGATGTTTTACATAACCCGAATGCGCTTCGGCAAACCTTGGGATATTTGCCGCAGGACTTTAATGTCTACCCACGCATTAGTGCTTTTGATTTGCTGGATCATCTGGCCGTGCTCAAGGGGCTTAATGAGAAAAAAGCCCGCCATGAAACCGTGAATGCCTTATTGGCACACACCAATTTATATGGTCACAAAGATAAAGCGGTGTCCAGTTTCTCTGGCGGTATGCGCCAACGTTTTGGGATTGCCCAAGCCTTACTTGGCGATCCTAAATTACTGATTGTTGATGAGCCGACAGCCGGCTTAGATCCGGAAGAACGTAATCGTTTCCATAACTTATTAGTCAGTCTCGGTGAAGAAAAGGTCATCATTTTATCCACCCACATCGTCGATGATGTGGCGGAATTGTGTCCAAATATGGCGGTGCTTGCTGGCGGGAAAATTTTATTACAAGGCAACCCTTTAGATTTAGTGGGCGAACTGCAGGGGCAAGTCTGGAGCAAAACGGTTAGCCAAGCGGAAGCTCAAGAATTAGAGCAGCAATTACCGGTGATTTCTAAGCGGCTTTTTGCGGGGCGAACGGTATTGAATGTGTTTTCTATCAGTCAGCCCGAAGGCTTTAATCCGGTCGCCGCCAATTTAGAGGACGTGTATTTCTCAACCTTATTTAATGCGCGGCAACGCCAGTCTGCCTGAGGAATACCGCTATGTTATGGCAATCATTTATCTTTGAATGGCGTTATTATCTGCGCCAACCGTCATTTTACGTCACCTCATTCATTTTCTTTTTGATGACCTTTCTGGCTGCAGCCTCTGAAGCAATTCAGATCGGCGGTGGCGGCGAAGTGCTCGGAAATGGGCCTTTTGCTGTGATCCGGACTTTGGTCACTATGCTGATTTTTGCCATGTTTTTGGTGGTCAACTTTATCGGCAGTACCGCAATTCGTAACAGTGCTCATCAGATGGAAGAACTCACCTACAGTAAACCACTGGTGGTTTGGCAGTATCAATTAGGCCGCTTTTTTGGGGCTTATGCCGTGGTGCTGGCGGTGTTTGCATTTGTGCCTCTAGGCACTTTAATCGGGTCATTGATGCCTTGGGTTGACCAAGAACGTTTTGGCCCAACCCACCTGCATTATTATGTGCATGGCTATCTGATGTTCGCAGTCCCAAGCATCTTTGTGCTGTCTGCAACCTTTTTTGCCATTGCCAATAAATTCCGTTCGATGATGGCGATGTATTTAGTGGCGGTGAGTCTGTTTGTGCTCTATGTCATTTCAATGACCTTATCGCGGGAGCCGGAATATCGCCAATTAGCTGCACTCATCGATCCCTTTGGTCTTCGGACTTTTGTCGAAGTCGCTCGCTATTGGACCATCAGTGAAAAGAACACCTTGATGCCTGAGTTTGCTGGCGTGCTGCTACAAAACCGTCTGTTATGGTTAAGTATCGGCAGTGTGGTACTTCTCGCGTTTGGCGGTGTTTTTGGCAAATTAACGTTGAGCCGCCCAAGCAACAAAATGGCGAAAAAAGCGCAATTAGCGGTGCCTAGTTTTGCTTTAGCCACGGTGCAAACGCCTGCAACTACGCCATCGGTGTGGCAACAATTTGTCACGCGGACCACGTTTGAAATGCGGCAAATTTTCTTCAGCGCACCTTTTATTATTTTAGGGTTAATTTGTGTGTTTGATATGGCCGCGCCGTTAATTGACCCGCAAGGGTTTTATGGCACTGCCGATTGGCCGATTACGCAGTCGATGGTCAAACTCATTTCTGAAGCGACCGGCTTGTTGTTCATTATCATCTTGATTTATTACTGTGCAGAAGTGGTTTGGCGCGAGCGCTCTAGCGGCATGGGGGATATCGTCGATAGTCTTCCGGTCAGCAACATGGTGTTTTGGGTTTCGAAATTAGTCGCAGTGTCTTTGCTGATGACCAGCCTGTATGCCTTATGTATGGTTGCGACCATTCTGTACCAATTAGGCAACGGCTATACCGAACTAGATCTGTCGCAATACTTGGTGAGATTAGGCTTTTTTAGTTTACTGCCATTCTTAATGACGGTGGTTTTAGCATTTTTTATCCAAGTCTTAAGTCCCAACAAATATGTCGGGATGTTGGTGTTTGTGATTTATTACGCAATTTCACTGGTGTTAAGCGCTTGGGGTTTTAGCCACAATATGTATCAGTTCGCCAGTACGCCAGCAGCGCCGTTCTCTGATCTCAATCGCTATGGTTGGACGCTCGAAACGCAAAGTTGGTATCTGTTGTATTGGGGCGGTTTAGTCATGGTGATGTTTGCCATCGGTTATGCCATGGTGCAACGCGGCCCTGCGCAATCGTTGAAAACACGCTTTGAGTTGTTGGGTTATCAACTGGGTAAAGGCGGCAAGCTCGCAACCATGGCAGGATTTGTGATTTTCATCAGCGCCGGCAGTTGGATTTTCTACAATACCCGTGTGGTGAACACCTATAGCAATGCCGAGCAACAAATGGATTTGCAAGCAGACTATGAGAAGCAGTTCAAAGCTGGGGCTGATGATCCGATCTTGGTGGCCACGGCCGTCGAAGCCAAAGTGGATATTTACCCGGAAGAGCGCAAGATTAAGGCCGAATTGGTCCAGCAAATGCGCAATAAGTTCGACAAACCGATCAGCCGCATGCTGGTGAATATTCCTGAATATACCCAAGGGTTAGAAATTATCGCCGAAGGGGCTGTACTGAAGCCAATCGAGGGCAGTTCGCGCTTGGCTTGGTTGGAATTTGCCACGCCAATTGCTGCCAACAGCAGTGTTGCGATGACAATCCGCTTAACTCGGCAAACGCAGGGGTTTGTTGATGCCAATGCTGATACTACCTTGGTTGAAAATGGCACTTTTATCAATAATGCGGAGCTGTTCCCGGTGTTTGGCTATCAAAGTGGTGCCGAACTACAAGACCGCCATGAGCGTGCCAAGCGTGGCCTCAAACCAGTTGAGCGGGCGCAT
>CAZIPG010000174.1:0-6534 GCA_964540955.1 uncultured Rheinheimera sp.
TCACCGACATTGCCAGGCGCCTGATGCTCCGCTGCATTTGGGGTACTGGTTGAGAGAATGGTTGGATGACTCTTAAGTTCCATCACTGGATTAGGCGCCGATTTGCTTGCAAGCTTGAGTGCTTTTGCTTGCTCTTCTACAGGTGTGTTCTGTTCACTCAACTCTAGCTGCTGTTTGGGCTGCTTCTGAGGTTGCGCCTGGCGAGTCTGGGCAGAGGCCATCTTGGTTGCTGGCTGCAACAGTTGTTCAGTTGAATTTTGCGCAGTCGGCTCTTGCTCTGTCAGCTCTGGATTGGCTGCTGTTGCATTGACAAGCTCGGATTTGGCCGATGTTGTTGGCGCAAGTGCAGACTCAGCGGGTCGCTGCTGCCCCAATTCTGCACCGATTTGCTTTGGTTGAGCGAATTCGGGCTTGGCTGTTGGCGGCACCGAGGGTGCTGGAAAAACCGATGCATTGTGCATTCCCAGCCAATAAGCCATCCCCGCAAGTACGATTGCGCCAAATAACATCACCCCAAGGCGCACACGCTGTGGTTTTGGCGCTTTGGTTGCTCGTACGGGCTGATTTTGTTGTTGTCGCTGTTTATCTAAATCTCGCAACATTTGATTGATCACACTCATTGCCAAAATCCCCAGAGCATGAACATCAGCAGCACCGTCAACACCCAGATAATTGTTGTTTGCACTGGCAAGTTGAACGGAATAAACCGCACGTCTTCCGTATCCCAAGCGGCCAACAGGACTTGTCGGCAACCGATTTGACGAAGACCTGCACCGTATCCGAGTAACAAAGATTTATGTGCCAGAATATTGATTAAGCGCGGGATCCCTCGGCTGAATAACGACATAACAACAAGCGCAGACCGACTAAACAAGGGTTGTTCTGCCACCCCTACGCCCCAACCGGCCCGCAGCAAACGTTCTTCGACATAATTTTGCACTTGCGCGCGATCCAATGCCCCTAATTGGCAAGAAAAGCTGATGCGCTGGCGCAATTGGCGAAAGCGATAATGAGCCAATTTTCGGTCGAGTTCAGGTTGAGCAAATAACACCACTTGCACCAATTTGTGTTGTTCGGACTCTAAATTACTTAATAACCGTAGCGCCTCTAAGGTTTCATCAGGCAAGGCTTGCGCTTCATCGATCAGTAAAATAACGCGCTTCCCTTGCTGCGCAAGTTGCAATAACCATCGTTGCAATAAATGAACAAGTTGTAATTCATCAATATTGCCGGATTGTTTTAAACCCAATTCTAAGGCTAAAGCCCAGCGCAACTGATTCGGGGTGAGATGCGGATCGGGCACATAAGCAAACACCCAGTCCGCTGGGGCTTCCTGCAACAATTTGCGACAAAGCAGCGTTTTCCCTGTACCGACTTCGCCTGTCACTTTGATAAACCCTTCCCCCAACCCCAGCGCAGTGGTTAAAACCTCCATCGCATGCTGGTGGGTGGTTAAATCAACATAAAAAGCCGTGTTGGGTGTCAAAGCAAACGGCATCGACTCAAAGGCATAATGAGCTAAGTACATATTAGCGTTGCGTTGCCCAGTCCTGCACCAACGATTGGCTTTGTCCGATTTGTTGCTGCCAAACGCCAGCTTCGACGACCGTCGGTTTGAGCAATATCACCAATTCCTTCTTTTTCTCCACTTTGCTCTTGGACTTAAACAAATGGCCTAACACCGGCACACTTCGAAGCCCAGGCACGCCACTTTCTTGCTCGGTTGTGACGGTTTGCATCAAGCCACCAATGACCACAATTTCGCCATTACCGGCTCGAATGATGGTATCTGATTCGCGAATATTGCTTTGAGCGAGGGGCAGCACCACATTTTCGTCGCTCAGTTGGATAGTTTTGGTTTGCTCAGCAGTTTCTGTGACTGAAGGATGGACGTGTAAAATAATTTGCCCATTCGCTGCGATCTGTGGAGTGACATCGAGCGCAATCCCAGAAAAAAATGGCCGAAGTGAAATAGATGGCGTCGTATTCGTCACGCCATTGGCTGCTGTGGCCGTATTACTAGACACATCAGTGACAAAATATTCATCTTGCCCAACTTTAATGACTGCTTTCTGGTTGTTAATGGCCGTCACTCGTGGGCTGGACAGCACTTGCGCATCCCCTTGCGTATCGAGTAAGCGTAGTACGCCATTAAAATCAGCATTTTGAATGGATAACGCACTGACACCACCGAGATTATTACTGACGGTATTGCCAAAATTGCCTGCGGTCGAGCTGAAATTGAAGTTAGTCGACTCAATATTTGCCAACGCATTTTGCCAGTTGATGCCCTGTTGGAATTCATCATCCAAGGTAACCTCGATGATTTTAGCTTCCAAAATGACTTGGCGTTGGAGATGGACTTCAGATTGCTGTAAAAATGCTTTGACCGCGGCAATTTCATCGGGCATGCCCCGTACAGTCACCAATCCTGCTTGCGGTGATACGACAACAGAGCGTTGCTCGCCGCCGCCTAAAATACCACTGACTGCTTTTTCCAAATCTTTCCAAAAATCGGTCGTGCTGGAGCTTTGGATCATGCTGCCATTAAATTGTTGCTGACCATTTTGGCCCATGCCACCGCCTAACAAACCGTTATTTAAATTATTCGAGTTGTTACGGTTGTTCTGATTTTGGTTATTGCTGTTATTTTGGCTGTCTTGGGAGACGCCGCCAGAATTGACGGCAATCGAAGAGAGTCCTGCGCGTTGCATCAATAAATAGTTGATTGCAATAGTTTCTGTGCGTAATCCTGCTGGGTATACAGAGTAAATAGTGCCTTGTAAACGAATATCAAAACCATACATTTGCTGCAATTGCTGCATAACTTCAGCCACAGTCACTTGTTTCAACTGCAGGCTAATCTGGCCACTGACCGCAGGATGCACCATCACGCTATAGCTAGAATCGGCCACTAACGAGGCCAAGAAATCAGCCATCGGCACATTGAGTGCTGACACATTAAAGCGCGGCTGTTGCGGTTGAGGCATTTCTTGCGCAGCAACTGCGCTCGGGGCAAATAAGTCTGCCGATACTTCCGCAGGCACTTCTAACGGTGCAGCGACAGGTTGACGCTGGTCATTCAGATCGGCAGCTGCTTTTTGCGCTGGTGTGGGCGTACTGGTCGTTGTACAACCTGCCAGCGCATAACTTAACATTGGGACGGCCAATGCTGAGAACCATGAGAATTTTTTTTGCATGCTTTCTGCTACTTTTTCATTGTCTGAAATAACTTTAACACTAGCCGTTGCTCATTTTGCTGCAAGACTACCTGGCGTGCATCAATTTGCTGCACCACATATTGACCGACTTTATCGCCAACCTTCACGCGCTGCCCATTAATAACTGCGCTTTTCTGCTGGCCTATCTGAATAAAATTGAGGACCGGCAAAGTAGTCGCTGCCTGCCTGTCACTCGTTGCATCTGCGGAATGAGGAGCAGCTTCGAGATATTCTGGCGCTGTGGGATCAGCATGAACGCTCGGCACCATGACTGAGACTAACAGCAATACGCGAAGTGCAATGTTAGATCTGGACATAATTTGCACTCTCACTGACGGTTTCTAATTCTAACTGCAACTCCGCTTGCGGATATTCAAGCACTTTATAATGCAGTTTAACCCAATGTAATTGCCAAGAGAGTTGTTGTAACTGCCCTAACAATTGTTGCAAGCCATTAAAATCGCCACGAAAAACCAATTGAGTCGTATGTTTAAACAATAGCGGCTGGTCCAACGCACTGGCAGTTTTCTCGGGGGTTTGTCCCTGGGTCATCGCTTGCAGTTGAATGGGTTTCACTGGCAAATTTTCTAACGCAACCAATTGAACCTTTGGCATTTTAACGAGCAAGTCTTGCAGTAAATCTAACATTTGCTGGGCGCTGATATAGCTCCCGGTGAGTTGTTGGATGCGTTGAGTTAATTCACTCTGCACTTGTTGTTGCGCCTGAATTTGGCTTTGAATTTCCTGATTGATATCCACACTTAACGCTCGTTGGATCAGCGCGCTTTGTTGCTGTAATTGCGTAATTTGTTGCTGACTTTGCTGGTTTTGCTTGGTCAACTGGGTTGCTTTGAGCATCAAAGGTTCAATCACCAAGACAAAACCCAACCAAGCAATCATCACCTGACTTGTGTAAAAGATCAGTTTACGCTCACGCTCTTTAAAATTTAAAAAACGCTTCGCCGATTGTCGCCACCAATTCATGATTGCGGCTCCTCTAAGGCAGGTTTTGCCGCCACTTCAAATTGTAAGACCCCACGCTCGGCAGGTTTCACAGAGATCGTTTGAAAAGCATGGCCGTTATAAAAAGGGCTAGCGCCAAGTTGCTGTAGCCAAGTAGTCATCAACTTGGCATCTTGTGTCCGTCCAATAAAATGAAATCCCGGTTCGGCAAAGCTAAATTCGGTTAACCACAATCCGGCTGGATCAATGGCTTTTAAATGCAAAAAAGCCTGCTGAAAATCAGGCGTAGGTCTGGCTCGTTGCACTTGCAGGTAATCTAATAAGTTCTGTTTCTGACTATTCTGTAACTGAATTGTCGCTAATGCGGACTCCAGCTCAGCCGCAGGTTTACGTTCGGCGAGCGTTTTTTGATAGGTAGTCAGCTCGTCAGTGACCGTTTGTAATTCTAAAGCCAGCGCTTGTTGTTCGCGACCGAGCTGATGCTGCTGCCAAGCCAATAGACCTGTAACAGCACTAATGAGTGTCAATACCACGGCGGTTGCGATAAAAAGCCGTTCAAGGGTCCATGACTCTTGCTTAGGTTTCAGTATGTCTTGGTATAAGTTCACTGAATATTTCATTGAACCTCTCCTCGACTTACCCAAAGCTCTAGCGCACCTGCAAGGCTAAGCCAATAATCTTCGCGTTCTGTCTGACTCAGTCTAGGCATGAATTTCTGCAAATCGATGGGTTTAACCTGACTAAAACCATTCTCAATAAAATAACTTACAATACCTTTTAAAGAAGGACTACTAATGTGGATGTAGATCTCTCGGACTGGGGCTTGCTTAAGTTGACCTTCGTAAAAATCTAGCGATCTTTGTACTTCTAACAACAAATTATCTAACATGCCCGCTTTCAATTCGGCCAGATCATACTGGTGCAGTCGGTTGAAACCGCGTAACTTCCGTGAAAAGTATACTTGACGATCGCGGATCACTTGCAAATTCAACTCTTGCCCCGGTTGATGCGTTATCACCATCACGGCGCCATCATTGGGAGGCAGCAAATTTCTCACTAACCATTCTTCAGGCTGGATATTACTCAATCGGATTTTATAATTTTGCAGGGCTTCGCAGAGCGGCTTTAATTGGCTTAATGCAGTAACCACCACCTGAATTTTACTGGCGCCCGCGTTGCTTTGTTCAGGTAAGTCCATGTAATCCAACAGCATATCATCCAGCGGAACTGTCGCTAATTCACGAAGTGCATAAGGCAGTGCTGCAATGATTTCGGCATCCGCAACCGCGGGTTTATCCAATTGCACCACTTGGTAACGCTCCTGACTCAGGATCAAACACAATTCGGTTTTAGCGGGCAATGTGCTGACTAATTTTTCGCATTCTTCAATGATATTTTGCTGAGGTGCCAAGAGCACAGTTTCAACCCGAACTACCGCTTGACTGTCTGGGTTAAATAGAACCAACTTCAAATGTTCTGGGTGCAAGTACAAGCCTGCAAGCGAACTGATAGGCTTGTTAGTTGATTGGGTTTTTCGACTGAAAAAATTTACTAAATCTCGTATCATAAACCTACTCTGCGGTTTGGCTGATTTTACTTTAGTTCAGAAGGTTTGAATGGACACGCCATTTTTTCAACTAACTTGGCAACAATTACATCACCCAGTACTCGCATCAACCAAAACTGAGTTATGGATCTGTCAGCTTGAATGTGCGGTGCCGGCCGCAGCCGGTAATAAGTGGTTGAAACTAAAGTACCACATTTCAAAGTTACAACAATATAATTTAACAGGGATAATCACTTTTGGCGGTGCATTTTCTAATCACTTAGCCGCTGTTGCAGCTGCGGGGCATCAGTTCGGATTTGCTACCCAAGGATTCGTGCGAAGTGCAGAACTAGATGAACATAACCCAACGCTACGACAATGCAAAGAGTTCGGGATGATGCTCATCCCATTAGACTTTTCGAACTATCGTAGGCGACACGACCCAGATTTTCTCAACGAGTTGAAACGCTCTTATCCAAATTGGTTGATTGTACCCGAGGGTGGGTCTAGTGCATTAGCAGTTGAGGGATTTGCTGATACAAACTTTGCCAATACTCCGAATGGTTTCGCTGAATTTATTTGTTGTGCGGCTGCAAGCGGTGGCACTACGGCAGGGATAGTTCAGCAACAAAACCAACAAGCCAAGCCCAGTCGAGTCCTGGCTGTTTCTGTTGTGAAAGACAACAGTCTCTCTGCAAAAATTGCCGAACTATGCCCTGGGATGGATCAGGCTTGGCAACTTGTTCCTGATATTTCACAACGACGGTACGGCAGATTTGATCAATCGACTCTCGACTTTTGTTT
>CAZIPG010000175.1:0-6497 GCA_964540955.1 uncultured Rheinheimera sp.
CAACAAGCGGTGTTTGGTGTGGGCGAGGGGCCTGATAATCCAGAATTATGGCAGCCGCTTTTGCAGCAATTGCCGGAGCTGCAAAAACTGGGTTGGATAGTTGAGCAAGCGACCGATTTCAATCTGGATATTCTGTCTTCTAAGGCCTATTTGCAAGTCAGCGACAAAGCCCAAGGCGGTTTTGGCGTTGCCATTCAAGTGGATATCGAGGGCGAAAAAGTCCCGCTATTACCCTTAATCACTCAATGGTTGCGCCAATACGGTTTGCCAAGCGCCGATCAGCAAATTTGGTTAAGTTTGCCTCAAGGCAAATTGGCTTTACCGGTCAGCTTAATTCAGCCGTTGATTGATATGATTGTGGCGCTGTTGAATCTGCAAAAACCAGTGTTTGAGCTGGAATTGCCCGATTATAAAGCGGCAATTTTACCACCACCCGGGGCCGCTGAAGTACAGTATTTAAATGCCAACCGGATCGCTAACTTAACTCGGCAATTACATGATTTTTCTGGAATTGCGGAAGTTGAAGCCCCAACGCAGCTGTTCGCGCAATTACGTCCTTATCAACAGCAGGGCTTAAATTGGCTGAGCTTTCTGCGTCATTATGGTTTGGGCGGTGTGTTGGCCGATGATATGGGGCTTGGCAAAACGCTGCAAACCTTGAGCTTTATCCAAAGCGAGCGTGAAGCAGGGCGGTTATCAGCCCCCGTGTTGATTGTTTGTCCAACCAGTTTGCTCGGGAACTGGCAGCAAGAGGCAGAGCGTTTCACGCCCGATTTGCGCGTGTTGCAAGTGTACGGCAACAAGCGAGCGCAATTATTTGAACAACTGACTGATTATGATTTGTTAGTCACCACTTACCCGTTAATTGTGCGGGATGTTGCGGTATATCAGCGCATGAAATTGGCCATGGTTGTGCTTGATGAAGCCCAGCATATCAAAAACTCGGGCAGCCAAGCTGCACAAGCTGTGCGATTACTGAAAACTGATTTTCGCTTGGCGCTGAGTGGAACGCCACTGGAAAACCACTTGGGTGAGCTGAAGTCATTATTTGATTTTGTCTTGCCGGGTTTGTTAGGCACCGAGCAGCATTTTAATCAGGTCTATCGCAAGCCGATTGAGAAACAAGCCGATCAAGAGCGTGCCCATGCTCTTAAGCAAAAAATTGCGCCCTTTATTTTACGACGCACCAAAGCTCAAGTGGCAACAGAGCTGCCGGATAAAACCGAAATTTTGCAATTGTTGGAGATGGAAGCCGACCAGCGCAATTTATACGAAAGCATTCGTTTGGTGATGGAGACGAAGGTTCGTGAATTATTTCTGCGCAAAGGCGTGGCAGCCAGCCAAATTGAATTCTTGGATGCATTGTTAAAACTGCGACAAGCCTGTTGTGATGCGCGCTTGGTGCCGATTGAAGAAGCGCAATCGGTCAAACACAATGCCAAACTGCAGTGGTTGCGTGATAATCTGCCAGAAATGATTGAAGAAGGTCGCAAAATTTTATTGTTCAGCCAGTTTTCCAGCATGCTTGGACTCATCGAGCAAGAGCTTGAATTTATGGGCATTAGCTACAGTAAATTGACCGGCCAAACCCGAAATCGCCAGCAGCAAATCGATGCATTCCAGCAGGGTGATAACCCGGTGTTTTTAATTAGCCTCAAAGCAGGCGGGACCGGTTTAAACCTGACTGCTGCTGATACGGTCATTCATTATGATCCTTGGTGGAATCCTGCCGCTGAAAATCAAGCGACCGACCGTGCCCACCGGATTGGCCAAGACAAAGCCGTGTTTGTTTACAAACTGATTGTGCGTCACACCGTGGAAGAAAAAGTACAAACCATGCAGCGTTTTAAACAAGGCCTCGCCGATCAACTTTTTGCTGGCGGTAAAGGCCAAGTTTGGCAAGGCAACGCCCATGAATTGTTGGCTTTGTTTGGTGAGCCTGAAGCACAAATTTAGTCATTTTAGTTTTTTTGCATGGGGTAAGTTGAGTTACCCCTTTCCCACCATTGACTCAAATATGAGTTAAATCAACATTTGTTCTTGTTTTAAACATTAAACTTATTCTGCAAGTTGTTAAATTAGCGAAGTCTTGTCTATCTTCTAAAGGTAAATTCCACAGTGCGAACTCTTGTTGGTTTTTTCCACAAATAAAGCTACAATCTTAAAGACAAAAGAGACATTAGAGAATTTTGTGACTTTTGTTAACTTTATTTTGCTGATTATTCTTATTGTGCAGGGAGTGCATTCAGTTGTTGAACTAGGTTGGGGTGATTATGGCTGGGCAGGCTCAAGGTTTTTTTAAATTTGCAACAATGGTGGCTGCCACCGCTTCATTGTTGGGAAATGTCGTATCTGCAGATCCTTTCCCGCCTACCTGGTCCGGCGGCAGTGGGCCAGCAGTGCATTACTCTCCCGTGGCTTGGCCCTCTGAGCCAGTAAACCCTGTCAATTGTGGGACTAGTTGTGGTGATTGGAAGCCATACACTCGTTTTCAACAGAATATGAACGATCCAAGAACTCAGGATCCTTCAAATGGTGGAACATCACCGCAAGCTTATGTCAACGTAACCTCTTCTTGCTCAGATAAATCGTTACCCAGCATTTATTATTATTTGCACCAAGGCGCAACCCCTTCAGAAGATGTTTTAATGTTTCGCTGGCGGGTTGAATCTGCTGCTCACAATTATGCTACAGGCCCATCTGCCGGTTCTTATGGCGCTTCAAATCCATGGTCTTCTGCCTTATGGACTGTATTATTCGATTTAGATGGCAGCGGATTTAGGACATTAGCAGCTCATTTGGATGGTTCTACGGGTGCTCCCGCAGCTCCGATTGATATGTTGGTTGGGATTTGGGGAAAAAATGGCACCCATTCTTTGGATTATCTGACTGACCCCACCAATATCAAGAAGTTAGGCCATAACCCAACTGCATTTATTGGTGGTACTGGTAAGATTTTAAATTTCCAAAATAGTCTCAATCCGAGCGAGTCATGGCCGAATGGTTCAGCTGAAACAGTTTGGGATTATGGCACTAGCCGAGCGACTCGAGTCACGCAAAATTCGTGCTCTGAATTTTTTATCGATTACCAAATTCCAATCTCTTTGCTTGATGCCTCCGCCTTTGGTGGCCCAGCTATCTCTCGTAGTACGCCCATCTCAATGCTGTTTTGTACTGCCAATAGTTTAAATAATCCATTTCAGAAAGATTGTGCGGTTAACAAAGCTTGGAGTGCTGATGCCAGCAAAGCAGCACCATTTGGCGATTATATTTCATTTAATCAGACTGAAGCTTATTCACAACCCATTATTGCAGAAGTAATAGCGACACCACCGCTGAGTTGTCCAGCCAGTTATTCTTTAAAAGCGAAAGTACAAGATACGTTGGCGCTAGATAACGGAGTGGTGATCCCCTCAGTTCAATCGGTCGATTTCTACTATTGGCACGATGTTGATGGTGATGGCACCGCAAATGATGTCGGCAGTGCTTGGACCAAAATTGCGCAAACTGCGACCCGAGATAGTTCTTCTTTGAATTATTGGGTCAGCAGTTGGGATGCAACCAGTTTACCCAAGGGAAAATATCTGATCGGTGTGCAGGCGCTGGATGATAACACCAAGTTGGATGATGGCATGACGCCGACTGGCATCAACAATCGCACCTTTTCCTATTTATCTGGTGATGCCGCCAATAAAATTTACATTGCGGGTAGTTGGCAAGCAGGCCAGCTGGCGGCGTTTCCAAGCCATTCACCATCGCAATCGCCAAGTAGTGGAGAGAATTGGTTCGGAAATCCAGCAGTGACTGGACAACAAGTAGCATTAGTGGGCACAGCGATTAATGCGTGTGGTGTTGCACCAACGATTGGTTTTACTGCAGATAAAAGCAGCGTGGTTGCCGGTGGCAATGTGACCTATCAGGTGACTTTGACGAACCCGAGCTCCAATCCTGGTGCGGTGACGGTGAGCGAGGTCAATGCAACTGTGCCTTCCAGTTTTAGTTATAACGTAAGTTCAACTACTGCTGATAGTGGTTTGCCCAGCGCTGATCCAACGGTGAGCGGCAACACGTTAACCTGGCCAGTGAGCCCATCTTTGAGTTTAGCGCCAGGGAGTAGTAAGCAGCTTAGTTTCACTTTGGCCGCAGGCTCTGTTTCAGGGAATTTTTCTGCATCTGCCGGGGCAGAAACCAGTTTCAGTGATCTGGTCAGTGATAATGTCCAAGTTGCCGTTGACAGTGCCAATATGGCGCTAAGTTTAACGCCTAGTTCTTACAGTATTGCCGCGAATGGCAGTTCACAGCTGACTGTGACGGCCAATTATCAAAACAGTTCCACGGTTCTGTTAGCCGATGCGACTTTAAGTTTAACGTTGCCCGCGAATACCAATTATGTTTCATGTGCGGGTGGGGTAAGCTGCCAAGAAACAACTGGCACCATCAGCTGGGATTTAGGCGATGTGGCTGGCAACAGCAGCGGTAGTGTGAGTTTTGTGCTGACGGTGGCCTCAGCATACAATAGCCCGCAGCTCACTTTATCTGCCACCTCGGCTGCCACAGATCCTGCGAATACGACAGTCAATGCAACTGCAACCACCAAAGTTTCTGTCAGTGGCTACACCTCCACGGCCACAGCTGACTTTAAAGTCACGAAGACTGCGAGTGCAACCAATGTCGCGCCAGGCGGTTCTATTGTTTACACCATTAGTTACCAAAACTTTGGCGATGCTGCCGCAGCCAATGTGGTGATTACCGATGTATTGCCCACTGGTTTTACTTTTTCCTCGGCGACGGCAAGCGGCTCTCATAGCAGCGGCACTGTCACTTGGGCGATTGGCACTGTAGCAGCGGGTGCCAGTGGTTCTGTGACTGTTACGGTCACGGCTTCATCGGCGGCGGAATTCCCTGGAAATAACCCGACCAGTAATACTGCCACATTAACTTGGACAGGTGGTTCTGTCTCCTCAAACTCCTTAGCGGTTGGCGTGACAGGACAATCTTGTAATACCTTTTATTTTACTAACACTTCGGGCACCGTGGGCCCAGCAACCACTGGCCGGTTAGCCAAGAAAACGCCAATTCCTGTGGCTGGGGATACAGGGACCTCGGTGACTGTGACTGCGCCGACTGCCGGAAATGCTTTTTTAGAGGCTGTGAGATTTTATCAAGACCCGGTTACTGAGAATGACTTGCCCTTCGATGGGACATTAACCAGCAATATTTATGTTGATAGAGCAAATGGGCAGGCCTTGAGTATTCAGTTGACGTTGTTTGATTACAATTCAACAACAGGCGCTACTACTCAATTAGCGCAAAATTCAGCATCTTTTGGCGGTAGCACTAAAGGGTTGTTGTCTTTTTCCATCACACCTAGCGGAACGCTGCAAAAGAACCATAGATTACTCTGGGTTTATTCGGTCCGTTCGGATCACAATAGTCAAACTGTGCAAGCCCAATTGCAATTTGGTGGTACTGTAACCAATGCCATTTCTGGCGGGACGACCTTTGCAAATTCGAATGCCAAGATTTGTGGCACGCCTCCAGCGGCTTTAGCTCTTAACTCATCGGTTTCCTCGGCAACAGTGACCGAAGGCGCCACCAGTCAATTAACTTACACATTAAAATATGGCAACGTCGGTAGCGCTAATGCGACCAATAGCGTATTAACGGCAGCGTTGGCGAGCGGCATGACCAACTGTGAGTATTCCACGAATAATTCGAGCTGGACTGCCTGTTCTTCAACAGGCTCTAACCCGCAACAGCATAGTTTTAGCTTAGGAACCTTAGCAGGCAGTGCATCTGGCACTGTTTACCTGCGCGGCAATGCACCTGCCAGTAGCGTCGCTGGCGATACCCTAACAGCCACTTCATCGATTGTGAGCGATCAAACATCTGCAGTGAATGCGAGCAGTCTAACTGAGGTTATTGCGGCAAGTTCATCGAATGCCCCTCAACTCAGTTTATTAATGACTGCAAATCAATATGCTGCTGAACCTGGTGATACCATCACATACACTTTGACAGTTGTGAATACCGGCACTGCCTCAGCAAGTTCGCTTGAAGTCACCAATTTGATCCCCGCTGCCAGTTATTTCACGTATGGCAGTTGTAGCAATAGTTGTAATAAATCAGGCAATACATTGACATGGTCACTCGGTACTTTGGCTGTTGGTGCCAGTCAGTCGGTGTCCTACACGATGCAATTGGGCAGCAGCGGTTTGAGTGCAGGGATCACCGAAATTTCCGATGATGCCAGTGCCACTGCGACAGGCGTTTCAGCCACCAGTAATACCACTAAAGTTCGGCTTAGTGGTAATCCGCAATTAGGTTTAACAATCTCAGCAACGCCCAATACGGGACTGACAGCGAATGAAACTATTACTTATGCTATGGCGTTGACCAATTCAGGCAGCACTGATGCGGAAAATGTGGTAATTGCTGTGCCATTACCGAGTGGATTGCAATATTCTGGCAATCTGACTCAGACTGCTGGCAGTTCC
>CAZIPG010000176.1:0-2560 GCA_964540955.1 uncultured Rheinheimera sp.
AGAAAAGTTGGCATTAGATTTTCATACGCAGTTACAGTCGTTCCTGAAAAAATAGTTGCCCGTATGCTTCGAATCTTCTTTTTGCTGCTGTTGCTAGTAAGCCCAGCAGCGTTTGCTGACAACAGTGTGATGTCAGCGCTGCAAGTGACCACCAATCCTGATGGTAGTCAGGAATATAGCGTAACCCTACAAGTTCTTGCGATGATGACCGCCTTAAGCTTTATCCCGGCGATGGTCATCATGATGACCAGTTTCACGCGCATTATCATCGTCCTTGCGATTTTGCGGCAAGCCATGGGCTTGATGCAAAGTCCATCCAACCAAGTCTTGACGGGCATCGCCTTATTTCTGACATTCTTCATTATGGCGCCGACTTTTAAACAAGTGAACGATCAAGCTTTACAGCCATATTTGAATGAGGAAATGACCTCACTGCAAGCCTTTGATGCCGCCATCAAACCGATGAAAGCCTTCATGTTGCAACAAACTCGGGTGAAGGATTTAGAAACTTTCGCAGAGATTGCCAATCACCCTCAGGTCGCAAGTCATCAAGATTACCCAATCACTATTGTGATCCCCGCTTTTGTGACTAGCGAACTCAAAACCGCTTTTCAAATCGGTTTCATGATTTTCATTCCATTTTTGATTATCGACTTAGTGGTTGCCAGTGTTTTGATGGCAATGGGGATGATGATGTTATCGCCGATGATCGTGTCATTGCCCTTCAAATTAATGATGTTTGTGCTCGTCGATGGCTGGTTATTAGTGATGGGTACATTAGCCAACAGTTATGGCATAGGAACTTAAAATGACTCCAGAAGTATTTGTCGATATCTTAAATGGTGCCTTATATCTGGTTATCATCATCGTTTGTGCGATTGTTTTACCCAGTCTCTTAATAGGCTTGGTGGTTTCAGTCTTTCAAGCGGCGACTTCAATTAACGAGCAAACTTTAAGTTTTTTACCGCGCTTAATTGTCACGCTGCTCGCATTGATGTTCGGTGGTCATTGGATGACGCAAGTGCTGATGGATTACACCACTGATTTGTTTTTAAGTATTCCAACCGTGGTCAGTTAAATGGAATTCCCGCTATCCACCTTAATGCAGGCAATTGCCGACTTTATGTTGCCGCTCAGTCGCATCGCGGCGATGTTTGCGTTAATGGCTGGAATTGGCGCGAAAACTGTGCCAGCTCGCATCAAAATGGGTTTGATCGTCTTTTTTACTTTGCTGATTATGCCGGTGATCCCGCCCAGTGCGCCTATTGATTTGATGTCATTTAATGTCGTGATCCAGGTCATGCAACAAATTATGATTGGCATGGCGATGGGGTTTATCTCGCTGATGTTCATCAATACTTTTATTCAAGCGGGGCAAATTCTAGCAACGCAAACGGGTCTTGCTTTTGCTTCACTGGTCGATCCGGCCAGTGGTATCAACGTCCCCACCATCGGTCAGTTTTATTTAGTCCTAGCCACTTTGCTGTTCTGGGTGTATGACGGGCATTTGGTCATGTTCCAAATGGTGGTGTTTAGTTTTCATTCCTTACCGATTAATGGCACTTGGCTGGATGTCTCCAATTATTGGACCATCATTGAATTCGGTGGTTGGATTTTTGCGACTTCACTGGCGATTGTGCTCGCGCCAGTGACGGCGATGTTACTCGTTAACTTAGCTTTCGGCGTGATGACTCGTGCCTCACCGCAATTGAACATCTTTTCGATTGGCTTCCCGGTAACAATGGTGGCGGGCTTGATCATTTTGTGGCTAACCATGAACACCTTTGTTTTTCATTTCAACCTACAATGGCAGCATGGTATTGAATATACCTGCCGCATCATTGGCTGTTAGCGGAGTAATGCATGGCTGCCGACAGTGATATGGAAAAAACCGAAGACCCCACGGGTAAGAAACTCGATGAGGCGGCGGAAAAGGGCAATATAGCCCGCTCAAGAGATATGGCGACGGCTTTTGTGTTAATGGGCAGTAGTCTGGCTTTGTTGGTTTTTGGCGCACAACTCGCTGATGCGGTTTTAATGGTGTGCCGACGTTTATTAAGCCTTGATCAAAAAGATATTCAAGACCCGAATCAAATGTTTGCGGGGCTAGGCAATGCAGTGATGGCGGTGATGCCTCCGTTTATGGCGATATCTGCAGTCATTCTGATTGCTGCCTTTGTGGGCAATATCTTATTGGGTGGCTTTAACTTTACTTGGTATGGCGCTAGTTTTCGGGGCAGCAAACTCGATCCGCTCGCGGGTATCAAGCGCATGTTCGGCATGCAAGCCTTGGTTGAACTGCTGAAAAGTATCCTTAAAGTTTTAGTGATTGCCGGATGCTCTTATGCGCTGTTGACTATCTTCTTTGGCGATATCATGGCACTTAGTTTAATGAGCAGCCCAGATGACATTATCAGTGCGATGTATCTGCTGGGGTGGATGTTCTTTGGCTTATGCGCCAGTACTTTACTGATTGGGATTGTCGATGCGCCTTATCAAAAATGGCATCATCACAATCAAATGAAAATGACCAAACAAGAGGTCAAAGACGAGTATAAAA
>CAZIPG010000176.1:2570-6418 GCA_964540955.1 uncultured Rheinheimera sp.
AGGGTAACCCCGAAATCAAAGGGCGCATTCGCTCCATGCAAATTCAGATGTCCCGCCGTCGGATGATGCAAGATGTGCCAACGGCTGATGTCATTGTTACCAACCCGACGCATTACTCAGTCGCATTGAAATATGAACAAGGCAAAACGCGTGCTCCAGTTGTTGTTGCCAAAGGGGTCGATCAAATGGCGTTTTATATCCGACAAATTGCGGACGCCCACAAAATTCCGATCATTGAATCTCCAGCGCTGGCTCGTTCGATTTACTACACCACTGAAGTGGAAGCGCCCATTCCTGAGCAATTATTCGCCGCAGTCGCCCAAGTATTGGCATACGTCTATCAATTGAAAATTTATAAACGTGGCAGGGGCAATAAACCGAAACCGCTGGCGAAGGATTTACCAATTCCTGAGGGATTTAGACACTAAGCAACACTGTTTTACTAGCCTTAGCCAGCTGAGGAATAGGCTGGGAGAACATGCCGCTCCAAATTTTGTGGGCTGCGACTAAAAGCTGGAATGAATTTTGCGTTAAGGCAGTTAGATGTCAATTTACTGTCGGAACCATTATGCAGCTGCCGCAATTTCTTAATCGCTTTGACCGCAGTCAGTTAGCCTACGCCAAAGGCTTTGGAACTCCAGTGCTGATTATGGCGGCGCTGGCCATGGTGGTATTGCCAATGCCACCGTTTTTATTAGACATCCTCTTTTCCTTCAATATTGCGCTGGCATTAGTGGTTTTGTTGGTCACTATCTATGTGAAAAAACCCTTAGAATTTGCCATCTTCCCGTCGGTATTACTCGTTGCAACCATTCTGCGTTTGGCGCTGAACGTTGCCAGTACGCGGGTGGTGTTATTGGAAGGTCATAACGGTCCTGATGCCGCGGGTGCCGTGATTGAAGCTTTCGGCCATGTTGTGATTGGCGGTAATTATGCGGTGGGTATCGTCGTTTTTATCATCTTGATTGTCATTAACTTTGTGGTAGTCACTAAAGGTGCGGGCCGGATCGCAGAAGTAACAGCGCGTTTTACCCTGGATGCCATGCCTGGTAAGCAGATGGCTATTGATGCGGATTTAAATTCTGGGTTTATTGACCAAGATCAAGCGCGTAAACGGCGGGAAGAGGTGACTGCAGAAGCTGACTTTTACGGTTCGATGGATGGTGCGACCAAATTTGTGAAAGGCGATGCAATTGCAGGGATTGTGATTTTATTTATTAACCTGATCGGTGGTTTATTCATCGGCATGTTGCAGCATGATTTGCCTTTTTCCGAAGCAATGGAAATTTATACCTTGCTGACAATTGGGGATGGCTTGGTTGCTCAAATCCCTGGTTTATTGCTGTCTATCGGTACTGCAATCATCGTAACCCGCCAAAATAAAGAAACCAATATGGGCGAGCAGATGACCGGGCAACTGGGCGATCTGCGGGTTCTGACAGTTTCCGCGTCATTACTGGGAATTATGGGTATTGTTCCAGGTATGCCGCATGTTGCTTTCTTGAGTTTAGCTGCTGCGTTAGGAGGTACGGCATGGTACATCAACCATCAAAAGACCAAAGCGCAAGCGGATGCACCAGCTGGAAAAGCTGAAATTGTGCCCGCAGCAGGGGATAATTCACCGCAAAAAGAAATCAGTTGGGATGATGTGCAACCTGTTGATGTGATTGGTCTTGAGGTGGGGTATCGGTTAATTCCGCTGGTCGATAAATCACAAGGGGGGGAGTTACTATCTCGCATCAAAGGTGTGCGTAAAAAACTGTCCCAAGAGCTGGGTTTTTTGGTCCCCGCTGTGCATATTCGCGATAATTTGGACTTAGAACCCAATACCTATCGTGTCGCTTTGATGGGCGTCACCAGTGGACAATCAGAATTGCGCCATGACAACGAGTTAGCGATCAATCCAGGCCAAGTATTTGGCCAGCTCAAAGGGATAGCGACCAAAGATCCAGCCTTTGGTTTGGATGCTGTCTGGATCCCGAAAAATCAACGCGATCATGCGCAAACCTTGGGGTACACCGTTGTCGATGCTGCAACCGTGGTGGCTACCCATTTAAGCCAAATTCTGACGAACAATGCAGCCAGCCTATTAGGGCATGAAGAAGTGCAAAATCTGTTGGATATGCTGGCTAAAACATCGCCCAAATTGGTTGAGGCTCTTGTTCCGGACACAATGCCGCTCACATCGGTGGTGAAAGTGCTGCAAAATTTATTGCATGAAGGCGTGCCAATTCGTGGATTATGGTGCGCGCAGCCAAGATATTGATGTCTTGACCGCGTCTTGTCGCATTGCCTTACGACGCTTAATTGTGCAAGAGGTCGCAGGTCCAGTTGCTGAAATTCCTGTGATGACCTTTGCGCCAGAGCTTGAACAAATGCTGCATCAATCGATGCAAGCGGCTGGCAGCGATGGTTCTGGCATAGAACCAGGCTTGGCTGAACGGATCCAGCAGTCACTGAGAGAAGCCGCTTCTGCGCAAGAATTGTCTGGTGAACCGGCAGTTTTACTGACGTCAGGAATTTTACGCTCAGTCATGGCACGATTCGTGAAATACACCATACCAGGGTTAAGAGTATTGTCTTACCAAGAAATTCCAGATGATAAACAAGTCCGGATCGTCAGTGTGGTGGGTCAGGCAGGTTAGGAGTTAACAGATGAAAATTAAACGCTTCGTTGCAAAAGATATGCGTACCGCCTTGACGGAAGTCAAAGAATTTTTAGGTCCAGATGCCATTATTTTATCCAATAAAAAGGTGGCTGGCGGTGTGGAAATTGTGGCAGCTGTTGACCCGGAAGCCGCGCCAGTCAAGGCCTCTGCGCCAAAGTCGGAACCTGCATCACCTGCGCGAGTCGCGGAATCACGTCTGAATATCAAAGTCGGGGATGATGAAGAAACTGGGGCAGAACCGGCGGATTCACTGCGCGAATTATTAGCGCGGCAAATGTTGAAGCAACAAAAAGCTGCCTTAGAAACCGAAACGGCTCCAACGCTAAAGAAAACAGCAGCAACAGCCAGCGCCAGTGTTTTGACGAAACCCTTTGCTAATGCTCGCACTGATTCTCCCTTGTTGGCGAAAAATCGCCCTGTAGAACCGATTGAGCGTCAGAATTCTGGCGTCAGCCAAGCGAATTTAGCTGAATTCACCAAACTTCAACAGCAACAAGCATCACAAATGCAACAGCAGTTTGATGCGATGAGAAAAGAGATGTTGTCGATGAAGCAGTTGCTGACCCATCAAGTCTCTGGCCTGATGTGGCAGGATCTGGCACGGAAGGAGCCTATTCGGGCCTTAGTGATTGAAAAATTAACCGAGCTAGGGCTTTCTGAAGCGATGGCCGATCAACTCGCTTGCTTTATGCCAGAAGATATCAGTGACTCAGAGGCTTGGAGTTGTGCACTTGAACTCTTATCAGGCCAACTGATTACGACTAATGACGATATTATGCGCCGTGGCGGAGTCGTGGCATTAGTTGGACCGACCGGTGTTGGCAAAACCACCACGGTTGCCAAACTTGCGGCGCAATTTGCAAAACGCCATGGACATGATCAAGTGGCTCTCATTACAACAGATACATTTAGAATTGGGGCATTTGAACAATTAGCCACTTTTGGTCGTATTATTGGCTGTCCGGTGAAACAAGCCAAAGATCATGAGGAGTTGGCTATCTTGTTAACCCAGTTAGCGCAACGTAAATTAGTCTTAATTGATACTGCCGGTATGAGTCAGCGAGATGTGCGTCTTGCCGAGAAACTATCTGCACTCATGCAAAATACGCGTGTAAAAATAAAGAGTTATCTGGTATTGTCTGCAACATCTCAAGCGAGAGTCATGCAAGAGACCGTGGA
>CAZIPG010000177.1:0-6413 GCA_964540955.1 uncultured Rheinheimera sp.
CGCTTTTTTTCATAACTAATTTAGCGTAGCGAAGATAATACAGCTTGCAAGTTTTCCTTCACAGCACTTTCCGAGTTCAACCAGCACAGCTCCGACCAACTACGCAACCAGGTCAGCTGCCGTTTGGCCAACTGGCGTGTTGCGGCAACGCCACGATACACCATCTCATCATAGCTCACCAGCCCGTCCAGATAATCCCACATCTGTCGGTAACCAACACAACGCATCGAAGGTAAATCCGCATGTAAATCGGCCCGCTGTTTCAGTGCCTGAACTTCCTGCTCAAAACCCTGTGCCAGCATTAATTCAAATCGCTGGGCAATCCGCTCATGCAACACCGACCGTTCGGTCGGAGCAATGGCAAATTGACAAGCCTGATAAGGAAAAGGTTCAGATTTTTCCGCAGTCAATTCTGTGAGCGAACGGCCTGTTAACCGATAGACTTCCACTGCACGATTAATACGTTGCGGATCATTCGGATGGATCCTTTCTGCTGAGATTGGATCGTAACTGGCCAATTCTTGGTGCAATGCAGCCCAACCTTCAATGGCAGCTTGCGCCTCAATGGCGGCGCGGATAGCAGGATCCGCCTCTGGCAGCTGCGAAATACCATCAATCAGTGCTTTGAAATAAAGCATGGTCCCACCCACTAACAATGGGATTTTGCCTCGCTGATGGATATCTGCGATTAGACGTAAGGCGTCTTGACGAAAATCTGCCGCAGAATAAGCGTTGGCAGGATCTAAAATATCACTCAGATGATGGGGGGCAATCGCGAGTTCCGCGGCACTTGGTTTCGCAGTCCCAATATCCATGCCTCGATAAATCAAAGCACTATCGACACTAATAATTTCAGCATTACATTGTTGCACCAGCTCGATAGCAAGTGCGGTTTTGCCTGACGCCGTGGGGCCCATCAAACAAATCACGGGTTGTTTAGTCATTGCTCACTCCCATCGCACTTGCTTTGATGGCTTGCCAATCGATGGCTATCTTATGGATGTCGGCAACCGGCTCGTTAAATTGTGTCAGCAATTCAGCAGCTTGTAACCAACCTGCCGTTAATCCAAGCTGGATTAATAAAGCGAGCATGTCAAATTGGGTACAACCGCTCGCAAGCTGACGCCACCACAGGGGCAGCCACTGACTGATTGGGGTATTGACCAGCTGTTGTGGCAAAGCTCTTAAAATGAACACCTGATTGCTGATGACCACATCAAAGCCAAGCGCAGCAATATTATCAGCCAACGCAAGCAATCGTTGCTGCTCATCTTTTTGTAGTGCGATCCGCAGCGGAAGCATCAACGGTACTGATACCAGCGTCTGACGCAACCAAATTGCAGCCATATGGCGAGGAATATCAACTAACCAACAAGATGGCGCTTGGACGAACAGCGCAGTTTGTTGGTCGAGTAACATCCAGGAATTGCCAATCCCAGCACTAGCCGTGCAATCTTGATGATTGGCAGCAACATCAGCAACGGGTGATTGCCAATTGCTAGTTTCAGCGGGACGACTGGCAAACTCTTGCTGATGACCCGCTGCCAATCCTGTCTGCACTGGAGTATTGACTGGATTTTGCGCTAGCAATCGCAAGTTCGGTTCAATTTCAGTCACTTGACTTGTTTGCAATTGCCGTTGTAAATCCGGCCAAGCATATCCGCGAGTCGTTTGCGGCTGATAGCCAAAAGTTGTTGTGCCTCTAAGACTATCGCTTGAATGTTTGTCCGTTGCTTCGTGGCGCTTGCCGACTGTTTGACTATTAACGGGTGCATTTGCAACTGTTTGAGTTTCGATGGATTCCATTTCACTCGGCAATCGGTGTTCACTCGTCTGCAATGCTTGTTTTAACACACTCACGACAAAATCATGCACGAATCGGGCTTGATGAAATCGCACCTCGTGTTTGGCGGGGTGCACATTGACATCAACTTGCCGCGGATTGATTTCCAGATACAGCACAAAACTAGGTTGCATTTGTAATGGAAAATCTTCGCCGTATGCTTGTCGAATTGCATGATTGAGTAGTTTATCGCGCATCATTCGGCCGTTGACATAGCAATACTGCACCACGCTTTGTGGCTGACACGCTGCAGCAGCCATTACCCATCCACTCAATTGCATGTCATCGTATTGGCTCGCCACATAGATTGCATGGCTCATGAAATGACGGCCACACAGAGCAAGCAGTCGTTTCTCTTTGGTAGTCTGATCTGTCGCCGCTTTTAACTGGCGGATCACTTGACCGTTATGGGTCAAGGTCCAATTCACATCAAAGCGGCTTAACGCCAAGCGTTTGATGAGTTCATCGATATGCGCAAACTCAGTTTTATCACTGCGTAAAAAACGCCGTCGGGCTGGGGTATTAAAAAATAAGTCGACAACTTCAATGGTTGTGCCATTTGGATGCGCGGCGGGACGCACTGTGACTTGCATCTCACGACCTTCAGCCATTGCTTGCCATGCCGTGTCTTGCTCGGCCGGTTTTGAAGTTAGCGTCAGACGGGAGACTGAACTGATACTGGCAAGTGCCTCTCCGCGAAAACCCAGTGAAACAATTTGCTCTAAATCTTCAAGCTGATGAATTTTACTGGTTGCATGTCGACTCAGTGCCAACTCGAGTTCAGCTTGCGGAATACCGCTGCCATTATCTCGGATGCGGATAAGCTTACTGCCCCCTTTTTCAATATCAATTTGCAGCTGAGTTGCCCCCGCATCCAAACTATTCTCGACCAACTCTTTGACCACCGAAGCAGGCCTTTCAACCACTTCGCCGGCAGCAATTTGGTTGGCTAGCTGCGGTGACAAAATGCGGATGGTCATGATTGCGGGATCTTCAGTTTCTGGCCAATTTGGATATTGTCAGATTTTAAATTATTGATCCGGCGCAGCTCAGCCATACTGACCCCGTGTTTTTTAGCCAAACGCGACAATGCATCTCCTGATTTCACTTGGTAAATCAACATTTTTGGTTGCGATTGGGCTTTTTTCGGGCCAGAGCCAGTTTTGCTGGTGGTTCTTACCGATGTTGTTTTAATTGGAGTTTTGGCAGAACTGGATGCAGCAATGGAATCCGCTTTGACAGTAGGTAAATCCTTTGCTGAAGGAGAACCACTGGGTAAACCACGACTGGTCGTTTTGCCTGCATTTGCTTGGCTGATGGCAGTTTGCCGAGTCGGTGTTGTAATGGCTTCTGCGATTAAATCCTCTTGCTGTGCTGCCTCTAAATCAACGGGTTCTGAACTTGGCGTCACCGCGGCTTCACGGCTACTGGTAGCTACAGCACGGCCTGAACCTTGCGCGATTCGGCTATCCGCAGGCGGATTTTTTAGATAGTAATTTCGTAACGCGCGAAACACTGCATTGGCAATTTTCTGCTGATGGGCTGGATTTTTTAACTTCTGCTCTTCAGCGACGTTAGAGATATAACCGGTTTCGACTAATATCGACGGAATATCAGGGGCTTTTAACACGCCTAAGCTCGCCGATTGCGGTTCTTTCTTGTGCAGCTTCGTCACGCGTCCAAGCTCAGCCAACACAACTTTGGCAACATCAAGGCCAGTTCCCATGGAATGTTGCATCTGTAAATCGAGCACGGTTTGGTTGAAATAGCGCTCACTGTCCGAATCTTTAATGACTTCAGCGACGCCACCTAATAATTCTGAATGTTCCTCTGTGCGCTCTAACATGCGGCCGACTTCAGTGGTGGCTCTTTTCAGCGACAATATCCAAACAGATGCCCCTTGCGCTTTGCGGTTTTCTGCAGCGTCGGCATGGATTGATACTAATAAGTCAGCCTTGCGATCGCGAGCAAGTTCAGGGCGTTTGGAAGGATAAATATAGTAGTCACTCGTGCGAGTCATGACTGCTTTAAAACCAGGTTCTTTATCAATCAAGGCTTTCAGCTTTTGTGAAATCGCCATGGTGACGTGTTTCTCGTAAGTGCCTTTGGGGCCTACCGCACCGGGATCATGTCCGCCGTGACCGGCATCAATGGCAATAATGATATCTCGCGCTTGTCGATTCCCAGTCACAGGTTGACGGACTTCGGCGGCAGTTGCCGATGTATTGGTAGCGCTTGACCGCGGTGTTAAGGCTAACACCAAACGATGTCCGTAGCGTTCGCTTGGGGCTAAATGAAATAATTTCGGGTTCGCAGCAGCACTCAAAGCCACCATCACTTCAGCTTTTTGGCCGCTCAGCCGCTTAATTTTTATCGATTGCACCAGTACTAGCTCGCCAGTAATAGCGCCAAGCGTGGTGACATCGATTTCATCCAGCACTATAGATAAATTCGTAGTACTACGAACAATCAACTCAAATTTGGGTTTTGCGGCTAAATCAAAAACTACTTGTGTCGTGTCTGGCGATGGCCATACCCGCACCCCTTTGATGATATTGGCTTGGGCTGTTTGTGAATTCAACAAACCAGTGAGGAGCAATGCCCAGAAGAGTAGCCTGAAAAATCGCATCATCATGCTGCAATCCCAGCCAACATCAGAACCCCATGCTCAGAGAGTGCAGTCATTTTTAACGTTCGACTAGTCGGAGAGGCAATGCTCAACTCAAGGGCTAAATCAGGTGCAGATAATAAAGGCTCACCTCGCTCGGGCCACTCAACTAGGCATAAATTCCCTGGGGCGAAATAATCGCGGATCCCCATGAACTCTAATTCTTCCGGATCGCGAAGACGATACAAATCGAAATGGAATACAGTCAATGCCGGCAGTTGATAGGACTCAACTAAGGTATAAGTTGGGCTTTTCACAGTGCCTGCAAACCCCAGACCTCGCAACAGATAACGGCTAAAGGTCGTTTTCCCCGCCCCTAAACCACCGTGCAGATAGATTGAACCACCCTTTAAACAATGTGTTGCAAGTTTTGCCGCAAGTTCAAGCGTTGCTTGCTCAGTCTCTAATTGTTTGGTGATTTCTAACCGTGCCATAACTTCCTCAAAAACTAGCCAAGTAGCCAACAAAATGCTTAGCCATAGGGGCGCTATGCTAACAAATTCCCCTGCTGATACCAATCAGCATCGGTCGATTTCCTTTGTGAACTGCGTGAAAATCATCGCTTTATGCTATTATTCGCCGCCTAATCGTAGTGAGATGACATTTTGACAACAGATCATTCAACAGCCATTGACTGGGCTCAAATTGCAGATTCCATTAAATCTTTAGCCACCGAACTCGGATTTTCGCAGTGCGGGATCAGCGATATTGACCTGCACCCTGAAGAGCCTCGACTGCAAGCCTGGCTGGATGCGGGCTACCATGGTGAAATGGATTACATGGCTGCCCACGGCATGATGCGCTGTCGCCCCGACGAATTGCAGCCAGGAACGCGTCGGGTGATTTGTGTGCGTTTAGATTATTTGCCCAAGCAAGCAGGGTTTGCCACCAATCTAGCTGCGCCTCATCTGGCATATATCAGTCGTTATGCGTTAGGGCGCGATTATCACAAATTGATGCGCAATAAATTGCAACAACTAGCTCGGCAAATCGAACAACTTGTGGGCCAATTGGGTTATCGCCCCTTTGTAGATTCAGCACCAATTTTAGAGCGTCCATTGGCCGCTAAAGCAGGCTTGGGGTGGATTGGTAAACATAGTTTATTACTGAATGAAGATGCTGGTTCGTGGTTCTTTCTAGGTGAACTTTTAGTAGATATTCCACTGCCTGTTGCCCCCCCCATCACGAAAGATTGTGGTCATTGTGTGGCATGTATCACTATGTGCCCAACCCAAGCCATCGTGGCCCCTTATGTTGTTGATGCACGCCGTTGCATTAGTTATTTAACCATCGAAAACAAAGGCGAAATTCCGCTTGAATTTCGTCGTGCAATTGGTAATCGAATTTATGGCTGCGATGATTGTCAGTTGGTCTGTCCGGTCAATCGTGTGGCACCATTGACGCAACAGTCGGATTTTCAACGTCGTAAACAATGGCAAGACCAATCGTTGGTGGCTTTATTTCAATGGGATGAAGCCACTTTTTTAGCGAATACCGAAGGATCAGCCATTCGAAGAATCGGCCATGCTCGTTGGCAACGCAATATCGCGGTGGCTTTAGGCAACGCCCCTTATCAGCAAACCATTTTACAAACACTGCAGGATTGGCTCGAGCAACCCGACCATTTACAAAACCCGATGGTCAAAAACCATGTTGAATGGGCATTGGCTGAACAGCAACAAAAAGCTAGTTCACGTGCCAGCGAGAATCGTCAGCAACAACGATTGATCCGTATCATCGAAGTAGGCCTGCCCAGAGACGCTTAAAGTCACAATTACGATTTAGGATGCTCGCCTTTCGGATTTATGGATATCATGCTGCCAACAGCCGAAGCAGAAGCCGAAGCAGAAGCAGAAGCAGAAGCAGAACTGCGAGCTTTTAGCCGCTCGTTAGCAAGGTCTA
>CAZIPG010000178.1:0-6369 GCA_964540955.1 uncultured Rheinheimera sp.
ATTGGCGATTAGTTGGTGGCTTGATTTGCTTTCGCTGTTAGATCAGACCGCAGTAGAAAAATTGCTGCCAAAGCCACAACTGCCAGCACCAGGCAATAATAACTATGGGTCACCACATCCCAAGGCGAGATGCCAAAACTTGCACCGAGCAGCAGTGCTTGCGCACCATAAGGCACTAAACCTTGACTGATACATGAAAAAATATCGAGTAAACTTGCACTGCGTTTGGCTGGGATTGCATTATTCTGCGCCAAATCGCGGCTGACATCGGCAGCGATGACAATCGCGACAGTGTTATTGGCGATACACAAGTTGCTTAAAAAAACTAAGGCCGCAATCGCCAGTTGCTGCGCTTTATTGCCTGCAAACTTGAGTGCCGATGCCATGCGAGCGATATGACCGGCAATCCATGCCAAACCGCCTTGATGTTTTAAAAACTCACCGAGGCCGCCCACCAGCATTGATAACAAGAAAATCTCTTGCATGCTGCCAAAGCCCTTAAAAATATCTTTACCAACTTGCGCAATGGCGTAATCGCCAAACAATGCGCCTTGCGCTGCTGCCAAAATAATGCCTAACAACAGCACCACAAACACATTTAAACCCGCGATGGCTAAAATTAAAATAGCGACATAAGGCAAGATTGCACTGAGTTTAAATTCTGCCACTGTGACATTCGTCTGTGTTTCACTCAACAGTGTGAATAGGGCAACAGTGACTAGGGCTGCAGGCAGAGCGATCTTTAGATTTTCGCGGAATTTATCCTTCATCTCAGCACCTTGGGTGCGTGTGGATGCGATAGTGGTGTCTGAAATAATCGACAAGTTATCGCCAAACATAGCTCCACTTAATAAAGCTCCAGCCATCAATAGTGGATCGATGCCAGATTGCGCAGCAAGGCCAACAGCAATTGGTGCCAGTGCGCCAATGGTGCCCATCGATGTGCCCATCGCAGTGGCGACAATCGCGGAAATAATGAAAAGCCCAGGCAAAATAAAACTAGCCGGAACGATACTCAAACCCGCATTGACCATGGCATCGACGCCGCCAGTGGCTTGAGCGACGGTAGCAAACGCACCGGCGAGCAAATAAATCAAACACATGGTGATAATGTTGCTATTGCCAGCGCCTTTTACTAAGCGGTCAATCGACTGTTGCAGAGGTTCTTTATTCAACCAAATTGCCAGCATAATGGCGGGAATAATGGCAACAGGCCCAGGTAACTGATAAAAGGCATAGGCAACTCCTTGCGCCTGCAGATACAAGCCAGTCCCTAAGAACAAGGTAACAAAGAGCAGAAGCGGCAAAATTGAAAGTTTGGCGCTTGAAGTGGATAAATTCATGCAATACCTCAGTTGTCAGCGAGCAAAAAACTCGCACGGCATAATTGGTTGATGGTCCATTGTTTCTATTGGCGGGGCCAAACATCTGCTGAATAAAAAGCAGTAAAACAGTGGATTTATATTTTTTAATAATTTTTGGGAATATACGGACGTCTAGAAGTTCCGTCAAATAATATTCTGTTATGACATAAAACCAGCCAGAACGGCTGATTTTTTGCCACAGTCGCAACCAAATCTATAAAGCGTTCGTAATTTAAAAAGAGCTGTTATCCAGGGTTCGATAGTGCGGCCTCCACAACATCACACTTTTCATTTGTTAGATCTGGGATGCTAAGGTCGAGCCCTTGATTTTGTCGGCAAAAGAACAATATCTAGCTTATCTTGTCACCCAGTGTGAAGTCACCCAGTGTGGAGTTCGTCAATGTTTAATTTTTCTTATCAAAATCCAACGAAAATTGTCTTTGGCCAAGGCCAAATCAAAGAGTTAACCAAGTTAGTGCCGGCAAAAGCCAAAATATTGCTGACCTATGGTGGCGGCTCCATTAAACAAAATGGGGTCTATCAGCAAGTCATGCAGGCATTAGCCGATTTTGAGGTTGTTGAATTTGGTGGCATTGAGCCGAACCCGTCGTTTGAAACCTTACTGAAAGCCATTGAATTGGTCAAACAAGAGGGAATCACTTACTTATTGCCTGTTGGCGGTGGCAGTGTCATTGATGGCACCAAGTTTATCGCTGCGGCAGTGCATTATAATGGCGACCCATGGGATATTCTGACGCGGAAAGCCAAACTCACTTCAGCCATGCCATTAGGTTGCGTGCTGACTCTACCTGCCACTGGCACCGAAAGTAACGGCAACTCAGTGGTGACTCGCTATAGCACGCAAGAAAAGTTGTCATTTGCGAGCCCTTATGTTTATCCACAATTTGCCATTTTAGATCCGACAGTCACCTACAGCTTACCGCCACGGCAAGTTGCCAATGGGGTAGTGGATGCCTTTGTGCACGTGATGGAGCAGTACATGACCTATCCCGTGAATGCGCCAGTGCAAGACCGTTTCGCAGAGGGGCTGCTGCTGACGCTTATTGAGCAAGGACCATTGGCGTTATCGCAACCCGACAATTATGAGGTGAGAGCCAATATTATGTGGGCTGCGACCATGGCCTTAAATGGCCTGATTGGTCAGGGTGTCCCGCAAGATTGGGCAACCCATATGATTGGTCATGAAATTACGGCTTTACATGGCTTAGACCACGCACAAACCTTAGCCATCGTGTTACCCGCTTTGTTGACAGAGCGACGCGAGCAAAAGCGGGAAAAGCTGTTGCAATACGGCCGCCGAGTTTGGGGCTTACAACATGCGGATGAAGATCGCTTAATTGCTGAAGCCATCAGCCATACCCGAGCCTTCTTTGAGCAAATGGGGGTGCCAACGCGCATGGCCGATTATGGCATTAAAGCTGAGGCTGTTGATGCTTTAGTGCAAAAGCTAGAACAACACCAGATGTTAAAGCTAGGAGAGCGGGGCGATATCACCTTAGATGTTTCTCGCAAGATTTTGCAAGCGGCTGTTTAAGCGCTTGAAAGCTTTAGCTACTTTGCCTGCAAAACAGTGCATGATATATTGATTTTCATCTGACGCCGGCTAGTCCGGCGTTTTTTATTCTCTGGAGCAATAACCATGTCAGCAGGCGCCGCGTCAAGAAATGCAAATTTGGTAGCACCAAATTTAAGTTTGGTTGTATTGGCAGGCGGGATGGGCAGTCGTTTTGGTGGCAACAAGCAGCTGGCTTTGATTGGGGATACGGGCCGTACTTTATTGCATTTTAGTGTCATGGATGCCTATCAAGTTGGGGTTCGACACTTAGTCTTAGTGATCCGCGAAGCCTTGCAGCCCTTGTTTGTCTCTGATGTATTACCCTATTTGCCCAATGACTTAAAAGTCGATTTTGTCTATCAGCAAATGACTGATTTGCCTGAAGTTGCCAACAGCTTCAATGCCAAAGAGATGAATGAGATGCTTGCCCAAAGACAAAAACCTTGGGGGACGGCTCATGCATTATGGTCGGCGCGCAAAGTGTTGATAGACCGCTCTCTGATAGTGATCAATGCCGATGATTACTATGGCGCAGAAGCCATGCAGTTATTGGCGCTACATTTTCAAACTCAGCAGGATTGGGCCATGGTGGCTTTTCCGATCACTGCAACCTTAAGCGAATTTGGTGGGGTGAATCGAGGTGTCTGTACTGTCAGTGCTGGTACGCTCCAGCAAGTCACTGAATGGACTGAGATCACTCGAGATGAGTCTGGCCAAGTTCACGGCGTGGATGCGAAAGGCGTCTTAAGGCCACTTGCTCAGGATTCGGCGGTTTCTATGAATATTTGGGGCTTTGGTCCAAACATCTTGGCACATTTGGAGCAAGCTTTAACTCAGTTTCTGCAACAGAAACCATCAGCCAAAGCTGAGTGTTATTTGCCCGCAGTGGTTGATGCTGCCTTAGTCAAAGGCCAACAACTTAAGGTTTATTTGTCTTCACAATCTTGGTACGGTGTGACATATCCCCAAGATTTGGTGAAACTTGCGAAACATTTTGGCAAGCTTTCCCTTGCAACAGAGTAAAGAAGCTAGCTTTACGCCTACGGAAGTATAAAGGATAAAAGACATGTCGGCTGCAGAAAGCTCGATGGTAACTTCAGCAGTTCTTGCTGCTTATGGTTTTAGTGAAAATGCGCGGGTTCGTCGCTTTGGCAATGGCCATATTAATGGGACTTATTTAGTCGAAGAGCAGCAGCAACGGATCATCCTGCAACAAATCAATCGCGCCATTTTTCCGGACACCGCCGCTCTAATTGGCAACGCGCTTGCGATCGAACAACATTTGTTGGCAAAGCAGCAACAAGGCCAATATTCGCAGGTTGTGTTGCGTCAGCAACCAAGTATTTCCGGGCAATATTTAGTGGGTGAACAGCAAGATTGGCGTGCGCTGCAATTTATTGAGGGTGGGCGCAGTATTGAAGTTGTGGAAAATTCCGAACAGGCTTTTGCTGCAGCCTTCACGTTTGGTCAATTTGCGCAGGCACTGAGTGATTTTTCTGCCCATCAACTGGTCAGCGTGATCCCTCATTTCCATAATCTCAGCATGCGATTTGCACAGCTGGAGCAGGCCATAAGCCTTGATGCCGTAGGGCGCCTAGCCTCTTGCCAATGGCTGGTGGATGAGTGTCTCGCCGCCAAGGACGTTGCCGATGAACTGGTCAGTTATACACAAAATTTACCGATCCGTGTTTGTCATAATGATACAAAAATCAATAACATGCTTTATTCTGATAGTTTAGGGAAAGGTATTGCTGCGATCGATTTAGATACTTGTATGCCGGGCTATTGGTTGTTTGATTTCGGCGACATGGTGCGTACTTGTTGTTCACCAGAGCCTGAAGATAGTTTAAAACCGGAGCTTGTTCGGATCCGCCCTGAGATTTTTGCAGCCTTAGCCCAGGGCTATTTGCAAGGACTCGGTGAATGTATTACTGCCGCTGAGAAACAAAGTTTATTCCTTGGAGCTAAAGTCATGTGTTTAATGATTGGTGTGCGTTTTCTGACTGATCATCTAAATGGCGATTGTTATTTTGCTGTTCATCGTACAAACCACAATTTACAACGGGCTGAAAATCAAATTCGGTTGTATCGAGATTTAATGCGGCAGCAAGATACTTTGATGGCGCTATTAAAATAATTTGGCTTTATTCAAACCTTTTGTGTGGTTGTCACGACTCAATAGATGTTGTTGTTAGTATTTTTGCATCAGTTCGTGACAATGGACCGCAATCCAAAAACGTATCTTCTATGCGCGCACCTCATGAGGTGCGTTTTTTTTGTGTTCGAACATCATATTACTGAATCATCGAAGCCAGAGTTGCTCCGATGCAGTGCTTAGTGCTTAGTGCTTAGTGTTTATAGTTTAACGCTAAGACCTCGTCATCCTCAGTCTGCAACATTTTACTTGGTTCTTGCACAAGCTTTTGTTTAAATGACCGCCATTAATTATCGCAATAGTGCATTTGCTGAATACAAAAAGAGATAGACCATGAGCACAATTGGAGTTTTCGGCGCGAATGGCCGAATGGGGCGAGCGTTAGTGACAGTCGCGAAAGAGCAAGGTTTAGCCTTAACTGCTGCCACTGTGCGCAAAGGGTCGAATTTCGTGGGGATTGATGCAGGAGAGTTGGCTGGTTGCGGCAAAAACCAACTGTTATTGACTGAAACCAGCCTTGAGCAAGTCGCTCAAGCTGAGGTTTGGGTTGATTTCACCATGCCAGAGCCGATGCTGGAACATTTAGCCTTGGCGGTTCAAGCCAAAAAAGCCATGGTGATTGGTGTGACGGGTTTAAGTGATGCCCAGTATGCCCAAATTAAAGCTGCCAGCGCCGTGATCCCGATTGTTTGGGCTCCTAATATGAGTGTTGGGGTGAATTTGTTACTGCATCTAGTGCAAACCGCTGCCAAAGTCATGGGGCAAACTGCAGATATTGAAATTATTGAAGCCCATCATCGTTTCAAAAAAGATGCTCCAAGCGGGACAGCGTTAGCCATCGGCAATAGCATTGCCAAAGCGCTTGATCGCGACTTAGCAGATTGCGCTGTTTATGGTCGAGAGGGCATCACAGGGGAACGCTCCCAACAAACCATTGGCTTTGCCACAGTGCGCGGTGGGGATATCATCGGTGATCACACAGCGCTGTTCGCCGACATTGGCGAACGCCTAGAAATTACTCATAAAGCATCCAGTCGGACCACTTTTGCCCAAGGGGCGATGCGGGCAGCTTTATGGTTGCAAAATAAACAACCTGGACTTTATTCTATGCAACAAGTGCTGGGTTTAGTGGACTTAGCATAGATTTTTGGGCAATTAAGTGAAAAAAACGTGTCAAAGCGTTATTTTCATAAATAAGCAAAAAATAGTTAGACCAAACGGCACAAATGGCCTAGAATAAGCAGGTTTGCCTAGGCAGAACTGAGTACACAATT
>CAZIPG010000179.1:0-6358 GCA_964540955.1 uncultured Rheinheimera sp.
ATTGCTGATGTAACGCTCTGATGCGGCTCGCTAAACTATACAGTTTGATAAAGCCTGCAGCATCTTTTTGGTTATAGACTTCATCGCCATCAAAGGTTGCAAAAGCTTCTGAATATAAACTATTCGGTGAGCGGCGTTTAGCCACGGTCACTTGACCTTTATACAATTTAACCACGATATCGCCCGTTAATTGGTCAGCCAGCGCATTGACCGCGCCCAGTAATGCATCTTTTAATGGTGTGAACCAACGACCATCGTACACCAATTGTGCAAATTCTAAGCCCACTTCTTCGCGATACTTCAATGAAGTCCGATCATAAACCAGCGACTCTAGCGCGCGTAATGCCGCGACAATAATAGTACCGCCAGGAGTTTCATAACAGCCGCGAGACTTCATCCCCACTAAGCGGTTTTCCACGATATCAATCCGACCAACGCCATGCACTGAACCGACTTTGTTCAACTGTTCAATGGCTTCAACCCCAGAAACGAGTTGACCATCAATGGCTTTGAGTTCACCTTTTTCAAAGCTGAGTTGTAAATATTCCGCTTTGTCTGGTGCTTGCTCAGGAGAATTGGTCCACATCCAAACCTGCTCTGAAGGTTCATTCCATGGATTTTCTAACTCACCGCCTTCATGCGAAATATGGAATAAGTTCGCATCACGGCTATAAATTTTGGTGGCTGTTGCGGTTGTCGGTACATTCTTTTCTGCGAGATAATTCAGCAGCGATTGGCGAGAATTAAATTCCCACTCCCGCCATGGCGCAATCACTTTTAATTGTGGTGCTAACGCAGCAAATGCGCCTTCAAAACGAACCTGATCGTTGCCTTTGCCAGTACAACCATGACACAGCGCGTCAGCGCCCAGTTTTAATGCCAATTCAACCTGGGCACGCGCGATAATTGGCCGCGCCATCGATGTCCCGAGCAGGTATTGTCCTTCGTAGACAGCGCCAGCTTTTAGTGTTGGGTAAATCACCTCATTAACAAACTGCTCTTTTAGATCGACCACATAGCAGCTGCTTGCACCTGATTTAATGGCTTTCTCTTCAACACCGGCTAAATCTTCAGCGCCTTGCCCCACATCAGCGACAAAAGCAATCACTTCGCAGTCATAGTTATCTTTCAACCATGGCACAATCGCAGACGTATCTAAACCACCTGAATATGCTAAGACCACTTTCTTCACATGTTTTTTTAATTCGCTCATGGTTAACCTCAACTAAAAATTTGAACAAATACGGCATTTTGCGCATGCATGCGATTTTCTGCCTGTTGTAATGCTAAAGACTGCTCACTGTCGAGCACTTCACTCGTCACTTCTTTCCCGCGATGTGCTGGCAAGCAGTGCATAAAATGTTTGATGCCATATTCTTGCATCAATTGCTGATTGATCTGGTAAGGCCGGAACAAAGGTTCTACCGCAACAGGATCGACGTTCGTCCCCATCGAAACCCAAGTATCGGTATACACCGCATCCACGCCGGCCAGTGCTGACAACTCATGACTAAAACATAACTTCGCACCATGTTGAGCTGCAAGCGCCAAGGCTTTGGTTTGAATGGCTGTCTTTGGCGCAAAACCAGCAGGCGTCACCACGGTCATTTGCATACCAAGTATGGCGGCACCTAACAATAAAGAGTTACAAACATTATTGCCATCGCCGACAAAAGCTAAATGGACTTGTTGCAGATCGGCATAATGCTCTTTCAGCGTCAACAAATCAGCCAATGCTTGGCAAGGATGATATAAATCACTGAGCGCATTGATCACTGGTTTCTTGCTACTGGCAGCGAGCTTTTCCAGCGTCTGTTGCTGATAGACTCTGGCAACAATCGCATCGGTCCAGCAGGCTAAATTACTGCCAAAATCTTCGACGGTTTCACGCACGCCGAGCGCGCCATTTTGTTGATCCAAATAAACACTGTGCCCGCCGAGTTTGTTGATGCCAACATCAAAACTGACTCGAGTCCGTAATGAAGGTTTTTCAAACAGCAGTGCAATACTTTTTCCGGCCAGAACTTGGCTAAATTGCTGCGGCTGTTGTTTGACAGCAAGCGCTAGATCTAAGAGCGCTTGCAATTGTTGTTGGTCTAAATCTGCCAGACACAAAAGCTGGGTTATTTTACTCATACTTCACACTGCAAGACCGCGTGGCGGCTTCCTTATTGGGAAATCGACTTGGCGGTCCTAACAGTGGGTCAGGACCTAACTCAAAGCGGATTTCTTGGGGTTTAGAGACTGATACAAGTGCCAACTTCCTGCTTTTGCATCAGCTTCAACAAATCTTCGGGTTGCTGCCAGCCCGCGACGATAATACTTCGTCGCAGTGCTGCGGCAGTTTCTAACGCGGCATCCAATTTGACTTTCATGCCGCCTTTGATCACGCCACTAGCCACTAATTCCGCCGCTTGAGCGCTGGTCAGGTTTTTGATGAGCTGCCCTTCCCCATCCAAAATACCCGGGACATCGGTTAATAAGACCAACTGACCTTGTACCAATTGGCAAATGGCTGCGGCTGCGATATCGGCGTTCACGTTTAACAATTGGCCGTCGGCCGATTGCCCAATCGAACTGAACACAGGAACAAATCCTTGCGCTAACAGCGTATGAATCAAAGTCCCGTCATTGGCACTGGCGATGCCCACAGCACCTAATTTTTCATTAATGCTGAATTTCAAACTACGACCGGCAGCAAGGGTTAACCCCACCGCATTCAAGCCTTGCACTTGCGCTCTGGCAACCATAAAGCTATTCACCGCACCTGCTAACGCCCCCGTGATGATAGGCATCTGCTCAGCTGGCGATACGCGCTGACCATCAATTTTCTGGGTACTAAAACCAAAAGTGCTTAACCAAGCATCAACTTGATCGCCACCACCATGCACCAACACCAAGGCATATTCATTTTGTAAGGTAGCAACCACTTGCAATAACGCATCAAGAGCGGCTTGATCTTGTAATAAACGCCCGCCCATTTTTAACACGAGCGGTGTTTTTGCCACTGAATTAACCATGCTGCACTCCTGTCGCCAACGGCATTAAACCGGCAGTTTCTGGTTTACCAAACTTGATATTGGCGGCTTGCATCGCTTGTGCTGCAGCACCTTTGAGCAAATTATCAATCGCTGACACCACGACCAACTGTTCGCCATCTTGCTGCCAGAAAATATCGCAGAACGGCAATCCTTCCACATCAGCGACGTTCGGTGAACGAGCTAACAAACGCACCAAGGGTTTCGCTTGATAAGCATGGTGGAACGCAGCATTCACTTGCTCCGCACTGACCCCAGCTTTGAGAGTCACGACGCTTGTGGCCAAGATGCCGCGCTTGAAATTGCCCAGATGCGGCGTGAACACCACTTTGCGCCCTAAGTTTTGTTCAATTTCTGGGCGATGGCGATGTTTGAAAAAACCGTAAGCGTTGAGGCCGACTTCACAAAACGAAGTATTGAGTGCGGCTTTGCGACCTGCACCTGACACCCCGCTGGTGGCATTGATCACAGGAATACAATCATCCGCGACTAACCCTGCACGCAACAAAGGTAACAACGCTAAAGAACACGCTGTTGGATAACAACCAGGCACTGAAATCAGCTCTGGCAGTGGCGCATCCAGCCACTCCATCAAGGAATACACGGCTTTATCCAATAAAGCGGGCTGCTGATGTTCATAACCATAATATTGCGGATAAAGCGCAGGATTTTTTAAGCGAAATGCGCCTGACAAATCGACCACGACAATCCCGGCAGCCAGCAATTTAGGGGCAACTTCTTCACTGGCTTCGTGCGGTAATGCCAAAAATGCGACATCCACTTTGCCAGCAATGGCAGAAATTTCTGCATCAGTCCATGGATTGACCATGATATCCAGTACCTGACTAAACCGTGGATACAATGACGATAAAGGTTCAGGTTGTCTGCCTGCAGAAGCATAAGCATAACTTAATTCAAAAAACGGATTGCGGGCCAGCAAAGCACAAAGTTCTACGCCGCTATATCCCGCAGCGCCCAATACAGCACTGCGGATCAGCGGAGTTTGGTTTAATTCAGTGACGACAACGTGTGATGACATTGACGGTATGTCTCCAAAATCAAATAAAGAAAGAGGCCAAGCCTGCAAAACTTGGCCAGTGTACTGGCTTACGCATTCACTTTCAAGAATTTTTATGCTGTTTTTGTGAATTTTTATTATTTAAAATTCAAAAAACAGCCCCAAAAACTGCATGCAAGCCACGAAATACAACTAAACTGCTAAAGTTTAAAACAGTTTCTGCTGAATACATATTAATTTTGTCTATCGGCTTTAAGCGACAGGGTAGCAACTGGGATGGAAGCGCAAAAAATGTAGCAAGCCAGTGTAAAGCCACTGGCGCTATTGAAGGAAAATACCCGCAAGTCATTCAGCCCCTAACCTCGGTGGAGCCCTTAGCAGAAAGCCCTAAGGCGCTCACAACCCGGAGTCATGCAAAAAGTCTTGTTCAGTTTGCTGCCAGCGTTTTGGCATCTGTCTTAACGCATCCGCCAAGGTTGGATAAAATGATAAAACGTCGTCAATCGGACGAACTTTGGCTTTGGCTAAGGTGCGAAGCGGTTGAAATTGCAAATCGACCATCAAAATATGGCACTGCTGGCGCTCACATTCTTTGATAAATTTATCCATCGCAGCGAGCCCCCCCGCATCTAGCAGAGAAACACCGTCCATCAACAGCACTGCTTGTTGCTGTGATTGACACAACATCGCCAGCTCTGCAAACACGCGATCTGCCGCTGCGAAAAAAAGCGGGCCTGAGATCCGAAACACTTTGTGGCCTTCGGCCAGTTTCTCTGGCACCAACTTACTGTTTTCTGTCACATCAGCAACCTTCGTCATCTCAGCCACTTCTTTGACAAATAACAATGCCGCGATAATGATGCCGCAAGTGATGGCAACGACCATATCAAATAACACGGTGAAGGAAAAACAAACTAAAAATACCCAAATATCGCCCCGTGGCGCGGTATTAATCAGGTGCAAGGCTTTGGGCGCATCACTCATATTCCAAGCGACCACTAACAGCAAAGCCGCCATCGCCGGCATTGGTAAATAACTTAACCAAGGCGCCAACACAAATAACGCCAGCAACACCACTAGCGCATGCACCATGGCTGAAATCGGGGAAACCGCCCCCGCCCTGACATTCGCAGCCGAACGAGCAATAGCGGCAGTGGCAGTAATGCCCCCAAAAAAAGGCGCGATGATATTGCCAAGGCCTTGCCCGAGTAATTCGCTATTCGCGCTGTGGCGCTTGCCCGTCATATTGTCCAACACCACAGCACAGAGCAGCGATTCAATAGCACCGAGCATTGCCATCGCAAATGCTGCGGCCAACAGATCAGTGACCAGTTGTGAACTAAACACCAAGGATTGGCCATCAGGCCCAGGTAACTGCCAAGGCAGTAGAAATGACGGTAACATATCGGGAATGCCCGCCAATTCTTCGCCTTGACTGCCGGTATAATGAAAACGGCTGCCGATCGTTTCGACTGGGAACTCAAACCATGCCAACACGATAGCAACCAAGGTACCCAATAACACGGCAGGCAAATGCGGCGGGATCACTGTTTTAAATTGCGGCCACAACCACATCATCCATAAAGTGCAGCTGGCAACCAGCAAACTAGGCCACTGCCCTGTATCAGCCGCTTGTAGCAACGCATGCAGTTTCTCTAAGTAATGTTCTGGCATTTGGGCAATTTGTAGGCCAAAGAAATCTTTCAGCTGCAAAGTGGCAATCACCACCGCAATCCCCGCAGTAAAACCTAAAGTAACCGCTTCGGGGATGTATTGAATGAATCGCCCCAATCGCAGCATCGCCATCCCCACCAGCAACATGCCAGATAAGATAGTGGCTAATAACAAACCACTCAGACCATATTTCTGGGCAACTGGAAATAAAATCACCACAAAAGCTGCTGTTGGTCCGGAAATACTGTAGCGACTGCCGCCAAAGAGTGGGATTAAGAAACCAGCAATAATTGCGGTGTAAAGACCGTATTGCGGCGGCACGCCACTGGCAATTGCCAAGGCCATCGCAAGAGGAATGGCAATAATACCCACCGAAATACCGGCCAGTAGATCTTTACCGAGCGCTGCGCGACCATAGCCTTCACTCGCGACTTCTCGTAAGGCATGACAAATTCTTAATGAGAATAAATAAGCACGATGGGACAAAATATAACCTCCCAACTCATCGGTGAACATTTAAAAAACTGCAGGCTCCATTAGTCTGGAGTTGCTTGGGACGGTGGCGTTACTCTTAAGTGTGCGAGTTTTCTAGGAAAAAGCAACATAGACCAAAGCAGGGTATCGATGG
>CAZIPG010000180.1:0-6278 GCA_964540955.1 uncultured Rheinheimera sp.
GCGCAAACCGGGTTAAGCTTGTTTTGATTTACAATCTTTGGGAAGATCATACGAGCTTTACCCTAAAAAAGATAGGATTACAGACCTGTTTTATGATTTAGAACAAAGTCTGTGGTTAGAAAATATTCAATAGAAGCAATGATTTCTCGGTCATGTATCGTTTTAGCTACAAAGAGTCAGTGGGGTTGTAGGTGTTGTATTTCAAAATTGTAATATTTATGTTTTTTTGCGGTTTGCTAATTGGCTGCCAACCTGCCGCAATTGATGATTCTGAGCGCATTGTTGTACTTGAGCAGTATCAGTTGATTTACAAACCAGCCGAGCAAAAACCAGAAACTTTACTGACTGTTAGTATTAAGAATGAAGGTATTCAGAGTGTGCGTGGCGAGATTGTCGGTCTGGATATGAGTATGGGAACAGTACCTTTATTTTTCAGCAAATCCGAGGATGGCGCTTTTGTTGCGCAATTTTTATTGGGCATGTGTACAGACCCCAAAATGTATTGGCAAGTCAAATTGTTGGTGACCGATAAAGCAGGTACCACCAAAGAAATAAAAGATAAATTCCAACTGAAAATTTAGCGCTAATAAAATCTAATGAAATGAATTGCTCCTGAAAGGGAAGCCCCAACTAAAAAAGGGGCTTAATTCATCAGAAGTGTTTGATTAGTGGGCAATCCAATTTCAAAACTGGCCTGACTGGTCTACGTCAATTTGCTATAGCTGATTCAATGATTGAAATGGATTTCTAATCTGCTGCGTTAACGCTAATTGTTTGGCTTTGAGGCTTAAATCGGCGCTTTCAACACAAACAAACTTATTCCATTGTGCAGCAGGGATATCGTTACTTTGCCGAGTTTTTTCTTCGCCAGGATTCCAAACCACAGTACTATCTTGGCCTTGCTGAGCAATATCTAGCGTCTGATGCGGTTGAATCAATTGCATAGTTTTTGCTGGGGCATGATATATCCGATCTACTTCTGCATGAAAATGACATACGGTTGAATGGTCTGTGCATTCCATATCCACTGTTTTATCGTAAAATTGCGCAGGCAAATTACCCACTTTAGTTAATGTGCAATCTGCAACGCTAAAATAGCTATGTAAGGCAGCTTGTTGTATCGCAACTTGCTCGCCGTACAAGTGAACCGTTAATCCCTCTGCGGTCAGTTCAATCTGATAAAAAACCTCACCTAATTTTAATTCAGGCGCAATTGGATCGGTTGATAAACTGAGCAGAACGCTGACTGCTTCCGCATTTGCTTGCTGATTTTTCAGTTGCCAAACTTCGGTGCGGGCAAAGCCATGATTGGGTTTATGAGTTAACTTCGTCTGAAAAGGTTCAGGGCAAGCACCGAACCATGGCCAGCAAATCGGGATCCCACCGCGGATGGCTTTTTTCTGACGCCAATCTGCCGTTGGCGATAACCATAACACCGGCTGGCCAGCAACTTCGTAGCAGAGAACATGAGCGCCATAAAGACTGACCACAACGCGGCTCTCACCGAGTTTCAATTCAAGACAGTCTAAATCGGTAAAATGGGCAAAAGCTGTCAACGCATGAATGCTGCTCATAATTTTTTCCTGCAGAAAATTTCAGTGAACTTTGTATTTGAAGCCTGGTTCAAGCCAAAGTGACTATCAATTTTTCGAACTGTAAGCCAAAACTTGCTGATAGCAAAACCGTTTTTCTGAAAAAATTAAAGGTGGCTTAGGCCACCTTTAATTTTTCCCGGTTTGAGTCGAATTTATTTCATCAACTCGACGCAGTTATCCAGCATGCGGTTACTGAAACCCCATTCGTTGTCATACCATGCCATGACTTTGACTAAACGGCCATTAACACGAGTTTCTGTCGCATCAAAAATTGAAGACATTGGGTTGTGATTAAAATCAACTGAAACTAATGGTAAATCATTAACAGCCAGCACCTGATTCATTGGGAATTCTGCGGCGGCTTTGCGAATGATTTCGTTAACTTCTTCTACTGTAGTCTCACGACCGGCAATAAAGGTTAAATCAACTAAAGAAACGTTAATGGTCGGTACGCGTACAGCTAAACCATCAAATTTGCCTTTCAGCGCAGGAACTACTAAACCAACAGCGGCTGCAGCGCCAGTTTTAGTTGGGATCATTGACATCGCAGCAGCACGAGCGCGGCGAACATCAGTGTGATAGACATCACTTAACCGTTGGTCGTTGGTGTAGGCGTGAATAGTGGTCATCAAACCTGATTCAATGCCTAATACGTCGTTTAATGGTTTCGCGATTGGCGATAAACAGTTGGTGGTGCATGATGCGTTTGAAATGATGGTCATCTCAGGCGTGATGACATCGTGGTTCACGCCATAAACGACAGTTGCGTCGACATCTTTAGCGGGTGCTGAAATAATCACTTTCTTAGCACCTGCAGCTAAATGGGCACCTGCAGTTTTGCGATCAGTAAAGAGGCCTGTACATTCAAGCACCACATCAACTTTTAAATCAGCCCAAGGCAAATCAGCTGGGTTGCGAACACTCAGGGTTTTGATTTCGTCAGCGTTGACAAAAATTGCACTGTCATTGTGACTGACTTCGGCTTGAAAAATACCATGGGCAGTGTCGTATTTTAATAAGTGGGCGTTAATTGCAGCATCGCCTAAATCATTAATTGCAACTACTTTAATGTCATAAGACTTTTTACTTTCATATAAAGCGCGTAAAACATTGCGACCGATACGGCCAAAACCATTAATTGCTACCCGAATTGTCATGTCACACCTCTAGTGATGGCTAATTGTGTAGTAAAATTACATGTTTTTTGCTATTTTTCAAGCGCAAAATCGTTATGCAAACGTATTTATGTAATTTAATGACATAATCCTGCATTTTGCCATCGAAAGTTATTTTGAAGATCGTATACTGAGGAAAACAGTCGGGACCGTCGTGATATAAATCAAAAAAATCCCGGAAAAACAACAAGACGATAGACACACTGGAGCCTTTATGGACAAGAAACTTCTTGCCGATCTGATCGGGTTTAACGGTATTGAAACTGCATTTACCGATGCCTGGGGAAATGCGGCTGAGGTCGCAGAAAAAGATCAGCTAAGACTGTTGCAAGCGCTCGGTTTTGAAGTGAATGACGATGCCATCGCAAGTCAGCAGCTTTATGAAAAACAACGTGAACATTGGCTCGAGCCGTTTGATCCAGTGTCTGTTCAATCGCAAGCGGATAGTTATACCGTCAGTTTCCGTTTAGCCATTACTGAAGTTCATCAACCACTGACACTTACACTAACGACTGAACTCGGTGAAACCACAGTGTTCAATCTCACCGCTTTTGACGGTGAGCTGCGCCAAGTTGCAGTGTTTGATGAAGTTGAATACCAAGCCTATGAGTGGCAACTGAGCAAATCATTACCTCTTGGCTATCACCAGCTTACTCTGCAAATTGCTGAAGATGATGAAGTCTACCAGCAATCTTTGATTGTGACGCCAGAGCGTTGTTACCAGCCTCAAGCGTTCCAACAAAGCAAACAGTGGGGTGTATCTGTCCAGTTGTATGGCGTAAAATCTGAAACTAACTGGGGAGTTGGTGATTTTGCTGATTTATCGAAGTTAGTCAGCTATTTAGGAAAGCAGGGCGCAGATTTTGTCGGTTTGAATCCAATCCATGCGCTATATCCTGCGATGCCAGAATCAGCCAGCCCATATAGCCCTTCTAGTCGGCGTTGGTTAAACATCATTTATCTCAGTGTCAACCAAATGCCTGGGTTTGCAGAAGCGGATGCAGTCCAAGCGCTAGTGAATCAAGCAACATTTAAAGACCAGTTGGCCGCGCAGCGTGCGAAAGACTGGGTGGATTACAGCGGCGTGATGGCGCTGAAAATGCCAGTTTTTAAGATGTTGTTCCAATGGTTCGAACAAAATCGTACAAAACAACCCGAATTAGCTAACGCTTTTGCGGCTTTTGTTGTTGAAGGCGGCGATAGTCTGCGTCAATTAGCTTTGTATGATGCATTACATCAACATTTACTGTCACAAGATCCTCACGCATGGGGTTGGCCAAACTGGCCAGCGGCTTACCAAAATCATCAGTCACCAGAAGTGTTGGCTTTTGCCAAAGAGCATGCTGCGGATATTGAATTCTTTAGTTATTTGCAATTCTGTGCCCAGCAACAACTGGCTAGCGCGCAACAAACTGCCAAAAATGCAGGCATGCTATTAGGCTTATACCGTGATTTAGCTGTTGGTGTGAGTGAAGGTTCTACTGAGATTTGGGCAAATCCTGATTTATATTGCCGCAACGCCAGCGTCGGTGCGCCACCAGATATCTTGGGTCCTAAAGGGCAAAATTGGGGCTTACCTCCGATGCAACCTTATCAATTATTCCGCCAAGCCTATAAGCCGATGATTGATTTGTTCCGCGCCAATATGAAAGATTCAGGTGCGCTTCGTATCGATCACGTCATGGCACTATTGCGTTTGTGGTGGGTGCCTAAAGGCTCACAATCTGCCGGAGAGGGCGCTTATGTCTATTATCCAATTATGGATTTATTAGGTATTTTGGCCCTAGAAAGTCAACGTCAACAAGCGGTAGTCATTGGAGAAGACTTAGGGACTGTGCCGGATGGTATTTTTGAGTTATTACAAAAATTTGGCATGTACTCGTACCGGATTTTCTTCTTCGAACAAGCGGAAGATGGTGGTTTCATTTCTACAGCGCATTATCCAGTACAAGCCATGTCGGCATTAACCACTCATGACATGCCAACCTTGATTGGTTTCTGGCATTGTTCAGATTTGAAACTAGGTTTGAAAATTGGCCTTTATAACGAGCAAATTTTACCAGGTTTATACGCGGATCGTCATGCGGCCAAGCAGCAGATTTTAGATTCGCTGCACGGTCATCAAATTCTGCCAGCAGACTTTGAACGTTCAATTGAACACATGGGGATGACTCGTACTCTAAATTATGCGATGCAACAACATTTGGCCAAAGGCAGTTGCCAGCTGTTATGTTTACAGTTGGAAGATTGGCTGGAAATGACTGAGCCTGTGAATATTCCGGGCACCAGTGATGAATATCCTAACTGGCGCAGAAAGTTAAGTTTGACTCTTGAGCAGTTAGAACAGCAAAAACATATCGAAGAACACCTGCAACAATTGACAGTAAACCGTCGTTCTGGCTTATATTCTTAAGACTATGTTGACTGAGCTGAATTTCAGCTCAGTCTTCTTTCTCATCGTTGATTACGAAAAGGATTGACCATGCACCCAGTTACTCTGGCTGAAGTTCGTTGTGCCCACCCATTTGCCGTGCTCGGCTGGCAAGTTGCCGATAAAGGTTTGCTGATCCGCGCATATATTCCTGATGCTTTATCTGTGACAGCCATCAGTATCAAAACAGGGAAATTGCTCGGTGAACTGGTACAAACCGAAGTTGCGGGTTTGTTTGAGTTGGTCCTGCCAAGAAAGAAAAAGACTGAGTCTTATCGACTTGAAGTGCAAAAAAGCCATTATCAATACACTGTGATTGACCCTTACCAATTTAAAGATGAAGCTTTTTATGCAGTGCATTACGTCAATGCCCAGCCTGAAAATTTATATCGGCAATTAGGCGCTCAATTGATAGAAATCCAAACTGAGTCTAAAACGATTCAGGCTACACGGTTTGCTGTGTATGCTCCGCATGCCAGTGCGGTCAGTTTGATTGGTGATATGAACAATTGGGATGGTCGGTATCATCCGATGGAGCGCACTCAGTGTGGCCATTGGGTGTTAGTGATGCCTGAAATTGCTGCGGGGGTGCGTTATAAGTTTGAAATTAAAGATGCGCAAGGGCATCTGCTGCCGCATAAAGCCGATCCGATGGCGTTTGCGGCTGAACAATATCCATCGCATGCATCACTGGTTTACGACCATAGTCAATACCAGTGGCAAGATGAAGCTTGGTTAAAGCGGCAGTTTAACCATTACCAGAACCCGATGAGCATTTATGAGTTGCATGCCGGTAGCTGGCGCTGTCATCCAGATGGCAGTCCACTGACTTATCGCCAACTCGCTGAAAAGCTCATCCCTTATGTCATTGATATGGGGTATACGCATATCGAGTTTCTGCCGTTATTAGAACATCCGTATTCAGGTTCTTGGGGGTATCAACCGCTGGGTATGTTTGCAGTGACGACTCGGTTTGGTACTCCTGATGATTTCAAATTTTTTGTTGATCAATGCCACCAAGCGGGGATTGGCGTTATTTTGGATTGGGTTCCTGCTCATTTTCCCGAAGATGGCCAC
>CAZIPG010000181.1:0-6190 GCA_964540955.1 uncultured Rheinheimera sp.
TTGCGTTTCTGCAGCTTGTCGGGGGAGCCTGTTACTCCCCCTTTTTTTATGCGGAATTTTGGATTTACCGAGAGTTGTTTGTTATCAAGCTATCGGAATAGAGACAAATTGCTCAACAATCATGCAGGCCTAGGTTTATTGCGGCTGTTTATCTTGTACTAAAATCCATGGCGAAATCACCACGGCCCATAATTCACGTTGTTGTTCGTGCCAATACAACGCTTCATCATCAGTCACCCGATGCACTAAACTGCTGGCCAACCAATCGGCAAATTGCACTTTATCGTCGGTGGCTAAAGCGTATGCCACTTCAATTAAATCGAGCTCATTCGCGACCGCTAACAACTGGCCTGCCGCGTAAAATTTGGCAAGTTCAGCCCACTGGATACGGGCTGTTTCAGCGGTGATTTTTGCTTTCAGTACTTGTGGTTCGACATCGAAATTTTCGTTCATTGATTTTCAAAAATCCTAGTTATTCTAATTCATCTGCTTGCTCAGACACTTGCGAGGCACTTAGCTCATGCTTTTTCAGCAGTTTATGAAAGTCAGTACGGTTGCGGCCAGCAAGCTCGGCAGCACGAGTGACATTGCCTTCCGCCATTTTCAGCACCCGAACCAAGTACTGACGTTCGAACTGATCACGCGCTTCGCTGAGGGTTGGCCAAAAACTGCGGTTTTGCGCCACCGCTTGTTCAACCAATGCCAAACTAATCACTGGGCTGTTGGTGAGCGCAACACACTGCTCCACCACATTAACCAGCTGACGCACGTTACCAGGCCACTGCGCCGTCACCAATGCCTGCATTGCGTCTTCCGAAAAGCGATTCACTTGCACATGGTGACGCTCGCCACTTTGCTGTAAGACATGGCGCGCTAATAACGGAATATCTTCAGCGCGCTCACGCAGGCTAGGTAGCTGCAGATTCACCACATTTAAGCGGTAGTACAAGTCTTCGCGAAAACTTTGCTCTTGCATCGCTTGTTTTAAATCGCGATGAGTTGCCGAAATCACGCGCACATCAATCGGGATAGATTTGGCACTGCCGACAGGCCGGATTTGTCGCTCTTGTAATGCCCGCAGTAACTTGACTTGCAACGGCATTGGCATGTCGCCAATCTCATCGAGGAATAAAGTGCCGCCATCAGCTTCTCGAAATAAACCATTATGCTCAGTAACCGCACCAGTGAAGGCACCTTTGGCGTGACCAAACAGTTCTGATTCTAATAAATGCTCCGGCAAAGCGCCGCAGTTAATCGCAACAAAGGCACGGCGTGAACGTGGGCTTGCTTGGTGAATGGCTTTGGCGAGTAACTCTTTGCCGGTACCACTGGCGCCGGTGATGAGTACACTGACATCCCGCTGCGCAACGCGATAAGCTTGATCAAGCACCGATTCCATCACTTTACTGCGGGTAACAATTTCTTTGCGCCACTCATCTTTACTCGGCACATGCGATTGATTGACCGCTTTTTGCAAGATATCGCGCAGTTCGACGTTATTCAGTGGCTTGGTTAAAAACCCAAAAACTCCGCGCTGTGTTGCCGCCACCGCTTCAGGAATGGAACCATGCGCAGTCATTAGCACCACAGGCAGACCAGGATTCCGTTTGGCTATCTCGTCAAATAATGCCATGCCATCTAAACCTGGCATCCGCAAATCACTCAGTACGACATCGAAGGGCTGTTTCGCCAAAAGCACCAAGGCTGTCTCGGCGCAATCGGCCGACACGACTTGATAGCCTTCACCTTCCAGCCGTAATGTCATCAAGCGCAATAAACTCGGGTCGTCATCGACTAATAACAAACGGGCATTGTGACCGCTCATGTTAGCCTCCACCGGCTTGATTTAACTTGGCTTCAATCTGCGTCAGCGCGTCAATTTTTTTCAGCAAGTCCGCATTTTGTTTCTGCAATTTATCCAAATTATCTTGCTGCTGACCATTTAAGCGCCCTAGGGCTTTCACTGCAGATTCAGACTCAAGCAACTTCTGATTGTAGGCAAAATCCCAGCGCAATAACGCAGCCAAACCAGCGGGCAATTGCGTTAATTCTTCCCCTAGCTGCATTTGTGCTTTAAATCTCACTGCATAGCTGGTTTCAGGGTGTAACCGTAATAATAACTGTTGCAGATTGCCAACTGGCGTGTTCGGTAAGGATTTGCTGAGCGCATCGCGCTGGTTGCTATTCATTTGCAACAATTCGGTCCGAAAATTTTGCCAAGCACTGAGCGTCATTGCATCATCGGCAATCGCCAGTTGTGGTACTACAGGCTCTGGTGCTCGCAACGGCACCTCCACCACCTTTTCCGGCTCAGGTTTTGGCTTCGTCAACACGGGTAGCGGTGCTGGCACGCCCTGACAACCCGCAAGCGCTAAAGATCCACAAACAATCAACCACAATCTCATAATTCTTCCTCAACGATAGGCAAGCGGATGCGAATACAGACATCGGCATAACTCACATCGACAATTTCGGCTAAGCCACCTAATAGGCGCGCACAATCAGCAACAATAGATAATCCCAAACCTGATCCCTGCACCGAATCAAAACGGGGTGACTTGCCGCGTTGGAATGGTTCAAACAATTTGGCCCGCAATTCTGCTGGAATAGGCGTGCCATTGTTGGCAACATCCAACAGCATAAATTTCTCATGTTGGCGCAATATAACCCAAACTGGACTGCCTTGCCCGCCATAGGCCTGCGCATTATTGATTAAGTTGTCCAAAATGCGACGGAATAACATGGCATCGGTATAAATGTTGGGTAACTGGCAATCCAGTTGGATGAATTGCTGGCGCTGCTGCAGTGATAACGCATGATCGTTAAAGCAACTTTCGAATAATTGCGCGCTTTCATGCCAGGCAAATTCTGGCTTGGCTTGTTGTAATAAGCGGTTGTAATCGAGTAGCTGTTCAGTCAGTTGGCTCAGTCGGTCGGCACTGCCACTGAGTAAGGTCACGACTTCTTGTTGCTGCGCATTCAAAGGGCCAACTAACTGCTCTTCTAATAACGCACAACCTTCCCGAATACTCGACAGCGGAGTTTTCAACTCATGGGAGGCATGTCGTAATAAAATCAGCCTTAACGCTTCAAGCTGCTGTAAACGCGAGGCTAACCAACGCAATTGTTCGCCTAGTTCAGTGAGCTCACGCGGGCCAGCGACCTTGTCATGGGGGAAATGATGACTCGCTTGGCCAATCGAGCGGATCATCGTATCTAACTGTTTAATTGGCGAAGCAATACGCGCCGAGGCCCAAATCACCAATAACATGGTGAGCACCACTAAGGCGACACTTTGCCAAGCCAGTTTACTTTGTGCTTCCACCACAAAGTTTTGTTGCGTTTGTAAGCGCTGTTCAAGTAACTGCCAAATTTGCTCAGTCAATTGCTGTTGTTGCTGGCGAATATCAACAAGCAGCGGCGTCAGCTCTTCATTGCTACTTTGCTGATAAATTTGTAGTAGCACTGCGGTTTGTTGCTGTTGCCGCTCACATAACAAGCGGGCGTCTAAGTCACTGCAAATTGCTTGCAGCATTTGTTGATAATTGCGTAAATGCGAACCCGCCAACTGACTGAGCGCCTCAGTGCGTAAAATGCTAAATTGCCGCACAGCCCGTTCAATATCAACCACGACATTTTGCATATTCTCAGCAATTTTCACGCTATTGACCGAGCTTTCAGCTTCTGCCACTGCAAATTCAGACACTTGCGATAAAGCGCGATGACTTTGCCAAAGCAACACCGCCAGCGGAATTAATGCCAAGAAAAAACTAAATAAGATAAATTGACGTAGCGATGCCGGCTGAATAGGACTTCGAAGAAACGGCTTTGTATCCATTGCTGACAGAGCTCCAAAGGGAAAAAGATGATGATAACGGATTTATCGCGGATGCCCAAATAGTGCTGATTGCAGAACTGCTCGATTACATTGGGTTTTCTTTCATAATAGAAACTGCAACCATAAAAAAAGCCGGTTTTTAACCGGCTTCTTCGAATTTGTTATGCATCATAATGATGGCAAATTAGGCACGAGCAGTAGCACCAGATGCACGAGCTTTACGAACTTTCGCTGCTTGGCGGTTGTAAGCATCAGTGAATTGTGCACGTTCTAATTTACGAACTGCGTCACCGTTTACATCAATTTTGCGCAGGTAAGTCACGAAAACAACTGCGTTTACTGCGAAAAATGTTGCTGCTGCGATTAAAAATGTATCCATGATTCACCTCTATCTACTGCGCCAGCGCTTTGCGTTGGTCTTTAACTTGTTACTACACTGGGTTTCCAGGTAAAAAACGGAAGTGGAACTTGCTTGTATCACTTTCGTTATTTACCTGCACAACCTAGTAATGCAGAAGCTGTGCCAACTTTTTAAAATAATTTTTAAACCAATAAAATCAATAGCTTGCACAATATGTTTACTAGGATTTTATAGCTAATTGCAGATTCCCTTCTGAAGAGTGTCGCTATTTAGCAACAGCAAAAATCACTCAAATAAAATAATCATATAAATCAACAGCTTATCATGTATCTTTTTTGCGACACATTTTATCAATACAGCATAAATTCAATAATTCTCTTTTATTTCAATGAATTAAAAACAACTACAGTTCAATTCAGTCGACAGATAAATTGCCCATACTGCCTGCCATGCTGCATGTTGAATTTTCTCCAGCAATGACTGTCAGGATGTCGCCGCGATGAGCCTTAGAAATGTGAAGGAATAGCGCCGTCAGCAAGGTTGCTACAGCGCAAACAATGAGGTGTGGTTCAGTAATGTGGAGCAGTGAGAGGCTCAGTTAATAGATAAATCCATATTTGCGAGCCACTTTGTCAAAATACTCTAAACATTGTTTCGCATATTCGCGCTTTTCAACATAACTGCCTGGGAAAAAGCTCTTTTTAAAGCCATAAGCCACGATGTCTTTCAGCCGTTTCAGTGGAATATCAAAATTATCGACCGCCAACTGGTACTCGCGGCTCACTGTGGTATTCGACACTAAGCGGTTATCAGTGCAAATGACCGTTGCCATGCGATTTTCCAGCATGTCGCGAAATTTATGTTGCTTGATGTCAGTGATCGCAGGGTTGGTTTGCAGATTGGAAGTCAAGCACACTTCAATCGCGATCCGTTTATCTGCAATATACGAGGCTAATTCTTTGATATACCGTTCTTTATCAACAATTTGGCTATCACGGATCATCTCAGGAATAAACATCGAATAGCCATGACCAATGCGGTCGGCGTAACATTCCGTAATGGCTTCAAACACACTCTCAGCGCCATAAGCTTCGCCAGCATGCAAAGTTTTTAGCAAAAAGTGCTGATGAGCATATTCATAAACTTCTTTGAAATTATGCGCAGGATAACCGGATTCTTGCCCCGCTAAATCCAAAGCAACAATCGGCACCCCTTCTTCATCACGTAAACGCACACTAGCGCGGACTAATTCCATCGCAGCCAAACGAATGACTTGCATCGGTTCAAAATCACGCATCAATTGAAACAAATTGGTGTAATACGGCGAAAACCCTTTGCCATTAAACATCCGCATCGCACAGTTGATAATACCGTAGGCAAAAGGTGGGCGCTCGCCTTGCTGGACTAGCGCCGATTGATTGTATTCTTGCTGTGCACGCTTCAGGCCATTGTTCACTGTATGCATCACGCGGTCAAAATCAATACCGGCGGGTAAATCCATCAACAGCTGAGGTGCAAAACGCACCTCAATGTAATTCACGCCTTCTAGCTGATTATCAATCGCCAACTCGTATGCTGCTTGCTCTAAGTTTTCCATGTCTCGCAGCACTCCACAGGTGTATTGGAAGCAGTGCAAGTATTCCCCAAGATTCTGGTAATGATCTTTGAAGACTAATTCTTTAAGGCCGGCAACGCTATTTGATGGCAGAACCAACTTGCTACGGGCTGCCATATCAATCAGAGAATCAAGCCGCAGACTGCCATCTAAATGCAGATGCAAGTCAGACTTAGGCATTTCTTTAATAAAATCAGCTGAATAAAAAGGCATATCAAATTCTCACGGCAAATCACTGGTTTTAGTTATAGCAATAGAGGGCGCTGTCCGCGAACCAATAATTAGGTGAGTTAATGAAAAAATGAAATTCGATCTAACTTGGAAGTGGTGCCCGGGGCCGGACTCGAACCGGCACGACTTGTGGTCGAGGGATTTT
>CAZIPG010000182.1:0-2336 GCA_964540955.1 uncultured Rheinheimera sp.
CACCATGCCGCAATTTTTACAACAACGCTTTGACAATCGAGTTCGTACGACCCTGGCTTTGTTTTGGCTTGCGGTGTATGTGCTCGTGAATCTAACCGCGGTGTTATGGCTTGGCGCTTTGGCGGTTAATTCACTGACTGGCTTAGATTTATTCTGGAGTATGGTGCTACTGGCACTGCTATCAATCAGTTATTCACTGTATGGTGGCCTCAAAGCTGTCGCTTTTACCGATATTCTTCAAGTCATCTTATTAGTGTTTGGTGGACTTTTTATGTCCTATCTAGCGTTAGCAATGATTGGACAAGAACAAGGGGTTTGGCATGGATTTATGACTTTAATGGCAAAAGCGCCCGAAAAATTCGACATGATTTTAAGCCCAGATAATCCACATTATGTCAGTTTGCCAGGTCTATCAGTATTGATCGGCGGGCTCTGGGTGATGAATTTAAGTTATTGGGGTTTTAATCAGTATATTATTCAACGCGCTTTAGCCGCGAAGAGTCTGGCTGAAGCCCAAAAAGGCATTGCATTTGCCGCATTTTTGAAATTACTGATGCCGCTGATTGTAGTGCTCCCAGGGATCGCTGCGGTGCTGATCCTGCCAGATTTAGCCAAACCTGACCAAGCCTACCCACAGTTGATGGCGCTGATGCCAAGTGGCTTAAAAGGATTAATTTTTGCAGCATTAGTCGCGGCAATTCTATCGAGCCTAGCTTCGATGACCAATTCTGTAGCAACGCTATTTACCATGGATTTATATGCACAATTGAAATCGCAACAGAGTCAGCAACATTATGTGTTGGTGGGGCGTGTAGCCAGTTTGCTCGCGTTACTCATCGCCTTATTGACCGCCAAACCATTACTGGGTGATTTTGATCAAGCATTTCAATATATTCAGGAGTTTACGGGATTCTTTACCCCAGGCATTGTTGTATTGTTCTTGTTAGGGATGTTCTGGCGCGGCATGAGTGCTAATGGAGCACTCGCGGCAGCAGTCGGTTCGGCGGTGCTATCAGGGGCTTTTTATTGGCTGTGGCCTGCACTGCCATTTATGGACCGGGTTGGTTTAGTCTTTTTACTCTGCCTAGCCCTTGCTGTCGTGGTCTCATTCTTTACCCCCGTCCAAGCCGCTCAAAGCGAGCTTGAATTGACGGATATCGATTTTAAAACCAGCCGAGGATTTAATGCCTCCTTTGGCTTAGTTGTGTTGATTCTGATGCTCTTTTATTCAGTATGGTGGTGATATGAAGCAATTTTCTCGCCTATGCAAGCCGTTGAAATTACAACAAACTCGGCGAAATTTACTCGCGTTTGGTTTGGCATTGAGTCTCACCAGTATGGCTGCGATTGGCTCTGAAACCAGTCCTTATCAGGTTAAAAATGGCGTATTGCTGGGGCCGCAAGGCGAGGAAGTTGCGCTATTTGGTGTCAATTACTCACTGCCCTTTGCTTTTGGCTATCGGGCGGTTGCTGAACTCGGCGTTGACCATCGACAGGCGATTGCCATGGACGTCGCGCATCTCGCCAGACTCGGCGTTCAGGCTTATCGAATCCACCTATGGGATAAATTACTGACCGATCGGGAAGGGAATTTACTGAACAACCATCATCTAGAGCTATTCGATTTTTTGTTGGAAGAACTGCGTAAACACAATATCAAAGTCATTATTACTCCGATCGGTTGGTGGGGCAGCGGCTATCCTGCACCAGATCCTGAAGAACCTGGCTTCGCAGTCCCTTTTTCCAAAAATCAAATGAACGAACAGCCCAAGGCCATTGCCGCCCAGCATCGTTACTTGCAACAGTTGATGGCGCATAAAAACTTAGCAGGTGTCAGTTACGCACAAGATCCAAATATTATTGCTTTTGAGTTATTCAACGAACCTAAACACGCCAAAGCGGAAAATGTCGCAGAGTATGTCAATCAATTAGTTGCCACTATGCGCGCTGCCGGGGTGAACAAACCGTTGTTTTATAACATCAGCGAACAAGGCAACTGGCCTGAGTTTGCTAAGGCGCTGTGTTCAAGCCAGATTGATGGCATCGCGTATCAATGGTATCCCACTGGTTTACTTAAAAACAGCAGCATCCACGCGAATATGCTCGGCGCTGTGGCCAATTACCACAATCCATTTGCTCAGTTGCCCGAATGCCAAGCCAAAGCCAAAATGATTTACGAATTTGATGCCGCGGATGTGCCAAGTTCAGTCATGTATCCAGCTATGGCCCGAAGTTTTCGCCAAGCCGGTTTCCAATGGGCGACCCAGTTCGCGTATGATCCAGCAGCGCTTGCCGCGAGCAATTTGATGTCGTGCGGCAATTCTGTGGTCATGCGA
>CAZIPG010000182.1:2346-6093 GCA_964540955.1 uncultured Rheinheimera sp.
GAGCAATGCCGAGTACAACACTCACTATTTAAACTTGTTGTACACCCCGAGCAAAGCCATCAGCTTATTGATTGCGGGAGAGGCATTTCGCAGCACCCCAAGGCTGGCCCCGAGTGTGCCCTATCCGCTGTCTAATCGCTTTGGTGCGGTGGAATTAAATCATGCCTCAGATTTAGCAGTATGGAATAACGCCGAACGCTTTTATCACACCAATAGCACCACCTCTGCTCCCAAAAATCCGCAACAGCTGAAACATATTGCGGGTGTCGGTAGTTCACCGTTAATCCGTTATCAGGGTAGCGGCGCATATTTTTTGGATGAATTGGCACCAGGACTGTGGCAGCTCGATGTGTATCCTGATGTTTTACCCCTGCAAGATCCGCATCAAAACTCCAGCCTGAAACGGCAAGTTGCTGCACTTTACCAGCCAACTCGAGCCATGACCGTCCAATTACCGAGCTTGGGCTCAGAGTTCTATTGGCAAAAACTAAATGACACACAGCCCGTATTAAACCCACCAAGCCAGCAAGCGGAAAAGGGACAAATTTCGGTGACTGCAGGCCGTTATCTGTTAGCGAAACAACCGCAAGCCTTCACTCATTTAAAACGACCACAATCACAACAATTGCCACAAATTCAAGTACAAGGGATGCAACTGAGCCATCCCCCCTTGAGGCAATGGAGCTTAACAGAGCCCATGCCCATTTGTGCCAAAGTGGGCAGTACAGAGGTGCCGACACTCACGCTGCATTGGCGAATGCTCGGTCATAAAGAATTTCAAAGCAAACCGATGCAAGCCACGGATCAAGCAAACTATTGCACTGAGTTAACTGCCAAGGAACTTCAGCAGAGTGGGCAATTGCAGTATCTGATCAGTGCCAAAACCCAAACAGAAACACTGACTTTTCCAGCAGAGATCCGCAGTACGCCTGATTTGTGGGATTATCCACTAGAGTCTGAGCGTGCAGGACAATTGTACTTGACTCAATTACAACAACCCGGTGCGATGATCCCACTGTTTGCAGCGAATACAGACAGCGCCCAATTGCTCTACCCCAAAAGTGCCCAAGTCAGTCAAAGTTGGGTGGCAGGCGAACGTCAGCAAGGTTTGGCATTAAGATTACAGCTCGCGAAAGGCGGAGATCCAAGCTTGCTGAGAACACAAATCAACCCAGATTTGGGGTTAACTCGGCGCGATCTGAGCGGATACGATAAAATCGCTGTGAAAATTCGCGCATTGACTAGCCCCTTATCAATTGAATTTTCCCTGTTAAATCAAGATGGCCTCGCATTTGGTCGGCAAATTACCGTGGATACAAAATGGCAATATCTCGTAGTGCCAATCGCCGCACTACAACCGCAGCCGGCAGAGTTAACGCAAGCGTATCCCACCTTTATGCCTGCCCAACTGAACCATCAAGCAACGGAGTTGGGGCCTTTGTCGCAGCTACAAGGATTGCAATTGCGATTATTAGCAAGCCCTTCACAAACCGTTGCGGTAGAATTGGCTGAAGTCTCGTTACTCAAAAGCCAATAAATGTCTGGTCAATCGGGTTATTCACCATCGCAACTGCAGCCACGCCAAGTCATTGGCGTGGCTCTTGGCTACTTTGCACTATTTTTTGCCAGTCAAAGTGTGATGGTATTGGCACAACCTTATTATCAAATGACGCTGGCAGTAGATCCGTTGTTATTGGCGATGTCGGTGACAATTCCGATGCTATTGGGTACGTTATTCAGCCCATGGCTTGGCGCTTTTTCCGATCAATTTCGCAGTCGATTTGGCCGTCGTCGTCCATTTTTATTGGTTGGTTCATTGATCTGTGCGGGCAGTTTCGCCCTCATTTGGCAAGTATCGCCGACCTGGCCAGCCAGTTGGCAAGCCATTTATTTTGCGGGTCTTTGTCTATGTTTTTTCTTGGCTATTCCATTGATGGCAGTTCCACTTAGCAGTTTAGTTTTCGAACAAACCCCTGATCTGCAGCAACGAACTTGGCTGTTTGGCGTGACCAGCGCAGTGCAGAAAATAGGCGCTTTAGGCTATCAGTGGTTGGTGCCGATCAGCCAAATGGCTATGTTTGGCAACTTTATCAATGGCGTGCGCAGTGTTGGTTTGATCGTCGCGACATTCTGCATCGCTATGCCTGGTTTATTCGCAGTACTTTTATGCAAGGAAAAAAATCAGCCTACAGTGCCGTCAATTCGGACGCCTCCGCGCTTTCGCGATAGCTTTCGTTTGTTACAGCAATCGGGGCCATTGCGACTGATTTTGGCAATTTGTCTATTGCAGTTAGGGGGTGTCGCGTGGTTCGCAGGGATTGATTATTATGTGTTAGTGTATTTCATGTTTGCCGGCGATTTAACCGCAGGCTCTTGGTGGAAAGCGGTTTTATCCTCCAGTTACGCTTTAGTCGGTTTACTGTTAGTGCCATTGCTTGCCAAAATCAGTCAATCGATGGGGATCTGGCGACTGTTAGTAGGGATATTCATCCTGAATGCACTGGGAGGGCTGGCAAAATGGTTACTTTATACCCCTGACATCGGTTACTGGTTACTGGTAGATGCCCTGCTTTGCAGTCCCGCTTGGACTGCGATGGTGATGTTAATTCCGCCGCTTTTGGCACAATGCAGCCAACCCAGTCATGGCGAGGAGTCTAACTCCAATGCTTTGGGGGAAGTGTCTGGTTTGTATTATTGGGTCGCGAGTGGCAGTGGCGCATTTGCCATGTTATTGGCAGGGGCGACTCTCAACTGGTCCGGATTTTCAGCTGAACTGGGTGCGGCACAGAGCGAGCACGCTCTGTGGCAACTCCGTACGGCCTTGGCTGGCGGCACCTTTCTCTGTAGTTTCGGTATTTTATTATTATTGGCGCGATTGCGTCGTTACCCATCATTCAGGAGTCAAGTCGATGGTAACTATTAAAGATGTAGCGCGTGTTGCTGGTGTTTCAATTGCTACCGTCTCTCGAGTCATCAATGGCAATCATCAAGTGGGTGAAGCCTGCCGAGCCCGAGTTAAAAAGGTAATTAAAGAACTCGGTTATCGCCCCAATAGTAATGCACAAGCCTTAGTCAGCAAAACCAACAACACCATTGGCGTGGTGACGCCCAAATTGGCAATGACTTTTTTTGGTACTTTGGCTGCAGGTGTCGAGAAAACCGCACGCGAGCAACATTATAAATTATTGATGGCCAATTCAATGTACGAAACCGCCTCAGAACTTGAAGCAATCAATTCTTTACGCAGCCATAATTGCCAGGCGATCATCTTACACAGTGAGTATTCGGATGAAAAAACGCTGATTAAACTTGCTGCGGAAATTCCGGGCTTAGTCTTGATTAATCGTTATATCCCAGCGATTGCCAATCGCTGTGTATGGTTGGATAACGTGACAGGCGCAAGCGAGGCAACCCAATTTTTACTCAATAAAAATCACACAAAATTTGCAGTCATCACCAGCATCTATCAAAACGGCGATCCTGGCGCCAGACTACAAGGCATTAAACAAACTCTACTCAATGCTCACCTAGAGTTGCCAGAACAAGCGGTTGAAGAATCAACAGCAAATATTGAAGGCGGAATTCAGGCTGTGAACTCTTTATTAGCCAAAAAGATTGAATTTACCGCTTTACTAGCATACAACGATTTGATGGCTGTCGGCGCCATTCATGCTCTATTTGCAGCAGGGATCCGGGTGCCTGAAGACGTTTCGGTGATCGGTTTTGATGATTTAATTGTGGCCCGAG
>CAZIPG010000183.1:0-1129 GCA_964540955.1 uncultured Rheinheimera sp.
ATACTCGCGATGGTTGTTGTCAACGCTCACAACCACCCCATTTGCTGTTGCCATAACAGGTGTACCAATTGGCACAGCATAATCAGTTCCTGTATGTGGTTTTCCATTGCTAAAAGCTCTAGACTTCTGCGGCTGAGACGTTATTGGGGCATCTACTGCAAGCGGGCTGTCCAGAGCACTTTCCTCTCCCCAACCCCAATATTCAGCTGCAGCTTGCCTTATTTCGGCCATCATATCCTTGGCACCTGACGGATTAGTACCCTGTGGAAATGTCATATCTCCATTTGTGAAGTCATTTAGATTCTCAGGCATAAGTTTGTGGGTTGGTGGACCATTCGCTACGGATGATTCTGTACTTGGATTTGCTTCAATATCAGTGATCGTAACATTCATTCTCTTTTGTAACAAAAAGTCCTTAAAACCTTGCGCCCTCGTTAATGTTCTTTCATTTTCTTGACCATTCCCTGTGTATTTTGCAAGCGCTAGATCTGCCGGTGTGGTTTGACACCCCATTGGCTCTAGATCGCATTCGCTTGTTCGCCAATTTGATGCATTTGTGCCTTTTGCCAAATACCCTGTCGGATCCACCCCACTCATCGGGTTATTCAATATATACGAATACGGATTCGCACTTTGGCTATTTTCTGGAAATTGTAAAAACGGATCAACGCTTAAGAACCTACCGACGTTGTAGTCGTAAATCCGGCCGTTCATATGAATGAGTTCTTGCTCGTTCAAATGTTCATGGTCGGTGTAGCCTCGACTGACTCCTTTCCAATTGCTCAGTAAATTATTGCCTGTGGCGATGTCCCTTGGTCTTCCGAACACATCGTAACCGCGGTATTGCAAGACAGCGCCTGTGCTTGCTTCCATAATCGTATCCACACTACCTAAACGGTCCCTGAGCACATGACTAAATGCCGATTGACTGCCTAAACTGCCGCTCACGGCTTTCATTTTGATGGTATGGTCACCAATGTAGGTTTTATCAATCGTCGCGCTTGTGGTGACTTCGCGCTCAAAACTACCCACATAATAGGTTGTGGTCGTGGTACCACTTTGGGTTTTCACTTGCTTAAACCGATTGCCGTTAGCATCATAGCTAAAGGTACTCGTGGTGCCGTTTCGA
>CAZIPG010000183.1:1139-6033 GCA_964540955.1 uncultured Rheinheimera sp.
CACTTATCGGCTTATTCTGGTCGTTGTAAGTTAAAGTGGTCCCATCGCCCGTTAAACGGTTGCCGTTATTATCGTAAGTAAAATTATAGGTGGTGCCACTTCGGATAAATTGCCGCAAAGCGTTTGGCCCCGCGTTCCCCCCTAAGGATTTGCTGCTATTGCCATAACGATAATTACTGCCGTAGTCGCCTTTGACTAAAATATTACCCGCGGCATCATAATCATAATCAACTGGCGCCATGGTCACGCCTTTGATGGTTTTGGTTGAATTATCCACACGCATCAAGACATCGTATTGATAATCCTCCGCAAAGCCGGTAATCACGTTTTCTTGGCGGGCTAAATTGCCCATGCCATCGTAGGCGTAGCTTAAATATTGAATGCCACTGCCTGAACAGCTGCCGAGGTAACTGGTACAAATGGTTGTGGCAGAGCCAGCTTCATTTCGATTAATACGCTGCACATTGCCGTTACTAAAGCGCTGCTGATTGATACTTCCTAATGCGCTGTAATCTTCAACCTTACGCAGTGCAAGCTCAGTTCCATCAGTAAAGCGCTGATAATCTTCAATTAAATAGCCATTATCGTCAAACTTATACGCGACATGCTCACCGCTTGGAAACATCATTGCTTTTAAGCGGCCAAATTGACTGTCATAGGCGAAGCGCTCAGTAAAGCTGAGGCTCCCCATTTGGGTCACTGTCGAACTAATACGCCCAGCGGTATCGTAGCTATGGGTCTGGGTGTGGCCACTGACCAGCGCTTGATACAATTTGCCATTCCCAACCACAGTGTCATACACCCAACTTCGAGTTGTCTGCGTATTGGTTTGAGCAGTGGCGCGGCCTAACTTGTCATTGGTGAACGTGGTCACTAAGTTTTTCGCATCAGTCTGTGTAGCAAGCTCACCAAATTGGTTGTAAGTAAACTGCCACTTGCCCATATTCGGGTCATTAAACCAGGTTTTACGCCCCAAATCGTCATATTGCGCGGTAATTTGGCTTCCTAACACATCTTGGATAAGTACTGGCAACCCTGCCGCGTTGTAAGCAAAATAACTGTGATTCCCTTTGGCGTCGGTGGTCCGCAGTAACTGGCCTAAACTGTTATAACTCCGGCTCATCGTGGCACTTATGCCACCACTGACCCGAATGTCTGTGGTAATTCCATCCACATAGGTATACTCAGATTGATAACTCACCATGCCATCATCGTAAATCTTGCGACTTGGTCGGCCGAGTGAGTCAAACCCCTCATAACGAACAACTTCAGCAGTGCCGTATGATTGAGTAGGTTTGGATTCACTCACTACATGGCCACGAATATCGTATTGTTTAGCACTGATGATATCTCCAGCAAATCCAGCACTGACCGTTTTGACTTCGCGATTGAGGCTATCAAAATACACCGTAGTTTCAGGTGCACCACTGGCGCGCTGAGTCACGCTGTAGGCAAATTCACCTGTCTGCCACTGCATGCTGGTATAGACGGTAGGACTTACAACCAAGGTGCCTTTCACACTCCCAGTACTCGTCACTCGACCAATAAAATCTATTGTGTTCGTGGTAGTAACACCATTGATATCAACAGAACTTAAAGGTAAACCAGTGAGTGCATCATAGGTTTGAGTCGAGGCGGCAACACCCGGCCACTGGGCATTAAAGGTTTTTTGCACAAAATAGCCATCTGATGTCATGGCGCTTTGGGAATACCTATCCCCAATACTTACTTTGAGCGCGTGACCATATTGGTCATATTGGCTCAAAGTCGTCGTTGACCCAACACCTTTAACCAAGCCTGTGCCTTCCACAACCGTGGTTTTTAAAGCCAAAACTCCTTGTTCGTTGGGTGCATAGGTGTTTGTTATTTTTTGGCTAGAAGACGTCCCCGCTGGGTTTTGCACCACGGCTGGATGTCCGCTATTGTAGGTCACACTGTGACTCAGGGTGCTCACTTGCGGCATTTGCCAACCAAGGCCGTTGGTGTAGGTTTGCGTCGAGGTTTTATTATGGGTAAGGGTGGCATCTTCAGTGATAGTCGTCTCCGATACGACTTGGCAATGCTCGTTTTGAATGACGATGTTTTTTACGCTAGAAATTGCAGCATTCGGCGATAAATTCCACTTAGTTGACGTACTTTCTTGTGGATAGAAACACCAACTGTTGCCTGGCAGATAATTTGCAGCTGTCGGGTAATTTTTTTGGACCGAGTATTCGCTGATAGTATTGTTGGCCCCATCAGTTACTTTGATACGGCTCACCATGCCAGACCATGGAAAGGTTTGCTCGAATTGGGTTTGTTTAGTGTTAGTTAGTAACCCGTAGGAATCAAATTGCGCTTCGACAATCTCACTAAATCCCTGAAAGCCACGACCACCTACATGAAAACGCGCATTTTTATAGCTGTATTGCGTTGAATCAAAACCACCAACACCATTGTCAGTTTGCAAAGTCGATACAACACGCATGGTGTTTGTGAAGTACAGATAAGGGTAATTGAGGGATGATGTATCAACCTCATAACGCTGATTTAACTGAGAATACTCGACCTTCAGTTTTTCCCCCATGCCAGTGCGAATGCTATTGATTGCGGTGTCCTGAGTCTCGTCATGCGCAAAAACAACAAACCCAACCGGATAATTACTGGGCTTACCGCCAAATTTAGTGCCATAGAACCATGTCCGTTTTACTGCTTCTGACTCGTATCCCACACCCGACACAAAATCAATACGGCCATCCCCCGTTAGGTCGATTGGTGTTAGGGTTGCCAGAGCACCATAGATAGGTAGCTGAACATCGGTAAAAGATTTTCCATCTGGATTGGTCAGCAGTACGTTCCAATGCCAAACATCATAATCATGAAATTTCGGAGCAAAGTCCCTATCGACAGCCATACAAGCTTCATTAGAAGACCAATTCCAGCACTCATAAGTATATTTTCGACGTGATCTATCTGGATAAAGAATATCTTGCCGGCCATCCCCGTTGTAATCAACAAACTGAACAAACCCCTCATAAATATAACCATCAGGGCCGTCAAACTGAAGCCTGCCAAACAGAAGCCTGCAATCGGTGAATGATGACTAGCATCGTTGAGTTCATAGCTAACAAGTATTTTTTTCAAAAAATCATGCTTTGCAATTTTTTGATTTTTATAGTTAAAAAAATGAAATAAAAATTTTACATATAAATAGTTGGTTAAATATTGTAAAGTAATGATAACTTTTCACCCGAATCCACTTAATTGCAACAGAGCAAATACTCGAGGAATAAATGAACCGTAATATTTGGGGCTTTTTATTGATAGCTTGTTTTTCCCTAACAGCTTGCGGGGGTGGTTCCGATGAGCCGAAAGCCAACGATTCCGTAATTGTTAACCCACCGCCTGTTGTTACACCACCAGCTGCAAACACAAAAGTGAACTTACAAATCACTAGTTCAGATATTCAGTTGAATGGAGCTCGGGGTGATGCCCTGCCGATAACAATCAGCGGTAACTGGCAAGCCACTGATCTTGGCACAAACTCGGTTTTTGTTCGTGCATTTGATGAAAATAAAAATATCATTACGACTAGTACCCAGAATGCAACCTCAACCAACAGCTTTAGCCTGCAAATAACTACAAACCCGAAGCTGTTAGAAGGTAACTACAACTCTTCTATCTCTGTTGTTGCTTGCAAAGACCTAAATTGCAAAAACCTTTACGAAAATGCACTACAGACATTAAAAATCCAGCTTTCTTTAACATCTGTACCAGAGTGGCAAACTCATCAGGGTAACGCTGCACACAATGGTTACGTACCGATTTGGGTAGCTACCAACAATTTTAAAAAAATATGGGAATGGAAACGCCCAATCACGACGGAGTCACTCAAAGGGATTAATTCGCCAGCTGCAGGCAAAGGACATGTCTATATTTCGACCGATGTTTTCTTTAATGATGCTGCGGTAATCGCTCTTGATGAACTGACAGGTAATGAAGTCTGGAGGCTCTCATTTGGCAGTATGCCTGCACTAAATGCACCTGCGATTAATCAAGATTCATTATTTATTGCCACATCCGGGCATCAAGACACCAAAGTTTGGGCGATCAAAAGAACAGATGGTAAACTAAAATTCCAATCCAGTTTTTCTTCACAGTGGTCGAACTACTTAGCTCCAACAGTTGATGAAAATTTGATATTGCAAACGGGGGGTTACTTCGGGGGCGAATTAACCGCATTCTCAACTGTGGATGGTAGTAAAGTCTGGAACAAATCCACTGCAACATCTTGGGGGAGAGACACTGCAACGATCGATCAAAATTATGTTTACACCCACGATGGGTCCAAGCTATCCATGTTTAATAAACAAGATGGAGCTCTCATTACCACAATCGCAGATCCCTTCGGCAGTTCGACTAACTATGAATATAATGCTGCGCCAGTCATTGGTTCAAATGGCAATATTCTAGCCTACAGTGGTGGCACACTTGGGGGAAGTGTTGGCGCAAATAGCGAATACGTGGTAGCACGCGTTATCTCCAGCTTTGATATTGCCAAAAAACAATACAACTGGAGCACGCAATCTAGTTATAAAACCTTTTTTGCTGTTGCAAATGGAGTCATTTACGCGACAAAAAATAGCCCTGTCGCTCTCGATGCAATTGATGAAAATACAGGAAAGGTCTTGTGGAGCTGGACTGCACCATCAAACTTAGACACCAGCTTTCACAGGAATGTGGTTGTCACTAATAACCTATTGTTTTTCAGCACGAATGCAAATCTCTATGCAATTGACATCACCTCAAAGAAAGTAGTTTGGTCCTATCCAGAACCTGGGATGATCAGCATTTCTGACAATCGTATTTTGTTTTTAGCAACGGGGGCAAGTGAAAGCGATGGTCGATTAATTGC
>CAZIPG010000184.1:0-6024 GCA_964540955.1 uncultured Rheinheimera sp.
GACCTCTAATGCTGGCCAGTTTTGTTCGTTGATGTCGCCGACTAAGTGATGACGGATCACTCCGTTGGCATCAATCAAAAAGGTTTCTGGCGCCCCTGTAACACCCAGATCAAAAATCAAACTGCGGTGTTCATCAACAATATTGAGTTGATAAGGATCGCCTTGTTCGGCTAACTTACGCGCGACTTCTTGTTGCAGTTGCGCCATGTCAAATTTTTCGCCAAAAGCCGCTTCGGGCGGTTGCACATAATACAAGCCAATAATGGCAACACCTTGCTGACGTAACTGAGTTAAAAATGCCAGTTCCGCATTACAAGTGGCGCACCAAGTTCCCCACACATTGAGCAAATAAACTTTGCCCTTTAAATCAGTTTCACGAACCAACTGGGTTGGCTGTTTTAAATCGGGTAAGGCAAAAGCCGGCAGTGGTTGATTGACCAGAGCCGAACCATAATCGCGCGGATTGGAAAACAACCCGCTCAGTAAAAAAACCGCCAAAGCTAAAAATAGCGTCAGAGGCAGGAAATACTGCAGTTTACGCATGGGCTTCGCCCCCCTTCGCACTGCGCCGATAACGCTTATCACACAATGAAATCAAAGCACCAAAGGCCATTAACAAGCCACCTAACCAGACCCAGCGCACGAATGGTTTCACATAAATTCGTAAAGCCCAAGATGGCCCATCCAGTTCTTCACCCAAGGCAACATACAGATCTCGACTTAACTTGGCATCAATCGCCGCCTCAGTCATCACTGTGCCTTGCACTTGATAGAAGCGTTTTTCCGCATGCAAGTGAGTGACTTTTTCAGCACCTTTGTACACTTCAAGTTCAGCCGCTTGGCCACCGTAATTCGGCCCATTCAATGGATATACTTCAGACAGCGTAAAGCGATAATCATTGAACTGGATAGTTTCACCAATTTTCATCCTGACATCTTTTTCCACACTGTAGGTTTTCGTCATTGCAACGCCAATCACTAACACGGCAAAGCCGAGATGGCCTAACACCATCCCCCAATGACTGGCCGGCAGTTTACGAAGAGCCTGTATCGAGCCGCCAAGTTGTTTGGCGCGCAGCGCAGTTTCACCGACCGCCGACAAGGTTACCCAAGCGCCCAACATCAACCCCAGCAGACCTAAATTCGCAGAGAAATCATGCGCCAAACTTTGATAAGCCAAGGCAACAATCACGGCAGCCATCGCGATATAAGCAAAAGGGGCCAATAACGGATGCGCTTTTTGTTGCTTCCAACGGACCCAAGGGCCAACACCGACCAGCAAAGCAAACGGAATGGTTAGCCAGTAGAAGAATTGATTAAAAAACGGCTCGCCGATGGATATTGAACCAAGGCCTAATTCTTTATGAACTAATGGATACAGAGTCCCGAGGAAAACCACTAAAGTTGCCGTCAATAAAAAGATATTGTTGGCCCAAAGGAGAACTTCGCGCGAAAACAACTGATAGCGGGCTTGTGAGCGCACCGCATTCATCCGAAGTGCATACAACAGTAAGCTTCCGCCCACCACGACCAACAAGAACGCGAGTAAATACAAACCACGGTCCGGATCGGCAGCGAATGAATGCACCGACACTAACACCCCTGAGCGGACTAAGAATGCCCCTAGCAAACTTAAAGAAAACGCAGCAATTGCTAACAACACAGTCCATGATTTAAAAGTACCGCGTTTTTCGGTTACAGCTAAGGAATGCAACAAGGCAGTGCCAACCAACCAAGGCATAAAGGACGCATTTTCCACAGGATCCCAGAACCACCAACCGCCCCAGCCCAATTCTTTATATGCCCACCAACTGCCTAACATGATCCCAAGCGTGAGGAAAAGCCATGCCGCTAAGGTCCATGGCCGCGCCCAACGTGCCCAGTTACTGTCGAAGCGACCACCGATCAACGCAGCAATTGCAAAAGCGAAAGCGACGGAAAAACCGACATAGCCCATGTATAGCAATGGCGGATGGATAATCATGCCAAAGTCTTGCAACAGTGGGTTTAAGTCACGGCCATCCACCGGATAAAACGGTAAAGTTCTTTCAAAAGGGTTTGACATAATTAACACAAACGCATTGAACCCTACGGCAACCAACCCTAATACACCGAGGATCCGCCCTTGTAACAATAAAGGCAGTTGCCGTGCACCAATTGCCACTGCTGCAATCCAACCCGCTAAAATCAACACCCAAAACAGCATTGAGCCTTCATGAGAGCCCCACACTGCAGTTAACCGATAATACCAAGGCAACAGTGAGTTGGAATTATTCGCGACGTAGAGCACGGAAAAATCGTTATTATAAAAAGCATAACTTAGCGCGTAAAAAGCGAAGGCAGTTGCCAAAAACATCAGTAACGCAATCGGCTTTGCCAACAGAATAGGTTGCTCTTGCATGCGCCAAGCGCCCACAAATGGGAAAACGGTCAACATCACCGACAGTGCCAAAGCAAGGCATATGGCCAGGTGGCCAGCTTCTACCATCATTAATAGTTCCCCGCAGGTTTCACTTCATTCGGGTTGACATGTTTGATGCCTTTCATCGCCTCAGCAACCTCAGGCGGCATGTAATTTTCATCATGTTTTGCTAGTACTTCTGTGGCATCGATGGTGGTCGCATCTCGCAGCGTCCCTTGTGCCACAATGCCCTGCCCTTCACGGAACAAATCCGGCAGGATCCCCTCATAGTGCACTGTCACAATAGGTCCGGTATCGACTAAATCAAAACTCACTTTCAGGCTATTGGCATCCCGCTTCACCGACCCTTTGACAACCATGCCGCCAATACGCAGACGCTGTCCGGCAACGGGTTTAATTTTATCTTTCCCCAAACCTTCATGCAGTTGACTGGGCGTATAAAATAAATCGACATTTTCATTGAGGGCATACAGCATGGAGCCAATACCGCCCCCAATTAATAACACAACCGCACTAACTGCAAACAAACGCTGACGACGACGCGGATTCATCGATTAAGGCTCCTGATCTTGCTGCAAAGATTGATGTTGGCGAACCCGAGCTTCCCGAGCAAGCCGAGTTTCAAGTTGGCGTTTAAATTCTTTCTGCTGATGAATACTCAATGCCCATAACCCGAGCAATACAAGCGCTGTCAGGCCAAACGACAGCCAGACATACAGGCCATAACCACCCATGGCCAAAAAATCACTGAAACTGGCAAAATTAAATGTTGGCATTTTGACGCTCCTGAACCAGCTCACGCACCCAACTGCGATGTTGTTCATGTTGTAAAATTGCAGTGCGCAGACGTAAACAAGTCAGAGCAGCAAACAACAAAGCAAAGCCCAATAAACAGATCAATAATGGCCATAACATACTGGGATCAATCGAAGGTTTGGCAAATTTGGTAATAGTCGCCCCTTGATGCAGCGTATTCCACCACTCCACAGAAAAGTGAATGATCGGTAAGTTCACAACGCCCACTATCGCCAGTAACGATGCCGCTTTATCACCAGTTTCACGGTCGGCAAAGGCATTTTGCAAGGCCATCACGCCAATATACAAAAATAACAAAATCAGTTCTGAAGTCAGGCGAGCATCCCATTCCCACCAAGTGCCCCACATGGGTTTGCCCCAAAATGACCCAGTAAATAAAGCAATTAAAGTGAAACAAGCACCAATCGGCGCGATGGCACCAATAGCCCATTGCGCGACTTTGATTTGCCAAACCAATGCAATAAATGCGGCAATCGCCATGCTGCTATAAGCCCCCATCGACCAGATGGCTGCCGGCACATGGATATGGATGATCCGATACGAATCGCCTTGTTGATAATCGGCAGGGGTAAACCCCAAGCCCCAAACCACGCCGATCAACAAAGTGAGCCAGGCTGTTGGCATTAAAAAACGTTGCCACATGCCACAAACAGCATATAAGCGCTGTGGTTTTGCATAAGGATCAAGCCACTTAAACATATTACCCCACGTTCAGTTTGAGAGCTTTAAACACGGCAAATGGCACCAATGCCAATGCCAAACATAACATCGCCGCGATGATTGCTAATTGCGCACCATATGGCAAGCCAAATGCGGCCTGTTCCACTGCGGCACTGGCGAAAATTAATAACGGGATGTACAAAGGAAGGATCACCAATGCCAACAAAATGCCCCCTTTATCCGCTGATAGCGTTAAAGCAGCCCCTAACGCCGATAATAAAGTGAGTAAAGGCGTACCAAGCACTAAAGTGGCGAAAACCGCCCAAAATGCTGGTTCACCAAGCCCAAGTAGCAAGGCAAACAATGGCGAAATCAGCAACAACGGAAGACCGCTGGTGCACCAACTCGCGGCCATTTTTGCTAACACATAACTCGGCAACGGCGCGCGCGCTGACACGAGTTGCTCTAAAATGCCATCGCGATAATCTTGTTTAAATAAACGTTCAGCGCCTAATAACACACTGAGTAATGCGGCGATCCAAATGATACCCGGTGCTATCTCGCGCAGTAAATTGGGTTTGGCGCCAACCCCTAATGGAAAGAGCGTCAATACAATTAAGAAAAACATCAATGGGTTAAGCCAATCGGATTTTTGCCGAGCTAACAATTTGATATCGCGACGAAAAGCCGCTAGAAACACCGAAGGAAAACTCACCAGCGATACTCCAATTCGAGTTTACGCAAACTATTGCCTGCTAGTGACAATGGTTGATGCGTTGTCAAAATAATCGCACCACCGTTGGCACAATGCGCTTGAAAATGTTGCTGCAATAAGGCAATCGCTGATTGGTCGAGCGCAGTAAAAGGCTCATCCAAAATCCAAATTGTCGCTGAAGTTAACCACAGTCTGGCGAGAGATACTCGCCGCTGCTGACCTGCAGACAAATGCTGACAAGGAATATCCTCTAAGCCTGCCAACCCTAATTGCGCCAATAATTGCCAATCATCCGCTGGTTTTAATCGCCAGCAAGCTCGCCAAAATTCAAGGTTTTCTAAGGCAGTTAATTGGCCTTGCACCCCACTCAGGTGACCGATGTAACAAAGATCTTCGGCAAAAAGGGCAGATGATTTGGAAAAAGCGGTACCGCGATAGCATAATTCCCCTTCATGTGGTTCAGTCAAACCGGCGAGGATCCTTAATAGACTGGTTTTACCGGCACCATTTCGGCCCGCGATTTGCAGAATATCACCTGAGGCCAATACAAAATTGACGTCTGAGAATAAAACGCGGTCCTGACGGACACAACTTAACTGTTTGGCTTCAAATAACATGCTAGGGTTAGATCTGAAAAAAACAGCTCGCATGGTAGCATAATGGCGCTAGAATACGAATGCGCAAACCGAGCAGAAAGCGACAAAGCGCCTGAAATATGAACCAGATCAATATTGATAGCCTGCTAAGTATTGGCAGCAGTATAAAAATTGAGCCGCAGCTGAAGCTTGACAGCACTCAGTTGTATCAAGCTTTGCTCAAAATTGGCACTGATGGCAACACGCAACTGCAATTGCAAACTCCCGCAGGGCCAATCAAAGTTCAGCTCAATCCCAATGATGCTCAGCAAATCCGGCAGGCAACTACAGCTGCACCAACCAATAATTCAAGCATGCCAGCTGAGACGCAAGTCAGTCTTTCAGCGCAATCGCAAAAACTACAAAGCTCGCAACCACTCCCCTCATCACTCAACACTTTACCACAGGCGCAACCAACATCCCTTTCTCAGCAATCGTTGCCAACTCACACTTTGGCGCTGCAAGTGAAATTGCAACAGAGTTCTGAGCAAGCCATTACATTGCAAGTGATGAAACCAAGCCAACAGTTGCAATTATCCGAGCAATCCGTCTTTAAGCTGTTGCAACAAGCCGCGCAGTTGCTGCCGACAACCACTCGAATACAAGCACAAGCCGAGCAGCAAATTGCCTTAGCGGTTCAGCTGACTCGCAGTGAACAAAAAATACTGCTCCAACTTGCTGGCGCTCGTTCAAGTCTTGCTTTGCCACTCCATGTCTTTGCAGCGGCTGACCGAGCCCAATTAATGCAACAACTGCCAGATGCCGCCAATCCGAGT
>CAZIPG010000185.1:0-3132 GCA_964540955.1 uncultured Rheinheimera sp.
AGGAACACGACGATAGTCGGAACTCCGGTGCCAAGCTGGCACATGCAAGGAACACGACGATAGTCAAAACTCCCCTGCCAAGCTAGCACATGCAAAGAACACCGACGTTAGTCAAAACCCCAGTGCCATGCTGGCAAATCAAGCCCGCTGGCACATCCAGCCCCTTAACGCATCGTCACAAATTCCTCGGCGGAAGTTGGGTGAATGGCCACACAGTTATCAAAATCGGCTTTGGTGGCGCCCATTTTAATAGCCACAGCAAACCCTTGTAGCATTTCATCGGCACCAAAACCAATCACGTGCAAGCCAACAATTTTTTCATTTGGGCCCACACAGACTAATTTCATCCGTGTCGGTTCGCGATGGCTGGTGAGTGCGCGGTACATAGCGGTAAATTCACTTTGATAAATTTTGACGCTATCGCCGTATTCTGCACGGGCTTGCGCTTCGGTTAGGCCAATGGTGCCAATGGGTGGGTGTGAAAACACCACAGTCGGCACTAAATCGTAGTTCAAATGTTCGTTTGGTTTGTTGTTAAACAAGCGTTCTGCCAAGCGGCGTCCAGCGGCGACCGCGACTGGCGTTAAAGCCACTCGGCCCGTGTTATCGCCAACTGCATAAATGTTAGCAACATTGGTATTTTGGAATTTATCGGTGGGGATAAAACCCTGCTCATCTAAGGCAACGCCAGCAGCGGCCAGATTTAAGGCTGCAGTATGCGGGGTGCGACCAATCGCCCAAATCAAACAATCGACTTCCAGCACAAAGCCGTGGTCTAAGTGCACCAATAAACTGCCGTCACTATTTTTTTCCACACTCACCACTTGGCTGTGTGGATGGATTTGACAGCCATGTTGTTGGCTTAACTGATGCAGGGTATCGCTGAGCATGCTATCAAAATGGCGTAGCGCTTTATCATGCCGTACCACTAAATGAGTTTGCGCGCCGAGGGCTTGTAACACCCCAGCAATTTCCACAGCGATATAACCTGCACCGACTACGGCCACGCGCTGCGGGCATTGTTGCAGGGCAAAGAAGCCATCACTGTCAATGCCAAGCTCGGCGCCGGGAATATCGGGCCAGCTCGGTTTGCCGCCGGTGGCAATGCAAATGTGGTCGGCACTATACAATTTGCCATCCACTTCAACAGTATTGGCATTGACAAAGCGGGCAAACCCTTTGATGACGGTGACATTATTTTTGGCAAGCACACGATCATATGAACCATGGATCCGGCTGATATAAGCATCGCGACTGGCCAATAACGTTTGCCAATCCAAGCTTGATGCTGAAATTTGGAACCCATAATCAGGCGCTAACGTCAGTGCTTCGGCAATTTGACCAGCAAACCACATGGCTTTTTTCGGTACGCAACCGACGTTGACGCACGTGCCTCCCAAGGCTTTGGCTTCAATGATTGCGCATTTTTTGCCATAACTGGCTGCGCGATTGGCGCTCGCAATACCACCGCTGCCCCCGCCAATGGCGAGGTAATCAAAGTGTTCGGTCATGATAGGTTCTCTTTTCTCTCAGGCAGGCTTGTTATAGAGCCTGTTATAGGGGGCAGCAACGGAAAAAACAAGGGTTGGGTTCAGATTGACTGGGCTCGGGGCATTCTGCAAGATATACTGTATACGAATCCAGTAATCAGCGTTGAAGTGGACGATACAAGGAGATATCAATGCTAACTTTCGAACTCGGTGCTACAGCGCTCGCAGGCTTAATGGTGTTGGCTGCAGGCTGGCTACTGTGGCGTTTACAAGGCCGGCAGCTCGAATTGGTGCGCCTGCAAACGCAATTACAAGCCGAGCAACTGCAAAACCAAGAGTTGAGAAATCAACTGGATGTGCAGCTGGAAAACAGTAAAGAACAACAAGCGGAATATGCCAAACTCAAAGAAAAATATGACCGATTGCAAGTGCAATTTGCCGAAAAGCAGCAGCAATTCCAGCAACAGTTACAATGGTTACAAGAAAATAAAAACCAGTTGAAGCAAGAGTTTGAAGTGCTGGCTGCCGAAATTCTGGAGCGTAAAGGCTTACAGTTTCAGCAGCAAAGCAGCCAAACGTTGCAACAATTATTGACGCCTGTACAAGCCGAGCTCAAAGGGTTTCGCGAGAAAGTTGAAGCCATTCATACCGAAGAATTAAAACAGCGTTCAGAGCTCAAAACCGAGCTGGTGCAATTACAAAAATTGAATTTAGCCATCACCGATCAAGCCAGTCAGTTAACCAACGCCTTACAAGGCCAGAAAAAACTGCAAGGCAATTGGGGCGAGTTGATGCTGGAAAATGTGTTAGAAAATTCAGGCTTAAGACTGGGCATCGATTATCGCCGGGAAGTCAGTTTCAACACGGCCGAAGGGCGTCGTCGGCCGGACGTGATTGTCGACTTGCCCCAGCACAAACAGCTGGTGATTGATGCGAAAACTTCGTTAATTGCCTATACCCGTTACGTCAATGCCGAAGATGAAACCGAGCGCAGCCAAGCCTTGCAGCAACATTGCCAAGCGGTGAGTGATCGCATTAGTGAATTGGCCGATAAAAATTATTACCAATTGCAAGGGCTCAATTCACCGGAAGTGGTGTTTATGTTTATTCCGATTGAATCGGCTTATGTTGAGGCGTTGAAACAGGATCCGTTGTTGTATCAAAAGGCGTTAGAGCGCAATGTGTTAGTGGCAACGCCCACAACACTGTTAACTAGTTTGAACATTGTGCGGCAGTTATGGCGGTTTGAGCAACAAAATCAACACAGTGCAGAATTGGCAAAACGCGCAGAACGGTTTTATCATAAATTGACCGCGTTCCTAGAAAGCATGCAAGGTGTTGGCAAGCAGTTGGATAAAGCACGGGAAAGTTACGACAAAGCTTTGGCACAGTTGTATAGTGGTAAAGGCAATTTGATTAAACAAGCAGCAGAGTTCAAAGATTTAGGAGTGGCTGTCAGATCTGAACTTGATGCCGAATTAGTGGAAAAGGCGCAGTTAGAATTACCACAAGGAGTGGAATTATCACCGCATGCATCCGTTGTCGACCATTAAGTTTACCGAGGTTACTGCAGCAACATGCCGTGATCTTGCTGTTATTGTTGCCGCTGACTTGGTGTTCAGACGCTGCTGAATTGTCTACT
>CAZIPG010000185.1:3232-6012 GCA_964540955.1 uncultured Rheinheimera sp.
CCACAAACCTACAGCCAAGCTCAAACTCACGCTCAAATTTTGCCTCCTGTCATTTAGTTGCACACTTAAATGAAACCCCCGACACTGCAAAAGCCGAGGGCTTAACGCTGCCGCGTTGGTTTGAATTGCACCAGCGAATTTTGAAACTACTGACCGACCAAGCAGGTTGTAGTCTGTCAGTGGTGGGTAGCCCTTGGTCGAGATCACTCAACTTATTGAAAGCAGGTGATATCGACCTGATGTTGACCATGTCTTATACTGCTGAGCGTGCAACATTTGCTGAGTTCATCGGCGTGCACTATTTAGAAGAATCGGTATTAGTCCTCGATAAACAATACAGTGGCCGTGTGCGTAAATTAACCGACATCAGTTTGCTGCCTGGCTTTATTGGTGTGCTCAGGGATGCTTATTACGGCGATGCTTTTGCCAACATTAAAGCCGATGAAAACTACCAACCCTACCTGCTTTATACCAACACCCTGACGCAAAAACTAAATTTACTCAAACGTCAGCGAGTGCTCGGTAGTATCGAAGACAAAGCCCAGTTTTTGGAGTGGAGTCGGCAATATCCTGAGCTGGCCGAACGATATGAAATTGTGTTTACGCTGCACAAAGCCCCAGTCTATATTGTGGCGAGTAAAACAGGGGTTTCTGAGTCTTTACGCCAGCACTTAAAGCAAAGCTGGGCTGCGGTGTACGGCTCACCAGCACATCTGGCAATTTTGCAAGAATTTGGTTGGAGTTTAGATGATTCAGCTGCCAACTGACGCGGTTTTTATTTGGGTTGGTGGTGCTTTAGATGGCTACACCCGGCTGCTCGCGCGTTATGTGCCTGCCAATCAGCAGGCGGTTCATCATTATGTCCATTGGTATCAGCGTCGGCGGTTACGCCAATTGATGCAACGTTATCCCGCCGCGCAGTTAGTGTTGATTGGCCATAGTTATGGCGCCACGACGGCCGCACAATTGGTCGCGAAAGGCCAACCGGTGGCGTTATTAATTACCATAGATCCAGTGGGTCGCTGGCCAATCGCCATGGGTGAGGTCGCCAAGTCTTGCCAGCACTGGCTCAATTTTCGCGCGGCAGATCAGCGCAATAACTTCGCCAACTGGGTGGCGCGTCTTGGCGGTTGGTGGCAACAGAAACCGCAAGGATATGCACATCAACATATTGATATTGAAGCAGATCATGCATTGGTTGTCAGTCAGGTGATGCCGTTGTTGGCAACATTAAGAGCGCATTGATGGCCGCTGCATTATCAGTTAGTCGCAACCAAGTCGGAACTAGTCGCAACTTGCAACAAATCTCAGGTGGCACTGGGTTGCAATTTTGTTATGCTGAGTTTTTCCAAACCTACTGGAGTATCATCGAATGCCTATTCAAGGGAAGTCTGCGTTTAAAGGGGTCATGTTATCCGCCGTTGCTGTTGCGGTTTTAACTGCCTGTGGCCCGAAACCATCGACAGAGGAGTCTGCTGTGACTGTTACTGCTCCTGCCGCACAAGCCGCAAAATTGAGTTATCCAACGACAGCCAAAGGCACTGTGGTGGATACTTATTTCGACACGCAAGTTGCTGATCCATATCGTTGGTTAGAAGATGACCGCAGCGCAGAAACTGGGGAGTGGGTGAAAGCGCAGAATAAAGTTACCTTTGATTATCTGTCGCAAATTCCTTATCGCGACCAAATCAAACAACGCTTAGAAGCGCTGTGGAATTACGAAAAAATTGGCGCGCCAAGCACCGAAGGGGATTACACCTACTTCTATAAAAATGATGGCTTGCAAAACCAATTCGTGGTTTATCGGCAAAAAGGTGATGGTGCGGCTGAAGTGTTTTTAGATCCAAACACCTTCTCGGCGGACGGCACAACCTCTCTGGCTGATTTGCAATTTACTGAAGATGGGAAAATTGCTGCCTATGCCATTTCTGAAGGTGGCAGCGATTGGCGCAAAATAATCATTATTGACGCAGAGACCAAACAAAAACTTGAACCCGAATTGGTTGATGTGAAATTCTCTGGCATCTCTTGGAAAGGCAACGAAGGCTTCTTCTACTCAAGCTATGACAAGCCTACGGGCAGCGAATTGTCTGCCAAAACCGACCAACACAAACTGTATTACCACAAGCTAGGTACAGCGCAAAAAGATGATGTGGTGGTATTTGGCGGGACTGACGCTGAGAAACACCGCTATGTGGGCGGTCAAGTGACGCAAGACGGCAAGTATCTAGTCGTGTCAGCTGCCAACGCAACTTCAGGCAACAAGTTATTAGTCAAAGACTTAACCAAAGCCGACAGTCAATTCGTCACGCTGGACGGAGAAGGCAGTGCTGATTACAGTTTGGTCGATAGCGTCGGCGACGTGCTGTATTTTGAAACCAATTTCAAAGCGCCAAACAAACGTTTAATTGCAATCGACATGACCAAACCCAGCCAAGATCAGTGGCGTGACGTGATTGCGGAAACAGCCAACGTGTTGTCAGTCAGCAAAGGCGGCGGTTCGTTCTTTGCAAACTACATGGTTGATGCGGTTTCTAAAGTGCAGCAATACAGCTACGAAGGCAAACTGGTCCGTGATATCAGCTTGCCTGGGGTTGGCAGTGCGAGCGGTTTTGAAGGCAAAGCGAAAGATACAACCTTGTACTTCACTTTCACCAACTACAGCACGCCAGGTTCAATTTATGCGTTTAACCCGCAAGATGGTAGCTCAAAAGTCCACTTTAAACCGGCGGTGAAGTTTAACAGCGACGATTATGAATCGAAGCAAGTGTTCTTCACCT
>CAZIPG010000186.1:0-6002 GCA_964540955.1 uncultured Rheinheimera sp.
CCTTGGGGCCGTTGTCGCCCTTCTGATATTGCTTTCCACTTTCGCAATAAATGGGCAGCTGAAACAACTAGACGTCAATTAGCGCTCTACCGTGAAAAATTAAACGAATATCAATCTGGCACTAAGATGAAAATGCTTTTACATACCACTGACTATCTCAATCGGTTAGTTAAAGAGCTTACAGGTACAGAATAGAAAAAGGGGCGCTAAGCCCCTATTTCTAAACGTTAATTATGTTAAATTGTATGTGTCGGGTGATGTTATGATTTATCAGCTATCGCTCCGACGTTTGAATCATTGCTATAAAACGCTGTTTAGCGCTCATGTTGTTAAATAGATATAAACTTTTACTATTCAGCATCTTGCTGACTCTTACTATCTAGGGTCCGATGGAGTTGCTGGTTGTCTAATTCGCCGCTCCATTTCGCAACGACTAAGGTGGCTACTCCATTGCCAATTAAATTGGTTAAAGCGCGCGCTTCTGACATAAAGCGATCAATCCCTAGGATTAAAGCAATGCCAGCCACTGGAATATCACCAATTGAAGCTAAAGTAGCCGCAAGCACGATAAAACCGCTGCCAGTAACTCCTGCAGCACCTTTGGAGGTAATCAACAATACTGCCAGTAAAGTCAGTTGTTGCGTGAGTGTCATTTCAATATCTAGCGCTTGCGCAATGAACACTGCCGCCATGGTCAGATAGATTGCTGTGCCATCTAAATTAAATGAATAACCTGTTGGGATCACTAAACCGACCGTCGATTTACCCGCACCCGCGCGTTCAAGTTTATCCATGATCCTTGGGAGGACTGATTCTGAGGATGAAGTACCAAGAACAATCAGTAATTCATCGCGAATATAGTATATAAATTTGGTAATGGAAAATCCGTGATATCTACATATTCCGCCTAAAATGACAAAGATAAACACCAGGCAAGTTAAATAAAATGTCGCCATTAAGCCCGCTAAAGACCATAACGTTGCAATACCGTATTTACCGATGGTAAAAGCCATTGCCCCAAATGCACCGATTGGCGCGACTTTCATCAACATCGCAACAATTGCGAATAGCACTTCAGAACTTTTTTCAACATAGCTAAACAGAAGATTATCGCGGCCTCCTAAGCGTTGCAGGGCGAAACCAAAAAGGATCGAGAAAAACAACACTTGCAACATGTCACCACGAGCAAAAGCATCAAATACACTTGTTGGGATGATATTGAGTAAAAAATCCACTGTGGATTGCATTTGACCAGGCTCGGTATATTTACTGATGCCACTCTGATCCAGGCTCGCGACATCAATATGCATCCCTTGCCCAGGTTTTACCCAATTAACCACAACTAAGCCGATAACCAAAGCGATAGTGGAGACAATCTCGAAATAGAGTAAGGCGAAACCGCCTGTGCGCCCTACTTTCTTCATATTTTCCATGCCTGCGATGCCCAGCACCACAGTGCAGAAAATAATGGGGGCAATGATCATTTTGATCAGTTTAATAAATGCTGTCGCCAGTGGCTGCATCGCACTACCGAGATCAGGGTAAAAATGACCTAATAAAATGCCGAGGGAAATGGCAATAAGCACTTGGATGTAAAGAGTTTTCAAGAGCTTAACCATGCTTTTCCCTTTTATGATATTCATTAGCTCGCAGACTTAATGCCGACTTGAATGATTTCGCCAGATTCATCGATTTGTCGCACGGTAAGTAATAATTGATCAAGTTGCTCACTATCCCCGACTACAACTCGACGATGGAATCTTGTAGTTATGTACTCGGATAAAGTTTGCTCTGCATTTATCCCTGTAAGATCGATGGTATAGAATGCAGCGAGGTCCATTAAACGAATTTGACCGTTCAAAACGAATTCGCCGAAGAAATCTTGTTTGCTTTGATTTGCTTCTGCCGCAAAGCTTGAGAGCACTTCGCTTAAATGTTGACTGTCTTGTTGCTTTGCCAACACCATTAAAGTGTCATCGACTCTAAATCGGCTGCAATCGCTGCTTTGCAACCACTCCCCGTGTCGCATTAAGCCTAAAAATTGTACCGGTGCTTTGATCGGCAGTTGTTGCCAGTCAGAATCAATAATTGGCGAATCATTATTTACTTTGAATGCCAACACTTGCAAAACATCGTTAGAATCAATGCCTTCTAACGACATTGTTTGATCTGGACCAGGTTCTTTCGGCACTTCAAGTTTTAATAACCTTGCCACAGGCGCAATTGACCACCCCTGAATTAACAACGACGTAATGACCACGAAGAAGGCCACGTTAAAATATAAATCTTTATTTTCAACACCGGCGAGCCATGGGATCAAGGCAAGAATGATAGGAACAGCTCCTCTTAAGCCAACCCAACTGATGAACATTTGATCGCGTTTTGGGAAATGGAATGGAATTAAACTGAGCATGACCGCGATAGGTCTTGCGATGAAAATCATGACCATAGCTAAACCCAGCGCCGGTAGAGCATAGTCAAGTAACTTTACAGGGGTTACCAGTAGACCTAGCATCAAGAACATGACGATTTGGCTTACCCAAGCAAGACCATCATGCATTCGAAGGATGTATTGAATTTGTGGCAGGCGCGCATTGCCAATTAAAAAACCGGCCAAATACACTGCCAAGAAGCCGCTGCCGCCAAATTGGTTCGTCAATCCAAACACGAATAATGCATAGGAAACAGCAAATAACGGGAAAAATGCAGCGCTCAGAGGTAATTTTTTACAAAGAAATATGAATGACTTACCCCCTAAAAAACCAAAAAGAATGCCTACAATGGCTTGTTGAATAAAGATTAAACCGAGTTGCCAGTTCGGTTCAGAATGACCTGCAAGGACGCTTACTAAAGCAAAGGTTAACATCACCGCCATCGGGTCATTGCTCCCCGACTCTATTTCTAAGGTCGATGCAACCCGTTCCTTGATATTGAGCCCTGCTGACTGGAAAATAGAGAATACAGCTGCAGCATCAGTGGAACTTAAAATTGCACCTAACAATAGGCCTTCAAGCAAGCTTAAATTAAATAACCACATGGCCGCCAAGCCAATCAATAAACAGGTAATGACGACGCCAACAGTCGCAAGCATGGCAGAAGGAGCGAGTACAACTTTCACTCGATCAGGATGGGTTCTCATCCCCCCATCAAAAAGAATGATCACTAAAGCGACTGAACCAATCAACAAAGCGATATCTGGATTGGAAAATTGAATACCGAGAACGCCGTTTTCCCCTGCTAGCATTCCCACCACAAGGAAAATCAATAAGAGCGGTGCACCAAACCGAGCAGATATCAGAGTTGCAATAATACTGACTGAAAATAATGCACCAACCAGCAGTATATTAAGGTTCACCGCATCCAAAGAAATTGCTCCGTGTTAAGTAATATTGAGTTCTTGGTGAATAGCCTTCAAAGCTGCCAGTGGATCTGCTGCTTTGGTAATTGGACGTCCAATCACCATGAAATCGACGCCAGCAATGACGGCTTCTGAAGGCGTCATGATCCTTTTCTGATCATCCGTCGTCGCAAAACTTGGGCGAATACCTGGCGTGACTAGACAAAAATTCTGGCCAAATTGTTGTTTCAACAAACTCGCTTCATGGGCTGAACAAACCACACCATCGAGACCACTTTGCGAGGTCAACTGGGCTAATTTTAAGACCTGCTCTGCGGGCGTTAAATGAATACCCAATTCGGTTAAATCTGACCGCTCCATCGATGTCAGCACAGTAACGGCTATCAGAGCGGGTTTATTTGAGCCATAACTTTGCAACGCTTCACGAGCAGCATTCATCATTTTTGAACCGCCACTGGCATGCACATTCACCATCCAAACGCCCAAATCAGCTGCAGCCTTGACCGCTTTAGCGACCGTATTTGGAATGTCATGAAATTTAAGATCAAGAAAAACATCAAACCCACGACGGTGGAGTTCTTTTACAAATTCAGGACCAAATAAAGTGAACATCTCTTTGCCAACTTTCAACCGACACATGCTTGGGTCTAATTGACTGACCAAGTTCAGTGCACTGCTTTGTTGGTCAAAATCTAAGGCAACAATAATAGGATTGGAGTTCATGAAAATTCCTGTATAAATTTATCGACCATCGATGCCGCTGATAGGTTCAACTGTTTCCCATTGCTTGCATGAAGGACATAGCCAGTAAGCCTGGCGTGTTTTAAAACCGCAATTACGGCAATTATATAAAATTTTAGTCTCAAGGTAGGCTTGTACCAATTGTTCGATACCTTGCAAAGCATCGCGCTGTTCGGGTTGAGTGATTTGCCGAATTTGTAACAACCTTTGAAAAAGGCGGATGTTCGGTTGTTGCTGTAATTTATCTAGCAATAATTGCTCGGCAGCTATCGCAGCACCTGTATCCGTGTACCAATCAGCTAGGAACAACGTCGCGGTTATATTTTTCTGTTTGTGTACCAATGAACTGAGCAATTGATACCACTCTTCTGCAGGAAGTTGACAACTGCGAAGCTGAGGTAATACGTCTGCAGCCCATTGCGGTTTTTGCGCCAAAACGGCTTTAAATGCGACTGCCGCCTCCTCATCAAGCCCATCGATGTGTAACCGTCTGGCTAGTTCAATTTTCGGCCGAATAGCTTGCGGATATTGTTGACTCAAGATACGTAAAGAGATCAAATCTAACGGATGTTGTTTGTCTTCACAGCGTAAATTAGCCAAGATGATCCGCAGAGATTTAGATTCTGTTTCAAGCACATCGGCTTGAAATTCTGCTGCTTTATGCCAATCATGAGTTACAGTAAAGAGATTAAATAGTTGCTTTAATACTGTATCTTTCAGTTGTTCTGATTTAACCAGCGGCCTCAGTAAATCTTCAGCTCTATCGTACAAACCCGCAGAAAAATAATCTTTGGCAAGTTCGAGCTGGATGGCTTGCGCTTGGGATTTAGGAAGTTTTAACTGATGAAGTTTTTCATGAATATGGATTGCTTTGTCCCAATCGCCACGACGACGAAACAGATTAGCCAATGCCAGATAAGTGTCGATTGAGGCAGCCTCAATGTCGAGCAGTTGCAATAACTGTTCGATGGCTTTGTCTTCCTGATCTGTTAGAAGAAAATTAAGACCAGAAGATAAATTTTTTGCGACATTGGCTCTACCCTTCAGCTCCTGTTGCCGCAAACTGTTACGACCATAAAACCAGCCATACGCGGCGGCAATAGGTAATAACAGAAAAAGCAATTCCATAGTGTCAGGTCTTGTTGTTGGATCTGGTCAACCAGCGTCTTGATTTAGCTTTGAACAACAATGTCAGGGATAAACTTAACCCCAGAGCAAAGCCTAGCAAAAGGAACAATAGCGCAATATCGACAACACGAAGTTGCGCTTTGGCAATGAAATAATTAAGTTCAGCAACTTGTTGATTGATAGAGCCAAAAAACAGGCCAATCACAATGAGAACAGAAAAACCTAAGAAAAAAACCAGTTTTCTCAAACTCAACTCCGCTGCCGCTTACCTATTAAAATAAAACTCAGGTATTTTCTTTTACGCGATCGCGCAATTCTTTACCTGGTTTAAAATGTGGGACGTATTTACCGTCTAATTCAACTTTATCGCCAGTTTTTGGATTACGACCAACACGAGGTGCACGGTAATGGAGTGAAAAACTACCGAAACCACGGATCTCAATGCGCTCGTTATTGGCTAAAGAACCCGCCATTTGTTCGAGAATTTCTTTCACTGAGGATTCAACGTCTTTGATCTGGATATGTGGAAAATCGCTTGCTAATTTTTCGATCAATTCAGATTTGGTCATAGAAACTCCGCTTTCACTGGGATCAGAAATATTGGTTGGGGCAACTGCCCCAACCAACAGGCAAACATTCAATTAGTCAGCTTTTTGAGCAGCTTTGAATGCTTCAGCCATTGCGTTACCACCAAAATCAGCATCATCTTGCTTTTTGATTGATTCTAACGCTTCTTTTTCTTCAGCTTCGAACTTGGCTTTGATTGACAGGCTGA
>CAZIPG010000187.1:0-5960 GCA_964540955.1 uncultured Rheinheimera sp.
AGCAGATGAAATTTGTTGATGAAGCGGAGATCCGTGTCGAAGCCGGTGACGGTGGCAATGGGATTATCAGTTTCCGGCGCGAAAAGTTTGTCGCCAAAGGTGGCCCAAATGGTGGTGACGGTGGTGATGGTGGTGATGTCTACTTAATGGCAGATACGAACCTCAACACTTTGGTGGATTATCAATTTGAGAAAATCCATATCGCCAGTCGGGGTCAAAACGGCATGAGCACCAACTGTACTGGTAAACGAGGCGACGATTTGATTTTGCGAGTGCCAGTTGGAACTCGCGCTGTGGATATCGATACCAATGAAGTGTTGGGCGATTTAACTCAGAATGGTCAAAAACTGATGGTTGCCAAAGGTGGCTGGCATGGTTTAGGCAATGCACGTTTTGCCAGTAGCACCAACCGTACGCCTCGTAAAAAGACCAATGGCACTCCAGGTGAAGTTCGCAACTTGCGCCTTGAGTTATTATTGCTCGCTGATGTCGGCATGTTAGGATTGCCGAATGCCGGTAAATCCACATTTATTCGTGCTGTTTCATCTGCTAAACCAAAAGTTGCCGATTATCCATTTACGACGCTCGTGCCAAATCTGGGCGTGGTCAGAACTGAAAGTAGCAAATCATTTGTGATTGCCGATATTCCTGGTTTGATTGAAGGCGCTGCTGAAGGGGCTGGTTTAGGGATCCAATTCTTAAAGCATTTGGAACGTTGTGGTTTATTACTGCACATGATTGATGTTTTACCTGCAGATGGCTCAGATCCTGCGGAAAATGCACAAACAATCATTGCTGAACTAGGCAAATATAGTGAGAAATTAGCCAATAAACCTCGTTGGTTAGTGTTCAACAAAATTGACTTAGTGTTAGAAGATGAACTTGAAGAAATCATGCAGAATGTGATTGCAGCCATTGATTGGCAAGGTCCTATCTATCAGGTCTCAGCGGCATCTCGTACCAATACTGAGTCTTTAAGTCGTGAGATCCAGGCTTATCTAGATCAGTTACCGAAAGAGCAACCTACTGAACAGTTGCTTGACCCGGTTGCATTCAAATGGGATGACTATCATAGCGATACCATTGCGAATTCTGCTGATTTTGATGACGACGATGATGACGATTTCGATGAAGACGATTACGATGTGGAAGTGATCTATCGTCGTTAAGTGAGAACTCCATGATATTGTCGTTAGTTGTTGCAATGGCCAATCAAAGAGTGATTGGCCTTGATAATCAAATGCCTTGGCATATGCCTGCTGATTTGGCGCATTTTAAACAAGTGACTCTCGGCAAGCCGGTGATTATGGGTAGAAAAACCTTTGATTCTATCGGTCGATTGCTGCCAGGGCGGCGCAACATCATTATCAGCCGGCAACCCAAACCTGCAGAGCTTGCGGCGGATTGGGTGGCTTCGATTGAAGAAGCAATCGCTTTAGTTGCGGACCAAGCTGAGGTCATGATTATTGGTGGTGCAAATATTTATCAACAAACTGTTGCGCGAGCAGACCGCTTGTATTTAACGGAAATTGAGCTGAATACCGCAGGGGATGCTTTCTTTCCTGATTATCAAGCCGTCGCACAATGGCAGGTTGAAAAGGTCGAGGCACATCAAGCCGATGCTAAAAACCCATATGATTATCGCTTTTTGCAATTAAGTCGAAAATGCTGATTTTTGCAGCGTTGCGCATATCCTAACATGTTGCTACTATTAAATTTGTCATGGTTAAACAGCCTGAGGATAAATTTATGAAAATGATTAGCACCACGTTATGTATTTCGCTGTTGACTGGGCTGTTTTTAGCTGCGCCCTCGGTTGTTGCTCAAGAACAGCTCGCCGCCTCAATGTGTGATTACGTTAAAGCAGATGATAAGAACCGTTTTCGCAAAATTCTCAGCGATAACCGCCTCCGCCTCAGAAACATATACGATGGTGTCATGTGTAACGGCACTTCGCTGATCCGTTTTGCTGTTGCCAATAATGCTGTCGGCGCTGGTGAGTTTATCGTGAAGCAGTTACCCGCAGCACAAATTACGGCCTCTGGTGATATTGCTTGGGCTGAAGCTAATCACGCGGGTTCGCCATTAATTGCCATCTTGAAAGAGCGTGCAGGTAGCGGCGAGTAATCAAAGGTATTCTTCAAAAGCCGACTTAAGTCGGCTTTTTTGTTTGTGTATTTAAAGCAATTGCCAGAGAGATGTGGAGTCGGAATTGAATCCTCAGGAAACAGCCCTGAAGACATTTTAACGCGCAAATTCCTACGATTGTATACGCTATAAAAAAGCCGGCTTTAAGCCGGCTGTATTCATCAACGAGCGCTTTAATTACACTTTGAATTGGTCGACTGACAGACGCAATTCTTCAGCTAAGCGCGCAACTTCGTGGCTTGAATCTGAAGTCTGCTCTGCACCCGAAGCTGTTTCCTCGGCAATGTTAACGATAGATTCCAGCAGCTTGCTAATTTCATGTGATACTTGGTTTTGCTCTTTCGCCGCATGAGAAATCTGTTCGCTCATATCGTGGGCTAAGTGAACTGCATTGGTAATAGATTCCAAGGCTTTATCGGCAATTTCAGTTTGAGCCACACAGTTTTCAGCTTGGCGCTTGCCTTTATTCATCGCTTCAACTGCGGCATGTGCGCCAGACTGCAATACTTGGATCATCGCTTGGATTTCTTGGGTTGAAGACTGAGTTTTGCTCGCTAAGGAACGAACTTCATCAGCAACAACGGCGAAACCACGACCTTGTTCACCTGCACGCGCCGCCTCAATGGCAGCGTTCAGGGCTAACAAGTTAGTTTGCTCGGCGATACCACGGATCACATCTAAAATGCTACCAATAGACGCACTGTCTTGATGCAGTTTATTGATGACGCGTGAAGCTTGCTCGACTTCCTGTGACAATTGCAGAATCGTTTGTTTATTGTTCAGTGAAATCCCTTTAACGCGTTCAGCCTCAGAATCTGCATGTTTAATCTCAGCTAAGGCATCATTAGAGCTTTGCATAACACCTTGTGACGTACTGCTCATTTCTGTTGTCGCGGTCGCTGCTTGGGTGACCTGAGATTTTTGCTCACGAATTGCAGCTGTTGACTGCACGGTGATTGCAGAAGTTTGTTCGGAAGCTGCAGCCAGTTGGGTTGAACGAGAGATAATCCCTTGGATTAACTGACGCAGGTTGCCAATAACCGTATTACAATTGCGCGCGAGCTCGCCAAATTCGTCTTCAGCAGTATCATCTAAGCGTTTGGTTAAATCACCAGAAGCAACGACGCCTAAAATTGTATTCACGCGGCTTAATGGCTCTGTAATGCTGTTACGAGTTTTCAGAGCTACCAACACTGCTCCAATCACCGAAATCAAACCCAGCATACTGATCCAAACAATGGCACTACTGACTTCTTCAGCTGATTCTGTTTGAATTTCACCGGCAGCAGTTCGGGCTTTTGTTAATAATTCTGATAAAGCGGTACTTGCTTCAGCAGTTTGGCTTTCAACTTTTGCAAGTAATGCTGTGGCATCAGCAGAGGCGGAAATGCGTTGAGCTTTGAGGGCAAGAATACCGTCAGCGCCATTTAAAAGTTCGTCAATCGCAACGATTTTCTCTTTTAAATCAGCAACCATGTCGACGGTACTTCCCGCTTCTTTTTCAATGATATCCATTTTGCCAACAATATCAGCAATGCGGTTCTTGATTTCGTTAGATAAAGTTTCAGAAGTATTTGCCGCATTGGTGCGGCTCAAATCAACCACAGTACTGACTAACGAGTTCATACTGGTTTCTAGCACGGAAGCTGCTTCAGCTGCTTTTGGAAAGCGACGATTGACATCTCGGACGTCTGAAAAGTCGAGGATCAAAGAGGCTGAGTCATCTGCATTCGATTCTAAATCAGATAATTTTCCGGCAATTGAATCTCGTAAGGTTAAACTCTCTTTTAACTTTGCGAACAGTTGCGTACTGGTTGGCATAAAGTCGCTGTAAGTGGCGGCCACTTTTTTAAAGCTCGCGGTGAGTTCAGGCTCTTTCGCCACCACCGCTTGTAAATTCTTGGCTGCAGCATCATAAGCATCGCGTTCAACCGCAAATGCACTTTCTAAGTTGGTGATGGTTTTCACTTCATCAGCATAAAAAGCTTGCAAGCTAATTTTGCTCATGATGACGAATTCGCTTTTTAATGTTGCGCTATTTTCAAGGGCGGGGATGGAAACAGTGTTCACAGCACTGGTGGTATCACTGATGTTACTGAGGTTTGAATATGACAAGCCCGCGATTGCAACTAATAGGAGAGATATTACACCAAAGCCACCAAATATCCGATTTGCGACGGTTAACTTCATATAGAGCTCCCAAAGGATAAGAGAACAGGCGAATCGTATCGCACTGTGCGGTCAAGTGACCAATTATTACCAAGAATCCCAGTATTATAGTTGTTTTTTTAAACCATCAACACTATAACGCACTTTTGATTCAATACAGTAGCAGGTTAAGGTTTCACCCCAAACACAGCCGGTATCCAGTGCCTGAATGTTTGCAACTGGTGAATGTCCCATTAAGGCTGCCCAGTGTCCGAAGAAGATCTGTGGATGCGGTTTGTCCGACCAGAATTCATACCAAGGAATGAGAGAAGGATTGTCCGATATCCCGCCTTTTTCTTTTAAATTTAGAGAGCCATCTGCTTCACAATAACGCATCCGTGTGCAGGCATTAATTGTGAAACGCAATTGCTCCACCGCATCTTGAGCATCTTGCCACAATCTAGGCTGATTGCCATACATGCGACTTAACAATAATTGAGGATCAGTTGATAATGCAAGCGTTACCTGCTGGCTTGCTGCAAGTGCTGTCGGAATATCCCATTCGGGCGCTAACCCGGCATGAACAAGTAATAACTGCTCTGTTTCATCGAAGTAAATGAGAGGTTGCTCGAGCAGCCAATCTCTAAGTTCTGGCAAATCTTTTGCGGTTTGCAGCGCGTCAAGTTGATCATCGGCAGTGATCTTGCCAAAGCCAAAACACCAGGCGAGAAAATTAAGATCATGATTGCCGAGCACTGTCACTGCAGCACTGCCTAAGCTTTTTACAAATCGCAGTGTTTCTAAAGATTTTGGACCGCGCGCGATCAAGTCGCCACAAAACCAAAGTTGATCATGGGCAGGGTTAAATTTGATGAGTTGCAATAATGCTTGCAGCTCATCAAAACAACCTTGCACATCCCCGATCACATAACGAGCCATCTTAGTTCAGAATACCTGGTACTGCTAAACGGAATAATGGAATTTCGGCTAGGAATTCTTCGCCAGCAGCATCAACCATTTCATAGTGACCTTGCATGGTTCCGACAGGAGTTTCTATCACAGCACCGCTGGTATAGCTGTAGTGAGCACCGGGTGCTAACTGGGGTTGTTCGCCAATCACGCCATCGCCACGTACTTCGACAACTTTTCCATTCGCATCCATGATTGACCAATAACGTCGCAGCAGTTGCACCTGAGTCGAATCTGTATTCTCAATCCGAATGGTATAAGCAAACACATACCGATTGGCTGTGGAGTCTGACTGAGAATCAATATAGACAGGCTCTGCCGTTACTTTAATCAATGGGTTAGTCTTCATAATCGCCTTCCTGCAGCTCGGAGATCTCCGCATTGGGTTGGGTTGCCAACCATTTCGCTACGCGGATAAACTCGCTCACCGGTAATTGTTCTGGGCGCAGCGAAGGGTCAATGCCAAGTTCTGCAATTTGCTCTGCCGTGGCAAAGTTTGAAAAACAGTTGCGTAAAGTTTTACGTCGCTGATTAAAAGCTTCTAAGCAGACTCGATTGAGCACTGCCACAGGCACATCTTGGCGTTCTGCGGCTGTTTTTGGAATGAGCCTTACCACGGCCGAATCGACTTTTGGCGCCGGTTTAAACGCGCCTGGGCCGACTTCCACGACAGGCATCGCATGACAGAAAAATTG
>CAZIPG010000188.1:0-5944 GCA_964540955.1 uncultured Rheinheimera sp.
CATTGAGCCTTGGCGCTACATCACCATCCGCATCAATGACCAGCTCCATTAATAGCACACCGTCATAGCAGCCATAAGGCTCAGGGACACGCACTCCCGCTTTGGCTAATTTAAACAAAGCATCGACTTCGGCGTGTTGCCAACTATCTTCCAGCTGCTCTTTACCGAATTTAGACCCTTTGGTCATCGCACGTGCACGTCGACTATTCCGAACTTTTCTGCCTTCTTGATACTGCACAGCATTTTTAAAGCTCCGTTTGTTGGCTTCTTTGTAAACCTTAGCGCAGCGGATTTGATCACCACAACGCACCACAAACACGGCCGCTTCTTTTCCGCTCATCAATGGCCTGAGCACCTCATCGATTAAACCGTCTTCGACTAACGGGATTAACCGCGGTGGAATTTTCATGATAAAACCTTATTTTTAAGGAAAATTATGAGGACTCAGATTGCCATTTTAGAGTTTTGACAGTTTCAGTTTCTCTTCTAACCGCTCTGCGCTATTGGCCCACTGTGCGGCGGAAACGTCTTGCTTGAGCATCTGCTCGGCTAATTTGGGCTTATCTTGTAACACCGCAGGGACTGGCAATAACAAATTACACAGCAGCTGTAGTGCTAACATCAACAGGTATCCTAGCCCTAACGCTAGCGCTATTTTTGCTTTTTCAGCCATGCACCAACCTCCGCTAACCATTGTTCCCGAGCTGCGGGCTTCAATAACCATTCATCAATGAAGTTATATTTCAAACGTTTGCCTGCTTTGACCTCGAGAATAATACGATCGCCATCTTCAATCAGTTGATTGAACTCCAGATCCCCCGCTTTTAACGTGCCCGCAAACTGCAAAATCAAACGACTCAGTTCTTTATCTAAACCTTTGGGTGCTGCAATCTCAATTTGACATAGATTATTACGACACTCTGTGTCGTAAATACGCAATTGATTTTTACTGACATCAGTCGCGACATGCGCAATCACAAACTCACTGGCGGTAGCCCATTTATCGTCACGAACCTGATCTGCAAATTCTGCGTTGTCAGCAATTAATTGCCGTTCATAATCTCGCAGTTTGTTCAGTTCCAATTGCGCGTGTAATGCGGGAAACGCCTCATCGCCATACTTTTTATAAAACTTAAGTAGAGGTTTCAGCGATTCCTTCACCTGTTCATCGGTTTGCCAAAGGGCTGCAAATTGCCATTGCGGAAACTTGGCCCATGGCAGCAACAGATAAGCCAAAGCCCCAACTAAAACATAACGCCAGTATTGCTGAAAAAAACTTTTTAACATTCGTCGCGGTTACTCAATCATTGGTGTTAGCAGTCCAAGGATCACAGTCGCTTTTAAAGCGACTGTGCCCATTAACTTGATTGCCTACTATTTCGCTTTTTGTTTTTTAAATGACGCTTGGCCAGAAGACTTACCAACCTGTTGCTGCTTTTTGATTAAAGCCGCTTTGATTGGATTGACTCCTGTGTGTTTAGTCACAGCAATTTGTCCACCTGGTTTTGGCTTTTTCGACAGCTCATCACGCGTTTCTTCTGGCACCAGACAGCCTTTGCCTTTACCAATCAATTTCGCAAGGCCCATTGCACGCAGCGCCTCTCGGATCATCGGCCAGCCTTTTGGATCATGGTAACGCAGTAACGCTTTGTGCAAACGCCGCTGCCGCTCCCCTTTTGCAACTGGCACTTTGTCCGTGTTGCCTTTCAGGTTTTTCAGCGAGTTTAACTCTGTGTGATAAATAGTGGTGGCATTCGCCATCGGGCTTGGATAGAAGTTTTGCACTTGATCGAGGCGAAAATCGCGCTCTTTCAACCATAATGCCAAATTCACCATGTCCAAATCCGTGGTACCTGGATGTGCCGAAATAAAGTAAGGGATCAAGTACTGCTCTTTGCCGGCTTCTTTACTGTATTTGTCGAACATGGCTTTGAATTTATCGTACGCGCCCATACCAGGCTTCATCATCTTCGATAACGGCCCTTCCTCGGTATGCTCAGGTGCGATTTTCAAATAACCACCGACGTGATGCTGTACCAGCTCCTTCACGTAATTCGGATCTTCGACCGCCAAATCGTAACGGACACCCGAAGCAACCAAGACTTTTTTCACGCCTTCGACTTTTCGTGCCGCACGATATAAATCCACCGTTGGGCTTTGGTCAGTATCCATGTGTTCACAAATCGTTGGATAAACACAGGAAGGACGACGACAGGTTTGCTCGGCTTTTGGATTTTTACAGCGCAAACGATACATGTTGGCGGTCGGGCCACCAAGATCGGAAATAACGCCAGTAAATCCGGGGACTTTGTCGCGAATTTCTTCGATTTCACGCAAAATTGATTCTTGCGAGCGGCTTTGGATAATTCGGCCTTCATGTTCAGTGATCGAGCAGAACGAACAACCACCAAAACAGCCGCGCATAATATTGACTGAAGTTTTAATCATGTCATAGGCAGGGATTTTCGCCTTGCCATACACTGGATGCGGCACGCGCTGATAAGGCAAGCCAAACACACCATCCATTTCTTCAGTAGTCAGTGGAAATGCCGGGGGATTGACCCAAATATGTCGATCGCCATGGCGCTGAAAAATAGCACGGGCACACCCTGGGTTTTGTTCTTGATGCAAAATCCGCGAGGCATGAGCATAAAGCGGTTTATTCACGCTCACTTGCTCAAAAGCTGGTAATTTCACATAAGTTTGTTCCCAAGGTTTTGGCTTATGTGGCTGTACCATGATCGGTTTGGCTTCCACCACTTGTGGCTTGGATAAATCAATCCCTTCTTTGGCAAATTCTGAGTAACTGCTGCAGCCGACATCATCTGCACCATAAGGATTCGGAATAGGATCGATTTTGCCAACTTTATCAATGGCGGTCGAATCAACGCCGCGCCAGCCAGGCAGTGGCTCTTTGCGAATGACGGCAGTACCACGAATATCTTGCATGGTGTCAAAGGTTTCACCGGCCGCTAAGCGATGAGCGACTTCGACCAAAGGCCGCTCAGCGTTGCCATAAATCAGAATTTCCGCTTTGGCATCAAACAGAATAGAGCGACGAACTTTTTCTTGCCAATAATCGTAGTGCGCGATGCGACGCAAACTGGCTTCAATGCCACCAATAACGACTGGCACATCTTTATAGGCTTCTTTACAGCGCTGAGAATAGACAATCACTGCCCGATCGGGGCGTTTGCCGCCTTCATTGTTTGGAGTGTAGGCGTCATCATGGCGCAGTTTTTTATCGGCGGTATAACGGTTAATCATCGAGTCCATGTTGCCCGCTGAAACCCCGAAGAATAAATTCGGTTTGCCAAGCGCCATAAAGGCATCTTTGCTGTTCCAATCAGGCTGAGCAATGATCCCTACGCGAAACCCTTGGCTTTCCAACATGCGGCCAACCACAGCCATACCAAAACTGGGATGATCGACATAAGCATCACCAACCACGAGGATAATATCGCAACTATCCCACCCTAACTTGTCCATTTCTTTGCGGGACATCGGCAAAAAAGGCGCAGTCCCAAAACTCTCAGCCCAATATTTAGGATAAGAAAATAACCCACGCTCAGCGGCCATACGAGCAACTGGCGCAGATTTACGAGACGACACCGCATTTTCTGCCATGACAAACACCTTCAGACAAGCCTAAAAAAATAGCTGAGCATTATAGTCAACTATTCGGTGAATTGCGACAAAAAGCCATGTTTCTATCAAAGCTGTCTTACAGAAATTAAGGCTGCAAAGCTGGCATTGACAGCAAAAGATTACATCACTGCTGTTAGACAGGTCAGATAGGTAGGAACTTATCAAATCGACTGGAATTGCAAATTTGCGACAACGTTATTCTGCAGCTTGCTGCGCGACATAGTTCACCAATTCCTGCATATGGCGCTCAATTGCCATATGAAAGTCGATAAGCTGCCGCTCGAGGGCCTGCCAGTTATGGCTTTCTGCTTGTTCAAACTCTTTGGCCTGTTGCTGCACCCACAACAAACCAACAGAAGCGGCAGCGCCTTTTAACTTATGCGCAGCCTCTTGAAATTCAACAAGTTCTTGCTGCGTGGCAGCATCAACCATTTTATTAATGTAACCAGGCAACAATTGCTGGAATAATTGAATGCTGCGTTTGACAGAATTGATCCCTAACGACTGCAGATAGTCTTGCAGAATATTTAAATCCAAAATGTCACTCTCCGGCTTGGTTTGCTGCATTTGTTGCGCACGAACCATGCTAGGTGCAAATAATTTCGCGAGTACTTGATCTAAATTATTGGTATTGATGGGCTTCGCCAATGAGCCTGCAATGTTTATCCCTGCCAGCTGCTGCTCCGCTTTACGCACATTGGCACTGAGCACGACGACGGGGATCTGCGCTAAATGTGATTCTTCTTGCATGAAACGCGCAATCTGATCCCCTGTCATGTCAGGTAATTGCATATCCAGCAGCACCAGATCAATATCATCTTCGGTTTCAAGTAAGGCGAGCGCATCTTCGCCAGTTTCTGCATGAATGACACTATGTCCACGTTGTTCCAGTAAATTGGTGGCAATTTCGGCATTGAGTGGCACATCTTCAACTAACAAAATGGTTAAACTTGGGCAAACAACAGCTGGAGATTCTGACGGTTTTTCCAATACTTCTGTCGGAAGCTCCACTGTAAAAGTTGAGCCCTGATTGATTTGGCTTTTTACACTAATAGAACCATGCATTGCCTCAACCAAAGCTTTAGACACCGACAAACCGATACCAGAACCAACAATGGATAAACGTCGACCATCACTCGACTTGTAGTACATATCAAAGATACGTTGTTGTTCTGTCGCAGAGATACCAATTCCGCTGTCGATGATTTTGAATATGAGTGTAGGCGTCTTTGATTCGCTGAATTCTGCAGATAAGATGACTTTGCCTCTGGCAGTAAATTTGACCGCATTGTTTATCAAATTCCACAAAACTTGGCGCACCCGAGTGGGATCTAGTTTTAAGAAACCTGCCAATTCGCCAATTTGTGTTAATTCAAAGGCTAAGCCTTTTTGCTGACAAATCAGCTCGGCAAAATTGGCAATATCCCCAATAAACCTATTAATTTCAATGCTTTGATAGACAATATCTAGATCTTGCCTATCGATTTTGTCCAAATCGATGATGTCGTTAAATATATTACCCAAGGTTTCTGCACTACTAAAAATAGTGTTCGACCAGCTCCGTTGCTCTTGACTAAGTTTTGTTTCAAGCAATCGTCGAGTTAACCCTACAATGCCATTAAGGGGCGTGCGCAACTCATGGCTCAATGTGGCGATAAATTTGCCTTTATCCAAATACGCTCGTTCTAGAGCCTGTTCGGCCAATTTCCGCGAGGTGATATCACGGCCAAAGCCTAATAAGCCGATATATCGGCCTTGCATGTCGAAAAACGGCACCTTGCGCATTTCGAACCACATGGTGTGGCCATCAGGGGTTACATACTCGACATCAACAGTCAGCTCAGCTTGACTGACCGATACCTCGTGATCCGTCAGGATTGCCGCGGGTGCCATGTCAGCTGAATAAATCTCGGAGGGATAACGACCTATTAATTCAATGGCAGGTTTACCGATGAGCTTTTCGAACATTTTATTACAGCTGGCAAAACGGCCGGTTTCATCACGGTAGTAAAATAAGTCGGGCGAGCTATCAACAATCGACTTCATCAACAGACTTTGCTCTTCCAGTTCCTGTTGCGTTTTCTTGCGACCTGAAATTTCTTTGCGTAACTCATCCACAGCTCGTCTTTTCGCTTGAAATGCTTTTTTCCTTTCTTCGATTTCAAAGTTCAACTGTCGAATGTTTTCTTGCAGATTCTCGTTCAGTAGCTTCTCTTGGCGTGCTGAATCTTGCAAATAAGATAAGGTCGCATCCAAATGTTTAATCAGGTAAAGGCAAACAGAAACGAGCGGAGGG
>CAZIPG010000189.1:0-1315 GCA_964540955.1 uncultured Rheinheimera sp.
GTGCGCTCTTTCTCCCGCAATTCATGCAAGCTTTTCAGGCACGGGCGAAACTCGCAGGGCGCTACCGTCGCCCCGCTCAAACAGTCGCCCGCTTAAAACCTGAAAAACTCGATGAATTGCGGCGAGCTTAATGGGGAGGTTTTCAATGACTCTGACCCCATTGATTGCTCATTCGCAAACTAGCTGCTTCAGGGCTAAAGTAGATAGACAGTATGTTTTCGCTGAGTTGATGATTTGCCGTGCAACTTCAAGGATTATTCATGAGAGCCTTATCTCCCCTTTGTGTGCTGCTGGTGGCTGGCGGTTTGTTGATGTCTGACTTTGTCGGGGCGGCAAATCCGCCCGCTGAGGAATTGCCCATTCCACAGCGCTGGTTAGTGCCTCAGACTTTTGCGGATGGTTTGACCTTGCTGCGGGTCAAAAATGACTGTTTGCATTGCCCAACTCAGCAAGAGATCAAGTTTTTTGGGCTTGAAAAGCCAGAACCGTATCGCACGGAAAAAATCGTGCTGCAATCGCGTTATAGTGCCGCTTATGCATACCCAGGAACCCATGTGTTTACCATGTTGAGTATTGAACAAAGTGCAGCAGGCCAATTTACCAGTGATGCGGGTTACAGTCGGGATGCCTTTATTAAAGAGTGTGAGCGTGAACAATTTCAGTTAACCCAACAAGGCGAGGCTGCCTTGGGGTTTTATCAAGCTGGCTTGCGGGGAGAGAAGCAATTAATGACGTTGCAGCAACAGCAGTTTGAGCAAATTAGTCTCATCCGCTGTGACCAACAGAGTTTGAATTTGCCGGATAATGTGCGCAGTCGTTGGCTGTGGTTAGACCCAGTGACTGGCTTGCGGATCCGGATGAACTTGACGCAGCAAGACGTTGCGCCTTTTAAAAACATTGAACAGCTTAACCAATTACGCAACAAAGTGTTGTTGCACTATCTGCAAACGATGCAGCAAGCACAACAACAATACACCCGCTATCAACGAAAATAGTCTGGTTTCGCGCGCTACTCATCCAAATACGAAGGATGTTAGTTAGCAGGCCGTTGCAGCAATGTCACTGCGTAGGCCTGAAGCAAGCCCAATTTAGCTTTGTCAGCCGATTACTTAAACAGTATTGCCAGCCAGCCCTGTTGCCAAGCGAAGCCCGCAGCGGCGATTAAAACCACCAACACCAGCCAATATTTCGCGTAGCTTTTGCTTTCATAAGGGTCGACCAAACTGCGCGTTGCACCCGCGGGAATAGTTGCTATCGCGGTTAATTTTGCACCGAAGCTTAAGCTGAGTTTGGCATTGGTGTTCACCGCCCAGCC
>CAZIPG010000189.1:1325-5935 GCA_964540955.1 uncultured Rheinheimera sp.
ATTTACTACTGCACGGGCATTAATAGCCCAACCATTTGCATCAAGTAATGGCGCCAAATTCCGTGCCCGCAATTTAAACCAAGCAAGTAACATTGATGGACCCGACACAAACAGCACAAGGCCCAATAAGGCTAACGGCATTTGCCACCAAGCCAACCCTAAGAATCCAGTCACGACGGAGGCAACCGCAGTGCCGATAGCACCGATCGCTAAGCCAATGGCGGCAAAAATACCGGCGAATTTTGCCACATCAAAAGGTGCGGCTGCTTTGGGAGCAGGGGCTGGTGGTGCCTCAGCAATTTTGGCGGCGCCGCCAACGCCCGCGGCACTTTTCGTTTCGAGATCTTTATCTTTCGCGGCAGCAAACTTCTGAATTTGTTCAGAAATCATCCGACCAATCCGCTGATATGGTGTGAAGAACGCTTCGCGGATACTGATGGGATTCGACACGATTTGTGTGACTGTGGCATCCCAGTCGACCCCTTGCGTGTCGTAAAATACGCCATTACGTCCAACCATTAAATTGCCGGCATCGCCAGCAGTCATGGCCGCGACAATGGAGAGTTTTTCGCCGGTACTTTGGCGAACACAATCGACATACAGCAGATAAGTGCCACTCAGTGCGGCGAGTTTGGCATGTTTGCCAGCATCGTTCACGGATAGGCATAAATCACAGCTACGGCCATCAATGTATAAACGGCCATTTTGGAAAATTGCTGGTTTTTCAAAGCTATAAAAGTTTTCAAAGTTGACAAAGTTCCGCAGTAAATCACGCAGATAGACTTGATAACGCACCAACTTATCGACTTCCAATACCGTTTCTGCTTCGCTTTGTTGTGCTAAATCGGCTGCCATCAGGTCATAGGCCGCTGTTAAGGTCGCTTCAGCAGTCATTGAACTTAGGAGTTCAGGGGCTAAAGTCGCCACCGGATGGCTGGGTTGAGCGCCAAGCCAAGCCGCATAAGGCGCTAATTGCTCACCGAGTTCTGCCCAATCCGCTTGATTGATACTGGTTTTGCCTTGCCAATTCGCCGCATCCGCTAACTCGGCGAGCGGCGCTGCCCAATGTGGGTGAACCTGCTGACGGAGCGGCAATAAACCATTTGGATTAATGGTGGCTAGCGGCAACGCATGGCTATCACTGGCATCGGATGATAAGAGTTGATTGGCAAGAGCCGCATAGTTGTCGGCACTGGCATTCAGCACTGTGGTGGCATTGCTGTCATAAGCAGCCAATTGGCAGCGAACAAAGAAATCGCGCACTTTAGGATTAAGTTGCTGATATAACTGGTAAATCTCGTATGTTTTCTCGCCAAGATGCTGGCTTAATAGTTCACCTTGTTGTCGCCATTGCAAAAAATTTTGTGCTTCGGTCACGAATCCAGCAAGTTGAGATTGCTCAATCCCGGCAACGCCACTGCGATCGAGGGTACTGATGCCTAATTCGAGTAGGGTGGAGATTAAGGTTTTAACGTCTGGCGATTCGGCCAATTCGACCGTAATGACGCCATCGCCATTTAATTGATTGGCGGGGAAAATCAACCCTAAATCTGCAGTGTCAGCGACGCTCAGACTGGTTGCGTCTGCTTTGCCTAAATTTTGCAGGATCCGTTTGGCGGAGGCGAGTAGTTTTTGCCCTGCAGCAGTGTCATCGGCAATGGCTGCGAGCGGCAGCTCACTGCCAGATAATAAAACTTCCGGAGTTTTCAAAACGGATAATGCCCAAGCCACTGCTGCTTTGACTTCGACGATGCGTACGCGGCCATCATGGTCCGTGTCTAAATATTGCAAAGTCCGCTCATCAAATTCTAAACCTTTGACTGGACAGCTCAACGCTGCCCATAATTTCGGGTCCAATTCAGCCAGATGTTGCCAGTCGGCAATTTTGTCTAGACGCACTTGGTCAAAACCGCCAGAGCGGAAAAAACGCCATTGATGGGGCATATTGCAATCCTTGTTTTACACGATCATTCGAAGTATTTGACCCTAATATTTCATGGATAGTCGTCAACAGCAAGCCATCGGCTTGGCTTAAAGGGCCATTCTAAGAACAAGGTGCCGCGGAAATCGGCTGTTTGCTCGGATTAAAACAAGGTCTAAGCAAATTGGATTGGCGGTCAGTGGGCTACCACTGACCGCGAGCGGACATGAGTTAGTTTTTGGCTAATAACGGTTTGAGGTACTGCCCTGTGTAGGAGTGAGCACAAGCTGCGACTTCTTCAGGTGTGCCAGCAATCAGAATTTCACCACCGCCACTGCCACCCTCTGGGCCCAAATCGACAATCCAATCGGCGGTTTTAATCACATCTAAGTTGTGCTCAATCACCACGATGGTATTGCCGTGATCACGAAGTTTATGCAACACATTTAACAGTTGTTGAATGTCATAAAAATGCAAGCCTGTGGTCGGTTCATCCAAGATATACAAGGTTTTGCCAGTATCTCGTTTGGAAAGCTCCCGCGCTAATTTCACCCGTTGCGCTTCGCCTCCCGACAAAGTGGTGGCCGCTTGCCCTAAACGAATGTAGGTGAGACCAACATCCATCAAGGTTTTTAGCTTACGAGCAATTGCTGGAATGGCGGAGAAAAAGTCGTAAGCATCTTCAACCGTCATTTCGAGCACTTCGTGAATATTTTTACCCTTATATTTCACTTCTAAGGTTTCGCGGTTGTAGCGTTTGCCTTTACAGACATCACAGGGCACATAAACATCTGGTAAAAAATGCATTTCAACTTTAATGACCCCATCCCCTTGGCAAGCTTCACAGCGGCCGCCTTTGACGTTAAAACTAAAACGTCCAACCTGATAGCCTCGCGAGCGAGCTTCCGGGGTGCCAGCAAAAATATCCCGCACCGCGGTAAAAATGCCGGTATATGTGGCTGGGTTCGAGCGCGGAGTCCGTCCGATCGGGCTTTGATCGATATCCACACATTTATCAAAATGCTCTAAACCTTCAATACTGCGATGCGGAGCAGGATCGTCGCCTTCGCCTTTGTTCAACACCTTATGGGCAACCCGAAAGAGGGTGTCGTTAATCAGCGTAGATTTGCCTGATCCGGAAACGCCTGTGATACAGGTCATCACCCCAAATGGGATTTCTAAATCGACATTTTTCAGGTTATTGCCAGTCGCACCGAGGACTTTGAGGCTATGACCTGCTTTGCCGGTATGACGTTTGCTCGGCACTGCGATTTTGCGCCGTCCTGAGAGATATTGGCCGGTTAATGAATCTTCCGCCGCTTCGATGTCGGCCAAGCTGCCTTGGGCAACTACATGACCGCCATGCACGCCGGCACCAGGGCCGATATCGATAATATGATCGGCTAACCGCACGGCGTCTTCATCATGTTCAACCACAATGACAGTATTTCCCAAATCGCGCAGGTGCGTCAGGGTACCTAACAGTCGGTCATTATCGCGCTGATGTAAGCCAATCGAAGGTTCATCGAGGACATACATGACGCCCACCAAACCGGCACCAATTTGGCTTGCCAAACGAATACGTTGGGCTTCTCCCCCAGACAGCGTCTCGGCACTGCGCGAAAGGTTAAGATAATTGAGGCCAACGTTGACTAAAAACATCAGGCGGTCTTGAATTTCCTTTAAGACCTTTTCGGCAATTTTGGCTTTTTGCCCAGTTAACGTGAGCTGTTTAAAATATTGATAACAATCGCCGATCGATAATTCGACCACCTGCGGCAAGGTGGTTTGGCCGATAAACACATGCCGAGCCTCTTCGCGCAAGCGAGAACCATCACAAACCGGGCAGCATTGGGTGGCGAGATACTTCGATAACTCTTCACGCACCGCCATCGATTCGGTTTCATGATAACGACGTTCCATGTTGGGCAAAATCCCTTCGAACGGATGTTTTCGCAACACCACATCGCCGCGATCGTTTAAGTATTTAAACTCGATTTCTTTGCGGCCCGAGCCTTTCAGGATGGCTTGCTGATGCTCGGTTTTGAGTGCAGCAAAGGGGGCATCGACATCAAATCCATAGAAGTCGGCTAAGGACTTTAACATTTGAAAATAATAGAAATTGCGTTTGTCCCAACCGCGAATGGCGCCAGCGGCTAAGCTGAGTTGCGGATCGACAATCACTTTTTGCGCATCGAAATATTGTTTAACCCCAAGGCCATCACAGGCTTGGCAGGCGCCCGCAGGATTGTTAAAAGAAAATAACCGCGGTTCTAATTCGGCCATCGAGTAACCGCAGGTAGGACAGGCAAAATTTGCGCTGAAAATTAACTCTTCGACACTTTGGCCCGGCTCTGGATCCATTGGCGCGACTTTGGCAATGCCGCCTGACAAGGCTAGGGCGGTTTCAAAACTTTCCGCTAAGCGTTGTTTGATGTCTTCGCGCACTTTGATGCGATCGACCACCACTTCGATGGTGTGCTTTTTATGTAAATCTAATTTCGGTGGGTCCGATAAATCACAAATTTCGCCATTGATACGGGCGCGAATATACCCCTGTGCTGCGAGATTTTCTAAGGTTTTGACATGCTCCCCTTTGCGCTCTTGGACCACAGGCGCAAGCACCATCAACTTAGTGCCTTCGGGGAACGCGACGACGTTATCCACCATTTCACTGATAGTTTGGGCG
>CAZIPG010000190.1:0-5879 GCA_964540955.1 uncultured Rheinheimera sp.
TTTTTCTGCAAAGGCGCTAAAGAAACTTGCATGCCTTTCCTTATTCAATTGGGCCTAAGCGTTCAAAACGAACACCGACCGGAACCCAGCGTGGCAACATGCTGTCTGGGTCTTCACTAAATTCAAAACTCATCCACTTAAAGACCGCTTTACCGACCAAGTTATCCGCAGGAACAAAGCCCCAGAAACGGCTATCTAAACTATTATCGCGGTTATCACCCATCACAAAATAATGGCCATCAGGCACAATAAATTCGTTCGGTTCCGTGCCGGCTTGACTAAAGTATTCGGCAATATTTTCCGGAATTTGCTCGTTATAATAAATTTGATAGGTTTTTTCTTGTGTTTGTTCGTTAAAACGCTTCAGCGGTAAATTGTATTTATAGGCTTCGCCTTCTGCCAAAAATTCTTGCCGTAACGGCTCTAAAGTTGGGCACACAGTGTTGCCGGTTTTGTCACACGCACGCTGGACAAAAAGCTGTTTGCCTTTATAAATAATGCGGTCTCCAGGCAAGCCAATCACACGTTTAATATAGTCAATTTGCGGCTGTGCAGGAAACTTAAAAACAACCACATCGCCATGCTCTGGTTTGCCATTGCTGTACAACGTTGTCCGCCATACCGGGTCTTTGACATCGTAAGAATACTTTTCTACCAGAATAAAATCCCCCACCAATAAGGTAGGCATCATTGACCCGGAAGGGATTTGAAAAGGTTCATACAAAAAAGAACGCACGAGAGTAATAATGGCAATTAATGGAAAAATCGACTGCGCGGTTTCAGCAATCGAGGACTGCGCCAAAATCGACTGTTTGACTTCTTCCGATAACGGGGCTTGGGTTTGCGCCATCACTTCTGCCAGTTTTTTTTGCCGTTTCGGCGCCAGCACTAAAGCATCGAACAACCAAATCAAACCGCTACCAATGGTGAGCACCACTAAAAATATTGCAAAATATCCAGCCATGAATAAATCATTCCTCGTTGCTTATGATGTTCGAAAGCTTACCGCGTGCTAGTAGTACGCATAAAGAGGCGAGCGTTATTTAATTGTTACGAGCGGTAACAGACCGTCAGTGTATCGCTGACGGTCTGTCGGTTGTTATTTACCAACTTTCAGAATGGCTAAAAACGCTTCTTGCGGCACTTCAACGTTACCGACTTGCTTCATGCGTTTTTTACCTTCTTTCTGTTTCTGCAATAACTTTTTCTTCCGGCTGACGTCGCCACCATAACACTTCGCAAGCACGTTTTTACGTAACTGCTTCACAGTGGTCCGGGCAATGATATGGCTGCCAATGGCCGCTTGGATGGCGATATCAAACATCTGGCGTGGAATTAAGTCTTTCAGCTTATCCGCCAATTCACGGCCACGACTTTGGGCAAAATCACGGTGGCTGATGATAGCTAACGCATCCACTCGCTCGCCGTTTATAAGGATATCAACGCGTGACATATCAGAAGTTTGGAAGCGTTTAAACGCGTAATCTAAAGACGCATAACCACGGCTGGTAGATTTCAAGCGGTCAAAGAAATCCATTACCACTTCCGCCATCGGCAGTTCATACACGACAGCAACTTGGCGACCATGGTAGGTCATGTTCATTTGTACGCCGCGCTTCTCAATACACAAATTGATGACGTTCCCTAAGTATTCTTGGGGTACCAGAATATGGGCTTCAACAATCGGCTCGCGAATTTCATCGATATTCCCGACAGGCGGCAGATCGCTTGGGTTATCAACCATCACGACATCGCCACCTTTGACCACGACTTCATAGACTACGGTCGGGGCTGTAGTGATCAAATCCAAATCGTACTCACGTTCTAAACGCTCTTGGATGATTTCCATGTGCAACATGCCGAGGAAACCGATCCTAAAGCCGAAACCTAAGGCGCTTGAACTTTCTGGCTCATAGAACAACGAAGAGTCGTTCAGACTTAACTTTTCCAGCGCATCCCGGAAATCTTCATAATCATCTGAAGACACTGGGTAAACCCCGGCATAAACCTGCGGTTTGATGCGTTTAAAACCTGGCAGCGGTTCTTGGGCAGAATTTTTCGCCAACGTTAAAGTGTCGCCAACCGGCGCGCCTTTGATTTCTTTAATGCCTGCGATGACAAAGCCCACTTCGCCAGTACTTAAAATACCGGTGTTGGTGGCTTTCGGCGTGAAAATACCGACTTTATCGACTTCATACACGGCGCCACTCGACATCACTTTGATTTTGTCTTTGGCTTGAATTTTACCGTGTTTGACGCGCACTAACGACACAACGCCTTGATACGGGTCGAACCATGAGTCGATAATCAGCGCTTGCGTGGGGGCGTCAATATCGCCTTCTGGTGCAGGAATGCCTTTGACGATTGTCTCTAATACATCTTCAATACCCACGCCAGTTTTGGCTGAGCACTGCACAGCGCCCACGGCTTCAATGCCAATGATATCTTCGATTTCTTCAGACACGCGCTCAGGTTCTGCTTGTGGCAAATCTATTTTATTGAGGACCGGCAATACCTCTAAATTCATTTCCAGCGCGGTGTAGCAGTTTGCTACGGTTTGCGCTTCCACGCCTTGGCCGGCATCGACTACCAATAAAGCGCCTTCACAAGCGGCTAAAGAACGGCTCACCTCATAAGTGAAGTCAACGTGGCCCGGTGTATCGATAAAGTTTAACTGATAGGTTTCCCCATCTTTTGCCTTATAGTTTAAGGTCACGCTTTGCGCTTTGATGGTAATACCGCGCTCGCGCTCAAGATCCATTGAATCAAGCACTTGCTCTTGCATTTCACGATCACTTAAACCACCACAAAACTGGATCAAGCGGTCGGATAATGTCGATTTACCGTGGTCGATGTGAGCAATTACTGAGAAATTGCGAATATGAGATAATTTAGCCATTTTTTCCAATACAAAACTGAGCTGATTGCACCACCAATACGCAGCACTTCAAAAGAGCGCTCACTGGCCGGCAGATTAAAATTGCCGCGAATTGTACTCGATTTAGCACAAGCTTGCACTGTGTTCTTTGCGATAGCGCAATCATGGATTGGTGATACCAGCCAAAACAGGCAGACAAGGCCTAGCAGCTGAAGTGCAGCCGATAAGTTCCGCGCAGTTCTGGCACTAAACCACTGAAGAAGAGACCGAAATATGTGGTAACACAGCGATTAGACTGACCGTCAGCGATTTAGCACGCCGACTTTCTACCGCTTTGACTAGCGCTAGACTGATTGCACTTGAGATGATTGCGATCAGCAATTGTAAAGGCTCAGAAAATCCGGCATTCAATGCAAGCGCCATGCTGATGATAAAGACTAATAACGGCAAAAGATAAACTCGTAACGCTGATTTGGTGAGAGCCGTCTCATCTAAACCGATGCGCACTTGTTGACCTGCCAACAAGGGCTCTTGCGTCACGACAAACAAACGAGGTTCTTTCGGGGTTAAGGCTTTTGCGACCACGCCACTGGTACAAGAATCTTTTTGCTGACAAGCGCCACAGGTGGTTTTGGCTTGAGTTTTCACCCAAACACCTTCTGCTTCAACAGCAATTACAGTCGCAATTTCTTCAATCATGAAATCGTCCTTTCAACAACCCAAGTTATTTTACTCGGGTTGTTGCTGACAAGGTAGCCCTTAATGAAAACACCCAGTGAGATCTGGCAGCTCTCGCTAACATTACCTATCGCCAGAGCTGCAGATTGAAAGATTAGCGAAAACTTTTTATTGCACCGAAACGGCTATTTTATTGGCTAGCTGCGCTTCTATAGGGCCGATGACAGTCACATCATAGTTTTGTTGCGGCACGACAAGAATCGTCGTGGCGCCATCCCGATAAGCCATCACTTGACTCAAGCCTGCGGAAGGTTGCACAAAGACTGAAATTTGGTGGATACCATCCGACAATAACCAAGAGCCTATCACCCGCCCCGAGCGAGTCATCACCGGTTGATGCTGATTAATGATTTGATACCCAGCAGGCAGCCAACTCAGCGAAAATGGCGCGGCAACCGCAGATGTATCTGTCGCCAAAGCGGCAGGCTCTGCCGGCAACTGTGCGTTTAATAATCCCAGCAATTCATTCGGGACTGTTGGTTTCAGTTGTAAATGAACAACCATCCAACTTTCAAGCACTTCATTGGCGCTATTGAGGGTATTCACCCGCAATGGAAAACCGGTTTCCGCATCCAGCCACAACCAATAACTATAGCGACTGCCATCACGAGCGGTTAAACGCACTAATTGCGCATTTCTGCCAGATAAAGCGACGCTGGTGCCCGGCACCGCATCATATAATTCGTTTAATGCTGTAGGTTCTTTAAATAAAATTGCTGGCAGTTCTTTGATGGTTGAATTGAGAGTTGCCACCACAGGCGCATCAGGTGCGGCATAATAAACATAATTATTGCGCCGGAAGGTATCAGTGCCATAGCCATCTTGTGCGGTCAATTGCTCAAGTTCTGTCTGCACCGCCAACGCACCATTGCCTTGATGAATGCCGCGCAACCAACGGAAGGTATTCACATGATTGGCTTTCTGCTGCACAAAAGACACGTCAAAATTGTAGGTTTTAATGGCTTGTTGGCTGTGCTTAATTAAGCGCCAGCCTTCATCAGATGCCATGACGTCCGTAACACTGAGCAACACGAATGCTAAAGATACAACAAACTTTCCCATTGATTATTGGCCGCCTGAGGTTGTCTCTGGTTCAGCTTTGCTGGCTTTTTGCCGCTCAAGTTCAGCTTGTTCCATCAAGCGAATTTGCTGTTGCCGCGCTTGCATCAACTCCTGCAACCGGCGCTGTTGTTCAACCATCAGTTGCTGTTGTTTTGGATCATACTGAGTTTTGACCGTGGTTTGACTTAAACTCACAGGGGCGACCACATTGCCCACAGGGCCAGTCTGTAACACCGGCAGCGGCGCAATCAATGCATCATCCGCGTTGGGTTGATGATGTTGCACACCAATGACCGCAATCACGGCGACACCTGCAGCAATAGCGCCTTGTAGCATGGTTTTAAACCAGCCAGAGTTGGCAGATTGCTTAAAGATATTACCCGCGCTTGATGTCACAGCAGCAGTCGCAAGCTCAGGAACTGCTTGCTGACTTAACGAGTGCGGTTGCTCATTATCCAACAACTTCGCAAAGTCATCGGCAAAGTTGAAGTCTAATGTTGTCGGTAATTCATCACGCACTGCAGAACCTGCCAGCTGATAACGCAACCATTGATCCTGCAACTCAGGATCAGCAATCAGCTGATCAAGTTGTTGCGCAGTAATCGCTTGGTTATCGCTTGCGGCAGAAAGCCAATCTTGTTGTTCAGACGACATAATTATTCCTGTCTTAGTACCCTAATTAACCGATTAACGGCTTCAGCTTTGAATCTATAGCTTCGCGAGCTCGGAAAATTCGACTTCTCACAGTGCCAATTGGACACTGCATGATTTCGGCAATTTCTTCGTAGCTCAGTCCATCCAATTCACGCAAGGTAATTGCACTGCGTAATTCTTCAGGTAATTGTTCAATCGTATCGAAAACGACCTTTTTGATTTCTTCGGTTAACAACAACTTTTCCGGAGAATCTTGTACTTTTAACGCATCACTGCCTTCATACGTATCGGCTTCTTCGGCATCAACATCGGTTGATGGCGGTTTACGCCCATTCGCAATTAAATAATTTTTTGCGCTGTTCACAGCAATTCGATACAACCAAGTGTAAAAAGCACTATCGCCTCTGAACCCAGGGAGAGCCCGATACGCTTTAATAAACGCATCTTGGCTCACATCAGCAACGTCACCATGATTAGAAACATATCGTGAGATTAAGTTCGCTAATCGGTGCTGATATTTTTTCACCAACAGGTTAAATGCAGCTTT
>CAZIPG010000191.1:0-5873 GCA_964540955.1 uncultured Rheinheimera sp.
GCAAACCCCATTGCTGAGTCAACTCTGCCGGCAATTGCAGCTGAAATTTCACCGCTTGATCGCTGAAATTACTGACAACGACCAGCTTTTGCTTTGCGCTGCTGCGCGCAAAACTTAACTGCTGTTCGCTGTAGCCTTTGCTGGTTAAATTCAGCGCGTGTAAGGCGTGCAATTCTCCCAAGACTGCAGGGGAACTGCCAGCGATTTGCATCAACCGTTGATAGAATTGATGTAAAGCCTTTTGCTCTTTAGTGAAACCGCCGCCATCAAATTTACCGCCATTGAGCCAAGCTTGATGAGCGGGGACGCCTGCATAATCAAAAATGGTGGTGCGAGAGGGTTGACCAAAGCCACTTGCTAAGGCGCCAGTTTCACCGCTTTCTTGGCCAAAATACAGTAAGGTCGGCGAGCTGCTAATCAGCGTAGACACCACCATGGCTGGTTTACCTTTTTCAGCGCTGCCCGCAAATTCTGGACTGGCAATACGTTGTTCGTCATGGTTCTCTAAAAAATGCAGCATGTGAGGCGCAACATCCCGCACTTGCTCGTGGGAAGCCAAGACTGCAGATGCAGGCCCTTTGCCTTGCATTAATAATTTTAACGAGTCGTAAAAGCCCACCTTGTCGTAGAGATAGTCCATTTTTCCTAAATGGATGTAATCGCGATATAAATGCGGTTGGTAGACTTCAGCTAATAACAGGGCATTTGGATTTTTTTGTTTCACATGGCTATTTAGATAGCTCCAAAACTCGACCGGCACCATTTCTGCCATATCGTAGCGAAAGCCATCAACGCCAAAATCTAACCAATATTGCGTGATCTGTTGGAATTTAAGCCAAGAATTCGGCACGCTTTGTTGTTGCCAAAATTGAAAATGGGCTTGATGATCTTTCTGGGCATAATCGCTTGGCAATTTGGCAAAGTCATAGCTGCCATCAGGTTTTACCCCGTAATTAATTTTGACGGTTTCAAACCAGTCATCAAAACTTGGTTTGGCGGCTCTTGCGCCGTTGCCAGTCCATTTGGCCGGAAATTCGGCAAATTTTCCATCGACTAATGGATGCGCTTCTCCGCCGAGTACTTGGAAACCTGCTGGGGCGTCAGGCAGTTCAAAGGCCTTCCCAGGGACATAATAGAAATTGTTATCACGATGATATTCCAGCGACGTATCATCGTCGGCACCAAAATCCCGCACGCCCTCAGGTTTGCTCAGCGAACGATAGTGTCTGGCGACATGATTCGGCACGATATCGATAATGATTTTAATATTGTGCTGATGGGCGCGCGCGATTAACGCTTTAAATTCCTCGAGGCGCTTTGCGGGATCTACTGCGAGATCTGGGTTGATGTTGTAATAATCTTTGACGGCGTAGGGCGAGCCGAGGGCGTAGGGGTAGTTCACATCCTCGAAGGGCGTAGGGCGAGCCAGCACGTCCTTTCACGACCTCAGGGTCGTCGGCGTCAATCCCAATGGCACTGTAATCAGCAACCATCGCATGATGTAACACACCGGTGAGCCACAAATGCGTGACGCCCATTTTTTTCAGAGCCAGCAAAGCTTCATCGTTAAAATCATTCAGCTTACCCACCCCGTTTTCAGCTGCGGTACCCCAAGGCTTATTCGTGGTGACTTGGTTACCGAAAAGACGAGTAAAAGCTTGATAAATAATTATTTTTTGCTCGTGAGGCGCTTTAGCGCTGACAGCTTGAGGTTTTTCCTCGGTAGCCTGTGGTTGCATTGGCGGTGCCTCACTGCAAGAACTTAACAAAGTTACTGCGCAAAGTAAGAATGTTAACCTTTTGAATTTATTCATCATAGTGCCTTTTTGCCCAAACTGATGTTCTATGCTAACACAAAGACTTTCAGCAAAGCGGTGCCTGCATACGTTTGCAATTGCCTGATGATAGCGCCGCTGGTCGTGGGAAAGTCGCACCAGAGCGTTTTGTCTGGTACCAAAGGCAAGTGTCTTGTTCTCGACCCATAATAGCAATAACAATCCAATTGGAGTTTTTATGAAACCACAATTTTGGTTTTCAGGAACATGGTTGGCGTTAAGCGCGTGTCTCGGGTTAGCGGCTTGTACCAAACAACCGCAACCCGTTGAGCAAGCTGCAGCGCCTCAAGTCGCTACCGCTTTACCCGATACCGAGATGAATCCGCGGTTAGGTGAGTACATTAAAACTCTGGCTTCTGATGAGTTTCAGGGCCGAGCTCCAGCAACGAAAGGTGAAGAACTGACGGTTGCTTATATTTCCGAACACTTTAAACGCATTGGCTTAAAGCCAGTGAATGGCGACAGTTATGTCCAGCCGGTGCAATTGGTTCGTATTGATCCAGTCGCGGTCTCAAGCATGACCTTTACCGGTGAAAAAGCCCCAGCCGAATTTAAATACCGTGAGCAAATGTTCACTTGGACTACCCGCGTGACCGAGCTCAGTGAAGTGAAAGAATCTGACATGGTGTTTGTGGGTTACGGCATTGTTGCGCCTGAATATCAATGGAATGACTATGCAGGCTTAGATGTCAAAGGGAAAACCGTGGTGATGTTTGTCAACGATCCAGGTTTTGCCACCCAAGATCCGAAATTGTTCAATGGCAACACCATGACCTACTATGGGCGTTGGACCTACAAATTCGAAGAAGCCGCCCGCCAAGGTGCGGCCATGGCGTTAATCATTCACGAAACCGATGCGGCTTCATATGGTTGGCATGTGGTAGCAGGCGGTTCAGCCACTAAATTTGATCTGATTAACCCAAACAAAAATGCTGATCGTAGTGCGGTCGATGGCTGGGTGACTACCGAAGCGGCGAATACCTTATTTGCGACCATCGGCGAGACTGTCGATTCGATGCGGAAAAAAGCACTGACTAAAGGATTTAGCCCAATCCCACTGGGTATTAAAGCTTCTGTATCGGTGAAAAGTAATGTGCAAGAACTGACTTCTGCCAACGTCGCTGGTTATATCGAAGGCACAGAGCGCCCAGATGAAGCGGTCCTTTATATGGCACATTGGGATCATTTAGGCGTAGATTTCTCGAATCCTAAAAATAAAGTGTTCAACGGTGCGCAAGATAATGCGTCAGGGACTGGCGGTTTAATGGCGCTGGCTGAGTACTTTACCACGCAACCGAAGCCGAAACGTTCTGTGCTGTTTGTTGCTGTCACGGCCGAAGAACGCGGCTTATTGGGTTCAGCTTGGTATGCCAAAAATCCTATTTTCCCGCTGAATAAAACCGTTGCGGGGATCAACATGGACGTCATGAATGTGTACGGTCCGATGAAAGATATGGTTGTGGTTGGCCATGGTGGTTCAGAACTGGAAGAGATTTTGAAAAAATACACCGAGCAACAAGGCCGTTATGTTGCGCCAGAAAGCCATGGTGCTGCTGGCTATTACTACCGCTCTGACCATTTCAATCTGGCAAAAGTCGGTGTGCCGATGCTCTATGCCAAAGGCGGTGAGGATAGTTTTGAGCACGGCAAAGAGTGGGGTTTAAAACAGCGCGAACTGTTTAATACCTGCTGCTACCACAAAGTTGAAGATGAGTACTCTGAAAACTGGGATTTACGTGGCGCTCAGCAGGACTTGTTCCTGTACTATCGAACCGGCCTTGATATCGCCAATTCAACGGCTTGGCCAAATTGGTATGAAGGAAAAGAGTTTAAAGCCACTCGCGATGCCTCAAGAGCTGGTCAGTAATCATTCTCTTTTTGCGTAAAAAAGGCTGCACTGTTGCAGCCTTTTTTTATTGCAGCCTTTTTATTGCAATGCCAACTTGCTTTCAAGCAACTTGGCAAAAATCTTCAATAGTGAAATATCTGCAATGGCTCGGTTTCATGCTGAGTTTCATCACAACTCGCGTTTGCTAGAGGGGGGGCATGGTGTTCTAGCGAATAACCCACTGCAAAAAATAAAAAACACCTAACTTTAGTCGGATATTGCGAGTTCAATCAGGTTGATGCCCAAAAATTAGGCTATCTTAAACGTTAGAGAGTTTTAACGTTTTGAGTCGTTCGAAGTGAGATGTAGAGGCGATTGTTTTGGATGTAAATGACATCAAGCACACGGTTTCTTATGAATCCATGCAGCAACTTAAAATCAAACGATTGTTGCAGATCAGCACCAGCACGCTTTTGGGCTTGTTACTGGCATTAAGTTTTGCCACTGGTGGCGTCAAGTTAATTTTGATTTGCGGCTGTATTGCTTTGGTCGTATCTGCAGGGCTTGCCTTTGCGCAAAAACCTTTGAGCTCTGCTTACATTTTGTTGTGGTCGATGACAATTATGTTGACCACTTTGGCTTTTTACTCCGGTGGGATCCGTGATTTGGCGGTATTAGGGTATCCCGGCGTGTTGGTATTTGCGGCTATCTTAGGGGATTTATCACTGTTTATCTCTTTAGCTGGGGCAATATTGATGAGTTGCTCTGGTTTGGTTGCTTTTGCCATTTTTGGTTGGTACCAACCCCATATTCCCGCCACAGGCTGGAATAGTTTGGTGTATGTGTGTGTGATTTTAGCGGTGTCAGGCTTTAGTGTGTATCTACTATCTCGGGATTTACACCGATTAATGCGAGCCTTACAGCTGGAAAATATTCGGGTGCATGAGTCACAACAAGAACTGTTAAGGCTCACCCAACATGATCAGTTAACAGGGTTGCCCAATCGCAGTATGGCAGAACCAGCGTTCAAGCAACTGTTGCATGATTGCCAGCAACGGCAAGAGCGCCTTGTGATGTTGTTCCTCGATTTGGATTATTTTAAGCCAGTCAATGACTCGCGCGGGCATTCTGCAGGAGACTTGTTATTGCAGCAGCTGGCGATGAGGTTACAGCAAAATCTCAGTGCTGCGGATTTTATCTGTCGTTTTGGCGGCGATGAATTTTTGTGTTTATTGCCCGGTATCGCCGATGATGCTGAGGTCATTAGCCATGCCGAAAACCTTTTACAACAAACCAGCCGCCATTTTGATCTTTTGCAAACCCAAGTCGAAATTTCTGGTTCTGTTGGTATTGTGGTCGTGCCTAGAGATGGTTTGGAATTTAGCAGCCTGCTAAAAAAAGCCGATATGGCGATGTTTCAAGCCAAAAACTCTGGCCGCAACAGTTGGCGCTTTTATGACGAGGCGATGGATAAAGCCAATGTTGATAAATTCAATTTATTACAAAAGCTCAGACAAGCATTAAAAGAGCACCAATTTCAACTTTACTATCAGCCCAAAATTAACCTGCAGACTGGCCAGATCTTCAGTGCCGAAGCTTTGGTCCGCTGGCCACAAGCCGACGGCAGTTTTATTTCACCCTTGCAATTTATTAGCCTCTGTGAGGAATCAGGGCTGATTAATGAACTCGGTCATTGGGTACTTGTTGAAGCGTGCAAAGCTTGTCAACGCTGGCAAGCGCAAGGCTTCGAGCATATGACCGTGGCCGTCAATTTATCCTTTGTGCAATTCCGTGATGGCCAGCTCGAACAGAAAGTGCAACAAGCACTGCGTGAGGCAGGCCTTGCAGCAAAAGATTTAGAGTTGGAATTAACCGAATCTTTATTGATCGGTGAAGGCGATTTAATTAGTCAGCAACTAGCTCAGTTAGGGGCATTGGGCGTTTCTTTTGCCATTGACGACTTTGGTACTGGCTACTCAAACCTTGGGTATTTGCGTCGGTTTAATGCGACAACCTTAAAAATTGATCAATCGTTTATCCGTTCTTTATGTGTCTCAGATCGAGATGAACCCTTGGTACAAGCCATCATTCAAATGGGACATAGTTTGGGATTGCAGATTGTGGCTGAAGGGGTGGAAGATGAGGCAACTTTACAACGGCTCATTGACTTAGGTTGTGATGCGGCCCAAGGTTTTTATTGGGCAAAACCA
>CAZIPG010000192.1:0-5866 GCA_964540955.1 uncultured Rheinheimera sp.
ATATTTACGAAATTCTTCATCGCGAACCAGTTGCTCAAATGAAACCTCGGTTTGGCTCATAAATCAAAATCCTTAACTAAACGGATCACGGGCGCAGTCCTTGGGTTTCTAGGATTTAACTTGCTGTACGCGCTATTCAATCTTGGCGCCACATTTATGACAATGCTCTTGTGGCCAACGTACTGAAAAAATACTCAAGCTACGAAATACTTGCCTTGCTCCACATTGAGGACACCCCAACTTAATGGCGTAAACAAATGCAAATAATCCCCATCCCATACCAAGCAAGTAAGTAACATTCCCTAATTGGAAAAGGTCAGTAACGTCAACGCTACCGGCATTGGTGTTGTGGATGACTGTGATGACTAACTGAATCAATAAAATGCCAATCAATCTCAATTTGTACTTATTCATCGGATCTAAGACTCCTCGTGCTTGTAATGTCCGACGCATGTGCGCGAACTTGTGTGCGTTGACGAAACTTATTCACGTGCCCAAAGCACGTCGTTCATTGATTTGTTTACCGACAACGGCAAAGATGCTCCTACCAAATACGCTCCGACCAAGGATTAGTCTGCTAAGTTTGGGCAGAATAACGCCGAGCAGCCTATGAGAGACATATCTTCGCCAGCGTCACATTCGCTGTGTTGACAAGCTTTAGCGCATGTAAACTTAATGAAATCTATTAACCAAACGATTTAAGAAAAAACAAAGGGCAAAACAGAGCCAAAGCATAAAACCGAATACAAAAATAACTGCTATTCCACCGTCCAATAAGCCACAACAATCACCGTTTTCATTTCCGATAGTTTGAGCAGTAGCATCATTGATAATGCTGTAAGTTTGGTAACTTGCATAAAAAACGGCACTTGCCAGAGCTATTCCCAAATTCCATGATTCGATGTTGTCACGTTTTAACAATTTTTTTGTCGCTGTATACGCCAGCATTGAGAATATACAAACACAGAAAAGAACGAACATCGATACCTCAAGGCTTATCCAAGTCGCACCGGCCAGTAACTCCTTGCGCGTTTCTCGGTATGCAGTTGTTTGTTATGAATCAATTTCGCTGGAATCTATCGCAAAAATACCCGGATATCCAAACAGTTTTCCGCCATTAATTAAATCAAGATATGCACCTTCTAAAATTGGGCGTTTAAATAATTTGGCTGTAGAAACTTTATTTTTAATATGCCGATTTAGTTTTCCGGAGAGCCTTTTAAATTCCTGCCAGTTAACTTCGGCAATTTCTGAATAAGCGCAATTCGCTCGTTGTAACGCACCTTTTTCATTCCAGTGCGTAATGTGAGTTAGCGCCAAGGCATTATCGGCTAAGTTATGTGGGCCACCCTGGATAATTTGGAAAGTACCTAGCCCCTCCAAAGATTCCCGAAAGTTACCAATGGTGGGATTTAAATTGAATCTTCTGACATATGTATTAGCGGTGACAGATCCCCACCACCCTCTAACAAAAATTCTGCCGTGATTGTCTTCGATATGCGATGACTGCAAAAGATCTTTTGTTGAACTGAACTCTCTTATTTCGTGATCTTTACGCGAGTATGCTTCATACAATTTCATCGGCGCGAGTTCAAACATATAGTCGATTACCGTAATGATATCTGAACTATTAGCGTAAAAGTCTAACTGTGCCACTGCAGCCTCTTTGCTTCATAAAGCCGCCATAAAAGGCGAACAAAAGCGGGCAAGCCCCGCTTTTTGTGGATGATTTGTAATTGACTGGAAAGAGATAGGTTCATAGCTGCGAACTAACGTCTACCGAAGAATCGGTAATAACCGCATTGTTTATTGTGCCTGAGGTAAAGTAAACAGCAGTAGAACTGGAAGCAACTTGGCCATTTGGGTATGTCACTCTAAACTCCATTGCAGCTTCGGCGGTCACTTCGAACTCAATCAAAGCGCCCGGTGCAAGCTCTCCAAGATCTTTAGTTTCCTCTCGCCAATGAGCTTTAACTGTAACTGGAACGCTAGCTGCATTTTTAACAGTAAACTTTGATGTAGCAAAATGTGCTGCAGCCAAATAGCCCACCAGACCAAGAATTAAAAATGCACCGATTGATATTAGAAACGTTTTTCTCATCAGTAACTCGACCCTCTACTCGCTATTATCAGCCAATTAACTAACGCCTTAGGATATTCACCAATGCACCAAACACAGCGCCAAGCGTCAGTTTGTAACGGTAATTTTGTTGAATACGTTGGCGCAGCAACACCACAAAACTGCGGCCATAAATTCTGTCTACGATAATGGTTCAATATTCCTTGGGTATTAAAGACCTAGGGTATAAAAGACCTAGGTAGACCTCGCAGTAAGAGTCTGATATAACGACTAATTAAGACCTATGGTAAGGCGACGCGAGGGCAGCCACCACCTCTTCCGACAATTCCGGCAGCTTGGCAATACACTCTCGAACGTAGCCGGCCATGGGCTCGTCCGGATCTAACCAGGATAACCGAGCGAGCATGACAAGCTGAGCGGTAGTTGGCTGCTGCTTGAGCCACCACTGAAAGACACCGTGCCGGTCGTGCTCAGCAGAGTTTTCCATTCCCGGTTCGTATGTTTCAATCATCTTCAGGATGAACTCTGCAGGCAGCATGTCCCATTCAGTCCATTCCGCCGGAAATTTCATTAGCTTGATATAAGTGTCGCGATTCATTCACTTAGGCCTTAGGTTGGTATTTGTAGATGGTATAAAGCAGCTCCGCCAACGCAGTCGGCAAAGTGGCGCGATTTAGTGCTTGAGCTTATCCACTTCATCTTCTAGTTCACTGATGCATGCAAATGTATGGAATGCTTTGGGCCTGAATCACCGGAAAATACCTCTGACGCAAACAAAAAAACCAATAGAAACAAAGCTGTCTGTATAAAGCCACTCACCGCATCACGAGCGGGGAGCTCGGGCGCCGAATATTTCCGCACCCAAATTAACAGAACATCGTGCAGTGGTCCGCGTTACTTAGAACAGACCAGAAGTTTAGTGATATTCAGCTTAAATGCGACTGAAGTCGCAGCTAGCATGCAACCCTGAATATAGCCAGACTGCATTTCTGGACTCATTTCGTTGACGCCTGCACGATTCTTTAGCTTTTGACTGCAATGGTTTTGCGCTGCAGAAAACGAAGAATCGCAAACAGCTTGGTCAACCCCTGCACATGAAAGAAATTCACTCCTATTACATTGTGCAAATTTTGAATTAAACGTTGGCTGTTTGGTGGTGGCGCAAGATGCTAAAAACGCTACCGACAACAAAAGACAATACTTTTTCATTAAAAATACTCCATTTTTTTAAGATACATGAATGGATAAAAGTGGACAGATACTACAGGACGTCACAAGCCTTGGTACCACCAAACGAGCAAGCAAAGGTCGCGCCTGAAAATAACTATGACCGGAATGTAATTGAAAGAATCCGCATAAAATCCTCTGTTTTTCTATCAGTTAGCGCGAATTTGGCAATTTAAACCTTGCAACAGCGCTACTGATTACCAACGCTACCGCCCATTGCGTTGGTAATTTACCAACACATTCAATATTTTATGTTGCTCAGTTGCCGTATTGAACTCTAAAAGCCGCGACAGCTAAACGCGCTTGGGACTTAACCGGATAATCCTGTAGATGCACTGATATCCTTCGCCGTTTTCCTAATAAGCTGAACTAAGTCGAGTCACAACTAGCAACAAAGCAAGAGATTGTCGAATACCGCACTAGGCTCAATTGTTTCATCACATGTTTACAACTACGCAAGTAATCCGCGAACAACAAACACTGAGCCAACAATAAATGCCGCGATGCCCCCAAGAGGAGCGAATTTTATAATCTGCTCGGCCTCTGAAGATTTCATTTTGATGGTTTCATTGCCAATTAAAAACAAAAATACACCGAGTGCTACTAACACTGCACCTTCAATAATTAAAGCCACAATATTTCCTTATATAGCCTTCAGTAAACGGATATCGCGCATCATAACTGAACAACGCACCGAAGATCGAACAATTTGAACCCATTACGGCTACATTTCTATGACATTTAGGGTTCAGCAAACCAACGACAGTGTTTTAACGATGAGAGGCCACAACTCTGTTGGCGATTATTAGCTACGAGCGATGCTGACTTTCAACAATCATTCTGTCGCAGCTAACTATCTGAGACATATGGTGAGGTATATGGTGAGTTATATGGTGAGACATATGGTCAGTCAGTTGCTGTCCAAGACCAAAAAGTAAAGTGACCATCTCTTTCTTCGACTTTGTATGATGCATGGCATTTATTGCATTTACATCTGTAGTAATCAATCCATTTGCCTTGGATTTGCGTGATTTGGCTTATCGTAATACTGCAGTTCTTTTCTTCATCAATAGGGTTAAAAAACATGTACTCAGGGTATAGCGCACAAAGACAACCCGCTCTTTGTCGCACGAATCGTAGCTTTTTTAGAGCAAATTCAAGATGGTAACTATTTGGGCACAATCCTCCCGCTAGATCTATTCCTTTAGTAGTGTTCTCGATAGCCTCAATGTCAGTTGCCAGCGCATCTAGAAGTTCCAGATTATTACACTTTGCAACCTCACAGCTGGCAGCCCAAATTTCTTCAGGATTATTTGATACGAATTTATCTAGAATATTCATCAACACCATCTTCGCCATTTAAATTCCCTTAAACCTGGGCTCACAAAAAATTGCGTAAGTCGCTGGCACGGGTTGTTCAAAGCCATTGGAAAATGACACAGTTAAGTCGAATGCAAGGTTAACGGTTGCCTGTACTTTCATCTGAGTAGTATCCACATAGGTTAAGTCGCGCTACGAAGCGGCTCAGGCTTAGACGAATGATTAGACCCCGATGAACATGATCCCCAACAACACAACCGAGCCCGACGCGGTAAGCCCTAGCATGTTATACGGTTGCTGTGCTTCAGCAATAGATACCCCATACGCGATTAGTGTCGCCGCAACGACCAGTGCAGCGATCCCGACCATAGCCGCTTTAAAATATTGTTTTATCAGTGTCATAGGTACCTAACTACCAAATTTAGCGAGGTAAAACGCGAACGCGTATTACCAGCGAAAGCCAGGCCCTACCTGGGCAATTAAGATTTGTTTGTTATGAGTTGGCAATTTGAATCTCACTTTCTGCGACTACAATGTCTTTGCCGGTTTCAGTCTCTACAACGTAGCAAGGAGTCGGCTCAAATTGATAAATAGAGACAACCGAACCCAACTCACCAAGGTGCTGTCCTGCGATGACGTCAACGTAGTCATTCATTAAAAAATGCACATTAGGCAATCGAGCGCCATCAAGCCATTGGTTATGGCGATCTGATAATTCGTTCATGCTAAACCTTATTGCGTCCCGCACATGTCCAAGCAACTGTTGGCCAGCCAGAAGGTGACTTGTGCTGGCATTTGTTATCTAGGTAGCTTTGCATCATCAATTCATCAGCTCATGTAATTCAAACCCAGCACATTCCCCAGCACTTAAATGGATTGTCATTGATAACGCGGTCCTGCTAGATTTTGGGGGAGGGATTAAAACAGCAATTTTTTCTTTCTTCGTATTAGGTTGAATTTATTAGCTATCTTCGGCGAAATCTTCCATTAATTTAGTGTAATCAGTCCATTCAGGATCACGATAAAAAACTATTTCAATTGGATACCTTTTATGGTCTTTTGCAGCCTGATTGAAAGAGCTCATATACGATTCTTCATCGGTCGTGTAATGCACAAACTCTCTAAAATTTCCGCCTGTTCTGGTGTAGGCGCTAAAGCTTTTACCGTCGTCGACTAATTCATCCAACAACGCCTCAAATGCATAAATAATTGCCGATCCAGCTGTGGAGGGCATTCCAT
>CAZIPG010000193.1:0-5820 GCA_964540955.1 uncultured Rheinheimera sp.
AATGCCCATGCTAGCAAGGTTCGACGCAAAATCGCAAAGCACACTGGCTAGTAACTGCTTTCTGAGGTTAGATGCAGATGCCCATTGTTGTGCATCCAGTAATACCAAGGCAAAAGCTTCGTCACCGGCTTTTGGCACATTCAACAGCGGATTATCGGCGATGCGCAGCGTATCATTGAGCAATATTAATTGACGACTCATAACTGCTCCACATGGATGAGCAGTGCGGCTGCTTTGGTGCGAATTTGATCTTGCAATTCAGCAGGTTTGCGCCGCCATTGTTGATAAGCCAACTGCAGGCGTGCATTGCTGCCTAATGTACTTTCGTTGCGGGCTAAGAAATTCCAGTACAGCGCATTAAAAGGGCAGGCGGTACTTTCTAAAGTTTGTTTCACTTGATAATGGCAATGACTGCAATAATTGCTCATGCGGGAAATATAGTTGCCACTGGCGGCATAAGGTTTCGACGCTAACACACCGCCATCGGCAAACAGTGCCATCCCTAAGGTGTTCGGGAGTTCAACCCATTCAAAGGCATCAGCATACACGGCTAAATACCACTCACACACTTCTTGCACATCTAAGCCGGCCAGTAAGGCAAAATTACCCGTGATCATCAAACGATGGATATGATGGGAATAGGCGTGATTAATCGTATCGCCAATGGCTTGGCGCATGCAGGCCATCTTGGTATTGCCGTGCCAATAATAGCTCGGTAGTGGTCGCTTGGCATCGAGGTAATTACGCTGTTGATACTCAGGCATCAATAACCAATAAAGGCCGCGCACGTACTCCCGCCAACCAATGATTTGGCGAATAAACCCTTCTGCTGCATTTAATGGCACTTTTTGCTCACGCCATGCTTGATCGACCTTCTGGCACATCCATCTGGCGTCCAGCAGGCCAATATTTAAGTACATCGAACAGACGCTGTGAAACAAAAAGGCATCATCAGTGCGCATCGCATCTTGGTAGTCACCAAACTTGGCCAATTGATGTTCGACGAAGTGTAAAAATGCAGCTCGCGCAGCTTTACCAGTCACTGCATAGTGAAATGAAGCGGCATTTCCCATGTTGCTGGGAAATTCTTGCGATACCAGTTGGATCACCGCTTGCGTAATTTCATCGGGCTCTTGCCAAAGTGGCTGTGGCGCTATGACATCACTTGGACAGCTGCGACGATTATCGGCATCAAAATTCCATTGACCACCGCAGGGTTGCGCCCCCTCCATCAATAAGCCGGTATAACGACGCATTTCGCGATAGAAAAATTCCATCCGGTATTGATTGCGACCATGCGCCCAGCGCTGAAACATCTGATGGTCGGCGATAAAACGGTCGTCGGCTAAAATATGCACCGGCAAACCCAGAGCTGCTTCATATTGCAGGAATTCTTGTTGTAACCGATATTCTGCCGGTTCGGTCACAGTCAAAGCGCTTAACTGAGGATTTTCCATCAGCACTTGGCGCACTGCTGCGAGCAATGACGGCTGGCGTTGCTCGTAACTAAAATAACAAACTTGATGCCCTTGTTCTTGCAGAGTTTTGGCAAAATGGCGCATTGCACTAAAAATCAACACAATCTTGAGCTGATGATGCTGGACATAGTGGGCTTCAGCGGCGACTTCAGCTAATAAAATCACGTCATCTGACTGAACATCACGTAAGCTCGAAAGTGCAGGGCTTAGCTGATCGCCCAAAATTAAAATAAGTTTCGCCATCTCAACATTCTTACAAAAAAGGTGTTTTTGTTTTACGGCAACAGGAAAGTAATAGATCAGCCGTCTATGCTTTCACACGAGCTGGCTTCATGCTGCTGTAAATGTGAAGTATCTGAATGAAGGTGATTGCGTGTCGAAATTAGAGCAAATCTTACTCGAGGTTTCTGCCTCGCCATTAATTGACCAAGGGCAATGGGATGAAGCCTGCCAGTTGCTGCTCACAAGTATCCAAACGGGTTTGCAAGTTGCCAGAGTCAGCCTTTGGTTTTACTCCCCAGACGAGCAACTGATGAAATGCGATTCCCTCATGGAACTGGGTTTATTAACTCGGGAAGAGATGGAACTGCATGCAGAACAATACCCGCGATATTTTGCGGCATTGAAAGCGGAGCGGGCCATTGTCGCTGATGACGCGCAGCATGACGAAAAGACCAACGAATTTACTGCTGCTTATCTCATTCCAAAGCGAATTTATTCGATGCTCGATTTACCGGTCCGACATTTCGGCCGCATGATTGGCATCATTTGTTGTGAGCATGTCGATGAGATGAGGCAATGGCAAGATGCTGAAGTGCGTTTTGCCGCCAGTCTTGCCGATCAAGTTGGCCGGGCGATTAATGCCGCACAATATCGTCATGCCCAGCAACAACTAATGGCGTCTAATCAGCAATTAGAGCATCGCTTTGAACTGCGGGGCATGCAGCTTGCTGATAACCGACGCACCATTGCACGCGCCCATCAACAACTGTTGGTACAAGCCAAATTAGCGACTTTGGGTGGCATTGTCGCAGGCGTTGCTCATGAGGTCAGTTCACCCTTGGGAATTGCAGTGACGGCCAGCTCACATCAATTGGACATTCTTGCTGAATTTGCACAAAAATTAGAACAACGTCAGCTCACCTCATCCCAAGGTTTTACCTATTTGCGCCAAATTCAAGAAAGTGCGCAAATGGTGCAAATGAACTTAAGACGAGCGGAAAAATTAATGCGGCAATTTAAAGAAACGGCTGCGCATCAAACCCGCAGTGAGTCGAGTCCAGTCGCATTTCATGAGTTAGTCATGAATTTATTGGCCAGCATTTCTCCAGTCACTCAGCAGGTCCCTGTACATATTGAGGTGTTTATCGACAAATCTTTGATGCTGATTACTGACGTAGATGTATGGCTACAAATTTTGACCAACCTAGTGCTCAACAGTTGTCACCATGCGTTTGCTGGGATTGAACATCCTTTGATAGAGATTGCCGCGCATCGGGACGAGCAGCAAGAGCTGCATTTTACCTATCGCGACAATGGCGTTGGGATGAGTTCAACAGTCTTGGCGCGAGTTTTTGAGCCTTTTTTCACCACTCGACCTAAGCAAGGTGGGACAGGCTTGGGAATGTCCATTTTAAAGCGATTAGTTGAGAAAAAATTATTAGGCAAATTAGATTTAACGAGTGCGCTAGGCGAGGGGATGACGCTGCATATTCGCTGTCTGGCTTAAATTCTTTGCGGTTTGACTGGGCTTGCACATCGTCCTGATTGAATACAAGTGCGTATTGTTATACTGTCACATTTTATGCTGGGCATTTTGCATTAACAGGCCCGAATTGAATGACCGACAATCAAGCCTAGGAGGAATTTTGCGATGAGTTTTCACGTGCAACTCGGAGTCGCTATCTTGTTTGCATGGCCAATTGTGGCGATGAGTCATGGCGCTAATGATCATTCCCATGAGGCTCGTTCCCATGACTCTCATTCCCATGGAGCCCATCAGCATGGAGTCGGCACCGCTGGCCTCGTATTGGATGGGCAACAATTTTTTATTGAATTGTCGGTGCCTGCGATGGATATATTTGGTCTGGAAAAGCCGAGCAATGATGCCAAAGTGCTCGCTGCGATTGCCAGCAAAGCCAAGTACTTTGAGCAAGGGCAATGGCTGCAACTGTCCTCCGAGGCAAGCTGTCAGTTATCTGAAGCTGCAGTATTCTCTAATTTAGTGCCAAAAGCTGGCCAGGATCAAATTCAACAAGATGCCGCTGCCGTAACTCAGCAATTATTTCAAGGCGGCCAGTTCGGTCTTGCTGAATCGTCAAATTCATCACAAAACAATTCAGCCGACTCCCATCAGGATGTCATCATCAGCGCGAGCTATGTTTGTCAGGCGCCAACAAAACTTGCTCAAGTCAGTTTTGCTCTGTGGCCGCAAACGCCAAGTCTGCAAAAGATTAACGCACAGTGGGTTCATCCTAACGGTCAGGGCGCTATCGAATTAACCCCAAACATGCCGACCGTACAGTTTTGATCTCAGTGTTGATCTAGGTGTTGATCTAGATGTTGGGCTCCGTATTGCTCTGATCGAGGGCAAGGGATTGAGCCACTTTCATGCGCTGCAAAGCAAACTGAATGTCACGCTTGGGCTTGCGCTGACATGTTGTCATAACAGCATTTTGTATTGAAAAAAACCGGCTTTGCAATCATGCGAGGCCGGTTTGTTCATTTCACAAATTCCCAAGAAAACAGTTTATTCGTAAACGTATTCGCTCACTTGGCTGGCCTGAATACTGTAGGCTGAATTCGCCAAATCATGGCTCATCGCTGAAGTGGTTAAGGTGCCTTCAATCCAAAATGGGTTGTAAATCATTTCGGCTTTTAAGCCTTTGGCGCCGGTCACATAAATAATTTGATTCGGTGGTGGCGGTGGCACGTGAATACAAGCGCCGAAATAAGGCACTAAGAAAAATGCGGTAATATTCTGCTGTTCGTCATATTCAATCGGCACGATAAAACCGGGCAACCGCACCTTTTTGTTGTTTAGTTCAGCTCTGACATTGGCGGATTGCAACACTTCACTCCATGCTTGTGCAGCCGGATCTTCGGTATTGAGCTTATTAATGGCTGAACCTGTGCCTTCACCACCTTCATGGGTAATTTCTGGGAGTGCTTCCATCTTTTTTAAATCTTCAGGAGGCAGTAAATCGGTCCATTCGAGGGTAATGACCCCATTCGGACCCGCAGCTGGCAAAGGTGCAACCTCAGAGGTGGCAGCGGTGGTTGGTGCTGTGGTCTCGGCGAAGGCTGCGCTTTGAAATTGTGATGCGACCAAAGCCACACAGAATCCTATCAACGGCATTTTCAACATTGGAGTAAACTCTTGGGAATATGATATAAAGTCTCAAATTTGCCGTTATCATAACATCTTGTCGAGTGTACTTGTGTCAACAGATCTGAATATTCCTGCGCTTGAACTCAAAAATTTAGTGTTTCGTTGGTCAGAAAATTCGGCATTTTCGCTCGAAATTACTGAGTTAACCTTGCAACGAGGCCAGCATTTATTCATCCGCGGTAGTTCCGGCTCTGGTAAATCCACCTTGTTAAATTTAATCAGTGGCATCCAACCATTAGCCCAAGGCGAAATTTACATTGCTGGCGCCAAGATGCAGCCGCAAACAGCGGCGCAGCGCGATTTACTCAGAGCACAACAGATCGGCGTCGTCTTCCAACAGTTAAACCTGATCCCTTATCTGACTGTTTGGCAAAATGTGCAGTTAGGCCAAGCATTTAGTAAAAATCAGCTGCCAACTGCGGAGCGAATTTCTTATTTGTTGAGTACCTTAGGCCTTGAACAGTCTTTGTGGCACACCAAAGCCGCGCAGTTAAGCGTTGGCCAGCAGCAGCGAGTCGCGATTGCCCGCGCATTGGTTGGTAAACCAACCCTGCTGATTGCGGATGAGCCCACGTCAGCGCTCGATGTAGACAACCGTGATAACTTCATGCGGTTGTTACTCCAAGAAGCGGATGCTGCGAATACCACCGTATTATTTGTTTCTCATGATCCGCAGCTGGCGGAGTATTTTTCCTGGCAGCTCGTCATGAGTGATTTAGCCAGAGGGATCCAGCCCAAAGGTGACCATCGCCTCAAGGTCAACGCACAAAGCGCAAACACGCAGGAGGCCACATGTTAATTCAATTGGCACGTTTAAGTTTATGGCATCGAAAATCGACAGTCCTGCTGACATTATGCTCGCTTATCATCAGTATTGGCTTATTGCTGGGCATTGATCATTTACGGCTTGAAGCCAAACAAAGCTTTACCAGTACAGTGTCTGGGACAGAT
>CAZIPG010000194.1:0-5802 GCA_964540955.1 uncultured Rheinheimera sp.
GGAGTTTTTCAATGACTCTGACCCCATTGATTTCTTTGGGCACCAAAGCCGAACTTAATTTGGATATTGCAGCGCCAAAATCTGGGTATATAACTGTTGAGCTTGGGCGTTTGGCACTGCGGCGAGTGTGAGTGTGCCGTTGGCGCTTTGCAAACGGACTTGAACCATCTGTTGGCGCTGGAAAAACGGTGACTGATGTAAGCTGACTTGCTGTACTTGGTTCAGTGGTAACATGAACCAACGTCGACTGATACCGCCTTCCCACAAGTACAACACATCGTTGTGCACCCGATAGCCATGCCAGCGATAATTGAGCCAAGTTTCCAGCAACCACCAACTGCTAAGCCCGATGGACACAAGCACCTTCAACCAAAGCGGTGGGATATTTGATTGCCAAATCAGCGCCAAGACAATCAGTACGCCAAAGCCAGCCATGCCAGCTTGGCGGCGGAAATACAGCGGCAAAAATTTCTGTAAATCTTCGCGCTGGACTGCCGTTAGCGGCAATAACTGCTGTGCTTGTAACTGCGTGTCTAACTCTTCGGCTGTTTGGCCCAGCAGTACAAATTTGCTTTGTTGCTTGTTGTTAGCAAAGCCATGAAAAATCAGCGAATAGTGTCCGAATAAGCGCGCCAACCAGGGTTGATTCACTGTCAACAATTGCACCCGTTTCGCAGCAATTCGCAGTGTTTTTTTTAGCACCGAACCTTGGGTCAATTGCAATTTTCGGGCATCACGCACAAGGTGTTGTGGATACAGCCAAATCAGTGTCATCAATCCGAGCACCAGCGCCAATATTGAGATAATAGCGACCCCACTCAGCAACTGAGCGAGCAGATTGTGCTGAATGTCGTATTGTTGTAACCAAGCTTTGCTCACAGCAACAACAGACTGGATATGACTTGAATCGGACAGCTGTTGGCTCAACCCAAAGACCGCCAACAGCGGTAACCACAGATAGGCATTATAAAAAGTGGCGAGCCAGACTCGGTAAAAAGGGGTAGAACCACTCACTGGCGCAACAGCACTTTGGCCTTGCAACAGCAGCAACTGCTGCTCTGATAGCCCCGTCAGTACAAACTCCTGCTGTTGACTGCCTGCACTGTCGATACTGGCCGCATACAGTCGCAAAGGTCGATAATAGAGCGGCTGTTTGACTTGCAATTCCTGAACGCGCGAAGGGGGCAGCACCAAGCGTTCTTTATTGAATAGGCCTTTGCTGAGCTCGATCCCTTGTTCGGTGACTCGGAACTGTGTGTAACGCCAACCAATAAAGGCGCGACAGAACACCAACGCGGCTAATGCAGCCAAGCCATAAGGCACATATTCCGCATATTTATCGCGTGATGATAAAAAGGCGCCGCCGATAATTAAGCCGAAGAAATCCCAAGCCGATTTACCGAGGAGCGGCACCAGCGCCCATGCCGAAACCCGCTGCCAAGCGCTAGTCGCTGGAGGAAGTTCAGGCTGCATCGAGGTGCTCCTCTTGGGGGATCAGCTGACTTAACTGCTGGCACAACGTTTGTGCCAGCTCGTAATCGATATCCGCAAGAGCTGCTTCGGCTTGCACACCGCCCGCGGTGAATACTTTCAGCGTCGCCAAGCCAAAACGCTTTTGTAACGGCCCTTGGCTCACCGTGACATGTTGCACTCGAGTAAGCGGAATGAGCACGGCTTGGTGCCACCAAACGCCAGAACTCAACAAAAAATCTTGTCGACGCAGTAAAAAGCGTGTTCGAGTGATTTGCAGCGGTAGCCACAGCTGGATGATGCTACCTAGCATTAGCACCACTCCCAGCATCACAAAAGTTGCGAATTCGGCTTTGCTCAGCACAATCAGCAGCGTACACACCGCCACGGGTAATAAGGTTAAACCCAGCCACATCCAGCGACGTTTCGGCAGCGCTTGCGCAGGTAAATATTGCCATTCTGTGGGCAGTGGCGCACTCAAGCATGCATTTTGAATAAAATTTGCATCCAGTAATTGGTTCGACATCCATATTCCGTATTTTTGCCAATGATGGAATATCTTGCGCATAAATTGCCGGTTGTTCAAGGCAACGAATGTAACAAGAAGCAAAAACCGCCCCGAGGGGCGGTTTGCTGAGTGCTTCACTAATGGCAGCTGAGTCTGCAGAGCACTTACTTAGCGAGGATTAGCGGCCACCGGGTTCGGCAAACTTCGTCATCCAATCTTTCACTTGGTTATACCAATAAATCGAATTATTTGGCTTTAAAATCCAGTGGTTTTCGTCTGGGAAATAAATCATCCGTGATTCAATACCACGGCTTTGCAAGGTACGGAACAACTCAAAGCCTTGGCCAACTGGCACACGATAATCGAGTTGACCATGGATCACTAAGGTTGGCGTTTTGAACTTATCCGCGTGATAGTGGGGGGAAATTGCTTTATAAATTTCCGGTTTATCCCAATAGCCGCCAAAGCGGGTGGAGTGTACGGCAAAATCGGCGGCCATTTGCGAATACATGTTGTAAACGGCTGCATGGATCAATAATGCTTTGTAGGGATGCTCGGTGCCCAGCAAAATCGAGGTTAAGTAACCGCCGTAACTTGCGCCACCTGCGACCATGCGGTCTTTATCTATCCAAGGTTGTTTCTCAAACCACTGGGTTGCTGCTTGGATATCCGCCAAAGGTTTGGTGCGCCAATCTGGATTGATGGCATCGGTAAAGTCTTGACCAAAACCGCTCGAACCATGGAAATTAGGCCATGCGGTGACATAACCCCAAGAAGCAAACGTTTGGGCATTCCAGCGGTAACTGAAACTATCAGTAATCGCATTATGCGGCCCGCCATGGATCAGCATAAAGAAAGGATACTTCTTACTCTTATCAAAACCTGGTGGGTAATGCACCCACATTTGAATATCTTTGCCATCAGCCCCTTTGTAGGTGACCGATTCATAATGGCCCAGATCAGTGTTGGCTAACAATGCGTCGTTGAAGGTATCCAGTCGTTGCACATCGCCATCTTTGCTATCAACTAGCACTAACCGTGCTGGATACATGAAGCTGTCATTGGTGGCGACCAATTGGCTTTTGCCCGATGATTTTTGGCTCAACAATGCCGGCTGACCAAAACTCGTGGCTTTGGTGATCCCGCGCGGTTTGCCTGAGGCCGCATCAATGTAATAGAGGCGTGAAGTTGCGGCATCATCGATACTGCTATAGAAGCCTTTGCCATCGGCAGACCAAATAAAGCTACTCACCGAGCGATCCCATTCAGTCGTGAGTTCGCGCTGAGATTTACGTTTCACATCATAGATTTGCAAGCGCGCGGTATCGCCATAAAAACCGACAATTCGTTGGCTATTAAATGCCAATAATGTCCCGTCTGGGCTGAAACTTGGGTTGCCATCTGCGGCAGGGTTGTTGGCCGTTAAATTCGCCGCGGTATTTTTCGTTGAACTGTTGGAAGGTTTGGCACTGAGTGGCGCAAAAAACACATCCATATTGGGGTCGACCTGATTTTTACTGCCATTGGCTGTCCAAGCAATATAACGCTCTTTGGCGTCTACATCGTAGTCGCTCGCACTTTGCGTGGCACGAGGTAATTCAATGCCAAACGGCTGAGTGACAGGTTGAATCTCACCACCTTTGGCTGCAATACGGAAAATATGCGCTTGGCGCTGTTCGTCAATCCAGCTGTCAAAATGCGAATAAGGCAAGGCATTCCATTGTTTTGCAGAGACTTTGTTGTCTTTGTCTGCTTTGATATGTGCCGCCATTTCTTCCCAGGTTTTTCCTGGCCATACCTTAGTAATAAAGTAGAGATGCTCGCCAACCCACTTTAACCCGGAAACGCCAGTGGGAACGTCGGTCAGCCGCACGGCTTCACCGGGCTTGGTCATCGGCAGTAGATAAATCTGACCAGCCTCGTCTTTGTCGCGCTTGCTGATAAACGCCAAAGTTCCGCCATCTGGTGAAAACACAGGCTCGCTGACACTGAGCCCTTCAGCCGTGATGGGCGTTTGCTGTTTGCCATCAGCGCTGAATAACCAGAGCCGGGTTTGGCCTTTGTCGGTTTTGAGATCAAACTTGGTAACAGGGGCAACAATAAAACGGCCGTCATCGGATGTCACCGGATTGCCAATGCGTTCAAATTGCCAGATCCGCTCGACGCTCAATGATTTATCGTCCTGCGCCATGCTACTGAACGGCAGCCAGCAAAGGACTACTGCGAGATGTATTTTTTTCATAAACTCAACTCAGTTGGGGTTGTGGAGGTCTGAAAAAATACTAGCATAGCGTTTTCAAACCGAAATACCGTCAGAGGTGAGTGGCGAGAAACTCGCTATGAAACACTTCGGCCTGATCCGCTTTGCGCTGAGCTATGGTAAGCTTGTGCTTATATTGAGTTTTTAGGATCTCCGCCGCCATGAGCAAACAATCTCCCGACATTTTCCAAGAAATCGCTGAAGTCAAAGCTGCGGTGAGTCAGGTTTTGGCGCATGCCAAACAACTGGGTGCCAGTAGCGCCGAAGCATCGATGAATCGCACCCGCGGCTTAAGCGTCGAAACCCGTAATGGCGAGGTCGAAACGGTTGAATTTAACCAAGACGGCGGTTTGGGCATTAGCGTGTACGTCGGTCAGCGCAAAGGTTCAGCATCCACCGCTGATTTAAGCCCAGCCGCACTCAAGCGGACCGTGGAAGCGGCCATTGATATTGCGCGTTACACCTCAGAAGACCCTTGTGCAGGCGTTGCCGATGCCGAGTGGTTGGAATTTACGCCGCCCGATTTAGATTTATATCATCCAGCGGATGTCAGTACGGCTGAAGCCATTGCCCGTTGTGTTGCCGCCGAAGAGGCTGCTTTTGCCGTGGATGCGCGCATTACCAATTCGGATGGCGCCTCGTTTTCTTCGCACCAAGGACTGAAGGTGTATGGCAATAGCCACGGTCAGTTAGTGGGTTATCCGAGTAGCCGCCATAGCCTCAGTTGTTCCGTGATTGGCGAAGCGGGCGATGATATGCAGCGCGATTACAGCTACACCGTCGGTCGTCGGATTGAAGATTTAGCTTCAGCAGAACAAATTGGCCGAGAAGCGGCTTTCGAAACCGTGAATCGGTTAAATAGCCGCAAACTCGATACGCAAAAAGTGCCAGTGATTTTTCGCGCCGATATCGCCAGTAGTTTGTTTGGGCATTTAGTCTCAGCCATTAGTGGCGGCAGTATCTATCGCAAATCGAGCTTTTTACTCGATCGAGTTGGCACCCAAGTGTTACCTAGCCATATCAGTATCTTAGAGCAACCGCATTTATTACGCGGCCTTGCGTCCACGCCATTTGATGGCGAAGGCGTGAAAGCGCGTGAGTTGGAGATTGTTAGCGGGGGCGTATTAAACACCTACCTCACCACCAGCTACTCAGGCCGTAAACTCGGCATGCCAAGCACTGGGCACGCTGGCGGTATTCACAATTGGTTAGTTAGCCATTCTGATGCCGATTTAGCCCAGTTGTTACGCGATATGGGCACCGGATTATTAGTCACCGAACTCATGGGGCAGGGTGTCAATGGCGTCACCGGCGATTATTCACGCGGCGCGGCGGGTTTTTGGGTGCAAAATGGCGAAATCCAATATCCAGTGTCGGAAATCACCATCGCCGGCAATTTAAAAGACATGCTGATGGGCATTGCTGCCGTGGGCCGCGATGTTGACCGCCGTGGCGGTGTGTTAACCGGTTCGGTGTTGTTATCGCAGATGCAAATTGCTGGGCACTGATTGCTGGGCGCTATTGCTGGCAGGGATCCATTGCAAAGCAATCAGCGCACAGTCCA
>CAZIPG010000195.1:0-5723 GCA_964540955.1 uncultured Rheinheimera sp.
CGGCATAGCAAACGGGGAGAAGCTATCAAATAATTTCAAATCAACAGGGTGTCTTACATATGAAGACAAGCGCATTATACATGCTTTTTTGCGCTTTTAAAGTATTTACTCTAGAAAATCTAATTAAATTTCAGAATTAGTTTATTTTTGACAAAAAAAAACGCCCCGCTGAAACCAGCGGGGCGGCTAAATAAGCCTTCTTTCCATTTAAAATCAATAAATAATATTGATTTCGTTGAAAGATAGAACATCTTACCTCTGTACCCTACGAAATTCATTGTAATGATCTCGGTTTAAAAAGCAAGCGCTTTTTGTAATTAAACTACAAAAATCGCTTATTTTTTCTTCTTACGCAGAAAAACTGTAATAAAATCACCTTTTTTACGCGTTCATTTGGGGATCCTGAGCAAACAAATGCTGGATTCTGGCATCGCTACCAAAAAAAAGCCCCTGCAAAGCAGGGGCAAGAAGGTGACCGACCAGGGATAAGGAATGTTCACTAATATCTCAGAGTGATAATTCTCAACAAAGTTCACTCGATGGTCGTTTTATTTTAGTGAGCCTCATCCCAGTTGTTGCCGCTGCCAGCTTCAGCTAATAACGGCACATCAAGTTTGACCGCAGATTGCATTAAATCGACAATCTGTTGCTGATATCGAGTTAAGTGATCTTGCTGCACTTCAAATACCAATTCATCGTGCACCTGCATGATCATGCTAATCTCAGCTGGGTTTTGCTGCTTTAACCAAGCATCCACCGCTAACATGGCTTTCTTGATAATATCAGCCGCGGTGCCTTGCATCGGCGCATTAATCGCCGCTCGCTCAGCCCCTTTGCGTCTTGCCATATTGCTGCTGCGAATTTCAGCAAGGTACAGTCGTCGACCAAATAGGGTTTCAACATACCCGAGTTCATGCGCTTGTTGCCGTGTTCTTTCCATGTAAGCTAACACGCCCGGAAAGCGCTTGAAGTAAGTATCAACATATTGCTGAGCTTCACCCCGGCTAATATCTAGTTGCTGCGCTAAACCAAACGCAGACATGCCATAGATCAACCCGAAGTTAACCGCTTTGGCTCGGCGGCGCTGTTCGTTGGTCACTTCTGACAAAGCCACTCCAAATACTTCAGCCGCTGTCGCACGATGGATATCCAAGCCCTGAGCAAATGCGGATAACAATGCGTCATCTTGAGATAAGTGCGCCATGATCCGCAATTCAATTTGCGAATAGTCAACCGCCAAGATCTGCTTGCCGGGTGGTGCAATAAACGCTTGGCGGATGCGCCGGCCTTCTTCGGTACGGATTGGTATATTCTGTAAATTTGGATCAGTCGAACTTAAGCGACCTGTCGCAGCCACCGCCTGATGGTAAGAGGTATGCACTCGCCCCGTTTGAGGATTGATGCTTTGCGGAAGTTTATCGGTATAAGTCGACTTTAATTTACTTAAGCTGCGATGTTCCATAATAATGCGTGGCAACACATAATTATGCGCAAGTTCTACTAACACTTCCTCTGCAGTAGAAGGTACGCCCGTCGGCGTTTTCTTAATCACTGGCAGGCCAAGTTGATCAAATAAAATTTCTTGCAGCTGTTTTGGCGATGACAAATTAAATGCTTTGCCTGCCTCAGCATGCGCTTGCTGCTCCAGTGTCTGAATGCGTGTTGCCAAATACTCACTTTGTACGGCGAGTAATTGCGCATCCACCAACACACCAGTTCGCTCCATAGTTGACAGTACGGATAAAAGTGGCACTTCAATGTCTGTTAATACTGCAGCCAAATTTGGCGACGCTTGCAGTTGCGGCCACAAGGTTTGATGCAAGCGCAAAGTTACATCTGCATCTTCAGCAGCATACTGCGCTGCCTTTTCCAGCTCGATCTGATTAAACGTCAGCTGCTTAACACCTTTACCTGCAATGTCTTCAAAAGTAATTGTTTTATGCTGCAAATACTTTTCGGCCAAACTGTCCATATCATGGCGACTCGCCACACTGTTCAAGACATAAGATTCAAGCATAGTGTCGAACTGAATGCCTTTGAGCGCGATATCGTAACGGGCCAGCACACTTTGATCATATTTTAAGTTTTGACCGACTTTCAATGCCGATGGATTTTCTAACCATGGCTTTAATGCGGACAACACATCCGGCAACGGCAACTGCGCAGGTGCACCAATATAATCATGACCAACAGGCAGATACCAAGCTTGGCCTGGGGCCGTGGCAAAAGACAAACCAACCAACTCCGCAACCATATAATCCAAACTGGTGGTTTCTGTATCAAAGGCCACTAAGGTTGCAGTGTGTAAGTGAGTCAGTAAGTCTGAGAATTGCTCTTGGTTGAAGATAGTGCGGTAACTACCGCGATCAATCGGCTCTACTGGCGCTATGGTTGCTACAGCTTGGCCTAAAGGTTCAGCGTTTTTTTCTTTGACGAGCTCTGTAGACGACGAGTTTAATGAACTCGCAACATTTGCCTGCGCATTCACTTCAGCCAGCCATCGCTTAAACTCACACTGTGCAAACAAACTGGCAAGTTCAGCGTAATCAGGAGCTTGGATGGTTAAATCGGTAAATTGCAACGGCAGTTCAACATCCACTTTGATTGTTGCAAGTTGATACGACAGTTCTAATTGCGCCTGATGCTCACGCATTTTTTCAGCAATCGTCTTACTACCACGAAATCCTAGCGCAGCAATTTCATCCAAGCGTTGATATAAAGTAGCGATTGAACCTAAGCCTTGTAATAAGGCTTGTGCGGTTTTTTCACCAACCCCTGGTAGACCAGGAATGTTATCGGCTTTATCCCCCATCAATGCGAGATAATCGATGATTAATTCAGGACCCACACCAAATTTTTCTTTCACGCCCGCAGGATCTAATAAAGTATCCGTCATGGTATTAATCAGCGTGACATGCGCATTGACCAACTGAGCCATGTCTTTATCGCCGGTGGAAATCAGCACATGCCGCCCCGCAGCACTGGCTTTTGTCGCCAAGGTACCAATGACATCATCTGCTTCAACGCCTGAAATGCATAAAAGTGGCAGTCCCATCGCTCGGATGATCTGATGCAAAGGCTCGATTTGATAACGCAAATCATCGGGCATGGGTGGACGATGTGCTTTGTATTCGGCATACAGTTCATTGCGGAAGGTTGGCCCTTTGGCGTCAAAAACCACCACCATTTGGCTGGGATTATATTGCCGCAATAGGCTCTTCAGCATGTTTACCACACCATAAATGGCCCCGGTAGACTCGCCGCGCGAATTCGTCAGATGCGGAGGTGAATGATAAGCTCGAAAAAGATAGGAAGATCCATCGACTAGGATCAGTGGATCAGCAGGAATTGTCACCATGCGCGTCGCTCCGAAAATATTTAGTGCAGCATGCCATATCCATCGCCATCAGACCAGTGCGAGTTGAATAACGAAATGTGGATAAACTGTGGATATGTTTGTGAAAAAGTTTCGAGCACACTAAAGCCTACTCAATATTCAAGAGTATCTTGTGCGAACTAACTTATTGAATTTATTATAAAAAACGAAGGGGAAATCTAAGAAGCCCTTGTTATTATTTTTAACTTCCTGTTGTGGAAAGTATTTTTCCAAACTCTCTGTATCTGCAATTGAAAATGAAATTGGTACAGAGAATGGTTGAATAGACTACCACAAAGTCAGGGTTTGCAAAGTGGAAAAATCAAAAAAAATTAGCTTAAATGACAAAGTTTTTAGTGGACTTTTCGATTAAGACAAGACCCGCCAGATCCATCCGATCCTAAAAAATGATCGTCTGGATCACAAAATCAAAATATCCTGATGCAAATCAGTACAGAACATTGACTCGGGGCTTTCCCAAAAGCTTAGGGCAGCGCTATAATGCCATAAAATTTGTACGGCTAATTTACTGTGGGGATCCCGCTCAATGAAAAAAATTACTGTTGCCTTAGCACTGTTCAGTTGTGCCTTGTTTGCACAAGCTACAGATGAAAAATCACTCGAAGAGTTAAAAGCGCGGATCGCTCCTGTCGGCCAAGTTTACTTAGCGGGTGCTGTTGTTGCTGATGCAGGCCCAAAAGAGCCTCGTACTGGCGAACAAGTTTACAATACGGCATGCTTTGCTTGTCATGCTCCTGGTAATGCTTTGGGCGCTCCAGGGAAACAAACAGCTGATTGGAAACCTCGCTTAGCACAAGGGATGGACGTATTACACAAGCATGCAATTGAAGGGATCCGTGCTATGCCTCCACGCGGTACCTGTGCAAACTGCAGCGATGATGAAATCTTAGCAGCCATCAAATTTATGACCGAAGGTGTCTAAAGACGGCCTTACTGTAAAAGCCCGCTTTGCGGGCTTTTTTATTTATAGACGTCATCAACTAAGCCATAACAAAAACATCTAAAAATTGGGGAAAAACGCGGAAATAGCTCTTTAAACTGGTGAAACTTTGTGCATAATAATCCAGAAAGCAAATAAAGTCCGACCAGCGGCTAACATACTAAGAAAGAGCTTGAGTTGACTACCCATTCTGCGTACTCCAGCAACATGAATCATCGCCTCCATCGACTCGAGCAATTGGTCGAGCGTTATCGCTTGGCAAACTCAGTCCAGATGGCTTTGATCAATCTTTCTGAACTGGCTGGTACTTTGTCGGATATGAATGAGTTTTATCCAGCCATCCACAAGCTGGTGAATCAATATCTCGCCGCAGACAACTTCTATGTTGTCCTTTATGAGCCGCAATCTCGGCAGTATACCGTTGAGTATTATACGGATGAAAAAGATCCCATTGACAGTAGCGGCTTCAGATCGGAAGAGTTCGAGCGAGGTCTAACGGGTTACGTCATCCGTACTAAACAAGCATTGTTATGTGATGAGCAAATGTTTAACCATTTGGTGAACATCGGTGAAATCGAAATTCAAGGGACCCCAAGCCATCATTGGTTGGGGGTTCCACTTTCTCGAGGTTCACAAGTCATTGGGGTCATGGTTGCCCAACTGTACGATAAAACCCGAGATTATGTGCGCAAAGATATTGAGTTACTCCGCGCAATTGCTACCCATACAGTCGTCGCGTTAGATCGAGTGAAAAGTCGAGAACTCCTAGAACAAACGGTACGGGAACGCACGAAACAACTCCAAAATACCAATCAATCGTTACAACGCGAAATCAAAGAACGGGTCAATGCCGAAAAGTTACAAGCAGCTCTTTACAAAATTTCGGAATTAACGGCCAGTAACAACGATACCAGCAGTTTTTATCGACAAATGCACCAAGTTTTATGCACTTTGATGCCAGCAGAAAACTGTTATATCGCATTATTAGATGACTCCGGCAAAACGCTCAGCTTTCCGTTTTATGTCGATCAATTTACGCCACCTCCGCAAGAAAGACCATTGCGAAAAGGTTTTACCGAATATGTATTAAGAGTTGGGGAAGCGCGGCTGATTGATAGTGAATTATCAGAGCAACTCGTTCAGCAAGGGGAAGTACTGAGGATTATCCCAGAAAGCGTAACCACAGTCCCGTTATCTCGTAGTTGGTTAGGGGCGCCATTGTTAATTGAACAACAAGCACTGGGTGTCATTGCAGTCCAATCTTACGACGACAGCTACTTATATACAGAAAACGAACTGAATATTCTGAAATTTGTTTCCCAGCACATTGCAGTGGCTATCCAACGAAAATTAAACTTGGATCAACAACGTCAGCATCAAGAAGAA
>CAZIPG010000196.1:0-5696 GCA_964540955.1 uncultured Rheinheimera sp.
CCTAGGGCACTACCACCTCAAGGTAGCGTGTATACCAATTTCACCATCTCGGCATGTAATCAAGAGTTTCGAAGAATATTAGTTACCAACAGGGATATCTTTGGTAGTTTCTTCTTTTTTAGCTTCAGTTTCAACAGCTGGCTTTTCAGTAGATTGTGCTGCTGGAACAGTACCTAAATTCTCAAATTCTGCATTCTTTTTGATTTGACTAGTATTATGGTTGCCAATCAACAAACTGAGTGCAAAGAAAACAATTGCTAATACAGTGGTTGATTTGGTCATAAAATTGCCTTTACCAGCAGAACCAAAAATTGTTGCTGACGCACCGGCTCCAAATGAAGCACCCATATCAGCGCCTTTCCCATGTTGAATCAATACTAATCCAATGATGGCGATTGAAACTAACACATATAAAATCATTAAAATTTCAAACATCATTTATCCCGTGCTGCTAAGCATATGGCAGTAAACTCTGCCGGTTTTAAACTCGCACCCCCGACCAGTGCACCATCTATGTCGGGTTTGGCAAACAGTGCCTGACAATTGTCAGCATTCACACTGCCACCGTAAATAATTCTTATTTTTTCGGCTGCATTTGCATCATACTTCGCAACATGCTGCCTAATAAATTCATGCACTGCTTGTGCTTGCTCTGGACTTGCTGTTTCACCCGTACCTATCGCCCAAATTGGCTCATAAGCAATGACTGATGCCGCTAGCAATTCAGGGTGCGCAGCATACACTGCATCCAGATGCTGTGCAATAACTTCAAAGGTTTTTTCTTGTTGCCGCTCAGCTAAAGTTTCACCAAAACAAATAATTGGCGTTAATTTAGCCGAAACAGCTCTCAAGGCTTTTGCCAAAACAACCGAGTCAGTTTCACCATAAAGAGCACGTCGTTCTGAGTGACCAACAATCGTGTAAGTCGCGCCAGATTCACGTAGCATATCAGCACTGATTTCACCTGTGAAGGCACCCTGGATCTCAGTGCTGACATTTTGACCACCTAACTGATAACTTGCATTTTTTGGAAAGTTTGCAAGAAATATTACAGGAGGGCAGATCAAAATTTCGCTGTGAACTGTCAGTGAGGACAATGCAGAACTCATGGTTTGAGCAAGCTCAACACTACCATTCATTTTCCAATTTGCAGCAATAAGTGCTCTACGAGTCGTCATACGCTATCCTCTGTTGACCGCCGAGATATTAACGATTTCACCCTTTGCAAACAAGTAAAGCCCCATAAAAAAACTCTGTAACCCGTGTTTTCGCTTATTTAATCAGCAACTCAACTGCTAAACGCAAAAAAAAACGATATTGGGTTTGATGCCCGATATCGTTTTTTAAATCCGCCAGATTTTAAGTTGGCAAATTTGAAATCATGAATAGCGCTGATTATTTAGCTGGCTAGTTTCACTGCAGCTGCAATTTTTTCTGCATATTCCTGTACTTCACTCTGTACTTTTCCTTCGACCATAACACGGATTAAAGGTTCAGTGCCTGATTTACGGATCAATACTCGGCCTTGACCATGCAGTTCGGCTTCAACTTGCGCGATCACTTGCTTCACATGGAGGTTTTCGAGCGGCGCAGAGCCTTTTTCGAACTTCACATTCACTAACACCTGAGGAAGTTTGGTCATCCCTTGTGCTAAGGTCGCAAGGTTAAGACCCGAATCTTGCATAGCAGCCAGCACTTGTAAGGAAGCAATAATGCCATCACCCGTGCCAGTATGGTCCAGATTTAACACATGGCCAGAGTTTTCGCCGCCAATCCGCCAGCCTTTTTCTTGCAGCAGCTCCATGACGTATCTATCACCCACTTTGCTACGAACAAATGGAATATCTAACTCTGCTAAAGCGAGCTCTAAGCCCATGTTGCTCATCAAAGTACCGACAACACCACCATGCAGACGTCCACGCTGTTTCGCAGCGCGCGCAATCATATAGATGATCTCATCACCATCAATTTGACGACCAGTATGATCAACCATCATTACGCGATCACCATCGCCATCGTAAGCAATCCCTAAATCGGCGCCAAACTCAATGACAGCTTGCTGCAACGCTTCGGTATGCGTTGCACCACATTTCTCGTTGATATTGAGTCCGTTCGGTGAACATGCAATCGTTTGAACCTCAGCGCCCAATTCACGGAACACATTTGGCGCGATGTGGTAAGTTGCGCCATTGGCACAATCCAACACAATTTTTAAACCGCTTAATGACATATGATTGGGCAAATGGCTCTTACAGAATTCGATATAACGTCCTGCAGCATCTTCAATACGTTGCGCTTTGCCCAAACGTTCTGATGATTCACACACCATCGGCTGTTCCAGCTCGGCTTCAATGGCTAATTCAATGTCATCATCAAGTTTGGTGCCATCGCCAGCAGAAAACTTAATGCCGTTATCATAGTAAGGGTTGTGCGAGGCACTGATCACGATCCCCGCTTCAGCGCGGAAGGTTCTTGTTAAATAAGACACCGCAGGTGTTGGCATTGGCCCCAATAAACGAACATCAATCCCTGCAGCAATCAAACCCGCTTCTAATGCTGTTTCTAAGAGATAACCAGAGATCCGAGTATCTTTGCCGATAAGCACCTTACGGGTGCCATGCTGAGATAATACTCGGCCTGCGGCCCAACCTAATTTCATTGCGAATTCTGGGGTAATTGGAAATTCACCAACGCGTCCACGGACACCATCGGTGCCAAAAAACTTCCTGCTCATGCCTCAACTCCAAACTTAGTCGCTAATGCAATAGCTATCGCATCAGCTGTTTCTCTAACATCATGCGCACGCACAATAGCTGCACCCTTCATGGTTGCTATTGTGGCACAGGCTAAACTCCCTGCCAAACGTTCTGCAACATCCCGCTGGAGTAAATTACCAATCATTGATTTTCGTGACATTCCGGCAAGTACCGGAAATCCCGTGGCGACAAAGTCTTCAAACCCTGAGAGCAACTGATAATTGTGCTGAAGTGATTTACCAAAGCCAAAGCCTGGATCCAATATAATCTGTTCTCGGGCGATTCCTGCACTAATGCATTGCTCTGCTCTGCTTTGTAAAAAATGCAAAACCTCTGCAAGCACATCATCATATTGAGGTTGATGTTGCATCGAACGGGGTTGGCCTTGCATGTGCATCAAACAAACCGGAACCTGACTTTGTACCGCGACCTCTAATGCACCAGGCTCCTGTAGCGCTCGAACATCATTAATGAGATCAGCGCCTGCAGCAATCGCAGCGGCCATCACTTCCGCTTTACTGGTATCCACCGAAATAACAATTTCAGAGTCAAATTCTCGGATCGAACGAATGACAGGGATCACGCGTTCTAACTCTTCAGCTAGGGCCACATCTTTTGCCCCAGGTCGAGTGGATTCCCCACCAATATCAATAATAGTGGCACCATCACTCATCATTTTTTGTACTTGCGCAATCGCAGCCGCATGTCCGATAAAGCGCCCGCCATCGGAGAATGAATCTGGCGTCACATTCAAAATGCCCATCAGCTGTGTTCGGCTTAAATCTAAAATGCGATTTCTAGGAAGCTTTAACTGCATTTAAACTCCTTAAAGAAAAAACCCCGTATGCACGGGGTTTTGGATTGACTCATCAATGTTAGCTACTAGTGCCTTCTGATGGTTTGACATCGACAGGTTCAGTTGGCGTAGCAACAGCACCACCGCCCGACCCCGCTGTTGGGTCTGACTTTTTATCTTTAGGTTCCCAATGCTCTGGCGCTCGAACTTCTCTACGCGCCATCAGATCTTCAATCTGTTTCGAATCGATGGTTTCATAAAGCATCAGAGCGTCTTTCATAGCATGCAAAATATCCATATTATCGACAATCAACTGACGAGCACGTTCGTAGTTGCTATCAATAATTTGTTTGATTTCAGCATCAATTAACGCAGCGGTCTCACCAGACATTTGTTTGGCTTTGCCCATACTGCGGCCCAAAAATACTTCATTTTCTTCTTCTGCATATAACAATGGACCCAGTTTGTCTGAGAAACCCCATTTGGTGACCATGTTACGCGCAATTGAAGTGGCATACTTGATGTCCTGCGACGCGCCTGTAGACACAGCTTCTACGCCGTAAATTAACTCTTCGGCTAAACGCCCACCGTAAGCGACCGAAATTTTACTTTCCAATTTACGCTTACTGATGCTGATTGCATCCGCCTCAGGTAAGAAGAAAGTAACGCCAAGAGCACGGCCACGAGGAATAATCGTCACTTTGTGGACCGGATCATGTTCTGGCACTAAACAACCAACAATTGCATGACCTGCTTCATGATAAGCCGTCATTTCTTTCTCAGCATCCGACATCACCATCGAACGACGTTCAGCGCCCATCATGATCTTATCTTTGGCTTTTTCAAACTCGTCCATACTCACAACTCGACGGTTTGAGCGAGCAGCGAATAAAGCAGCTTCATTGACTAAGTTTGCTAAATCAGCACCCGAGAAACCAGGAGTACCGCGTGCTATGACACTGGCTTCGACATTATCAGCCAAAGGCACTTTGCGCATATGTACTTTTAAAATTTGCTCACGACCACGAACATCAGGCAAACCGACCACAACTTGACGGTCAAAGCGACCTGGACGTAACAACGCGGCATCGAGAACATCTGGACGGTTCGTCGCAGCAATAATGATGATCCCTTCATTGCCGTCGAATCCATCCATTTCAACCAGCATTTGGTTCAAGGTTTGTTCGCGTTCATCGTGACCACCGCCTAAACCAGCACCGCGTTGGCGACCTACAGCATCGATTTCGTCGATGAAGATGATACATGGCGCAGCTTTCTTCGCTTGTTCGAACATGTCACGGACACGGCTGGCACCAACACCAACGAACATTTCAACGAAATCTGAACCTGAAATCGTGAAAAATGGTACTTTCGCTTCACCAGCAATTGCTTTAGCGAGCAATGTTTTACCGGTACCTGGAGGACCAACCATTAACACGCCTTTCGGAATTTTGCCGCCCAATTTTTGGAAACGAGATGGATCTTTCAGATAATCCACCAATTCCGAAACTTCTTCTTTCGCCTCATCACAACCTGCAACATCAGCAAAAGTGGTTTTGATTTGATCTTCGCCCATCAATCGAGCACGGCTCTTGCCAAAAGACATCGCACCTTTGCCGCCACCGCCTTGCATTTGGCGCATGAAGAAAATCCAAACACCAATGAGCAGCAGCATCGGGAACCAAGAAATCAGGATATCGGCAAAAGACCAACCTGTATCTAATTCAGTACCGCGTGTTTCCACATTGTTATTAATTAAATCATCCAGCAGTTTTGGATCGCGTTGACCGGGAACCGGGATTTTAAAAGTCGAACCGTCAGTGCGTTTGCCAACAATGTTGCCTGAGTTGTCAAACACGACCTGACTAATTTGTCCCTGCTTCACTTGCTGAACAAATTCGGTATAGCTCATTTGACCATCTGTTCGGGTATTGGTATTAAAGCCATTGAACATTGCCATCAGTACGATTGCAATGACCAGCCACACCATTAAATTCTTCGCCATGTCGCTCAAGGTTATAACCTCTTGTTACCAGAAATACTTCTGAAGTTACTTTACTAAAGTTTGAAGCCACTCGCCACGATATACGTCTCGCTCGAACGTGAGCGTGACGAATCTGGCTTGCGGATCCGTACATTGGTGA
>CAZIPG010000197.1:0-5634 GCA_964540955.1 uncultured Rheinheimera sp.
GGGCCGAGCAGAAGATAAGCACGGTTGGTTGACGAAGATCTAATTCGATTGCAAACGAGATGGCTCTGTCATGGGCTTAGCAATATCCCATTGCTGAGCGCTCAGCAAAGAAGTTAGACGTTTTTGCAACGGCAGCCATCGCTGCCGTTATTGTTTCAGTTCATTTGCTTGCTGTGGGCAAGTTCGAGGACAGTAGATGAAAATTGCATTGATTGTTATCGCGGTCTTGTTAGTGGCATATTATTTCTACGCGAAATCGCAAAATCAAAAAATTGCCAGTCAGAACGAGGCTGCAGCCACCGCATTTTTGGCCAACAATGCCAATCAAGCAGGCGTTAAAACCACAGCGTCTGGTTTGCAGTATTTAGAGTTGGTGGCGGGCGATGGCAAAACTTTTCCAACGGCGAGTCAAACCGTGCGGGTGCACTATCATGGCACTTTGATCGATGGCACCGTGTTTGACTCTTCCGTCGAGCGAGGCGCGACCATCGAGTTTCCATTAAATCGCGTGATTGCAGGTTGGACTGAAGGCCTGCAATTGATGAGTGTCGGTGCCAAGTTTCGCTTTTTTATCCCGGCGCATCTTGCTTATGGTAATCGCCGAGTTGGTCGTATTCCCGCGGGCTCTTTACTGATTTTTGAAGTGGAATTATTTGAAGTCAAATAATGAAACATTGCTTCGTTTATTTGGTTGCGAGCACCGCTGCGGCGGCTCGCAAGCCAGATAAATAAGCGCCATGGGCGGTGCCAAAATAATAGGGTTCTGTCGCTTCACCGGCGAAAAATAGCCGTTTTTGTAAAGGCTCTGCCAAGATTTTCCGCTGTTCTGGCCCTGAATTGACGGCGTTAAAGGAATAAGAACCAAAGCTGAAAGGATCCGTTGCCCAGCGGGTAATTTGATAATCGCTGGGTTGCGGGATGTGCTGACCAAACATGGTTCTCAGTGTCGTCATTGCATCCGCGATTATCGCCTCGTCACTGAGTTGTTCAAGCTCACGCCCCCGATCCGCCGCATTAAATCCAAGCAAAACCGGCACTTTTGTCGTTGGTAATAAGCTGACCCACTCGCTCCAATGGCCAGGATTTACGCCGACGTATTCCAGCCAGTCCACTTCTGGCGGCCAAAAAGCGCTTGGAAATCTTAAGTAACATTTATTCAGCACGCCCATGCCGAGAGTTTGAATCGCATGTTGTTTTTCTAACGGTAACTCGGGATTAAATTGGATCCGTTGCTGTTTTAGCACGCCAAGTGGCACCGTTACTATCACCTGATCCGCTTGCCAACTTCGTTGCTGACACTGCACTTTTACATCTTGACCCTGCCAATCGATGCGCTGCACGATTTGGTGATATTCAATCTGAAGTTGTTTTGCTAGGAACTGTGGGATCAGTTGATAGCCTTTGGCAAAAAATTGATCGTCGCCAGCAAAGGTTTTCACACTATCAAACCACTGAGCTGATAGCTGCTGCGCACTGCCCGAGTATTCTTGTTCATAAGTGCGAGAAACAACAAAATTGAGTAACTGAGTTGCCGCAGGATCAGTCTTCAGACTGTCATAAATTGCGGCAAGAGCCTGCTGCAGCGAATAATCGTCAGTATCACTATTTTGCGCTTGCTTGATTGCTTTCGCGACCTGTTGTTGCAGTGTATCGAGTTGCTGACTTTGTACCTCGGAGAGCACTTGCCCGTTTGCGGCATAAGCCATACTGCGGTCATAGCTGGTGGTTAGTCGATGCGCGTTGATTTCATCAGCGAGTGCGGAGATGGGGTTGCCGATGACGCCATGGATCCAAGTGGCTCCTAAATCGACGGGTAAATCTGGCCATTGTTCACTGGTCCAGATACGACCACCAATACGCGCACGGCCCTCTAACACGATGACCTCATGCCCTTGTTGCATGAGCTCTCTGGCACAGGCCAAACCGGCAAGTCCGGCACCAACCACGATAATTCGTCGTTTGGCGGTGGATTTCTGGACCGCATGTGCCGAGTGGGTGAGTCCCAACTTGGCTGCGAGCAAACCCAAACTCAGTGCTTGCAGTAATTGACGTTTATTCATCGGAAATTCGAAGCTTTGCAAATGCATTAACCATAGTGGTTTTGCTTGGAATTACCAAATCTGTATGTGCTGCTAGGATGGATTGGTTGGTGCTGGAAAAAAATGGGGGCAGTTCACAAATATTCTATTCCAGGCGGCTCAACCATTAAGCCGTGGCAACAATTTCTGCGCTATAGCCTGCAAGGTCGAGTTGCGTCAAAATTTGTTGCACATCCACGTCGCCCTGAATACGCACGATTTTAGCGGTTAAGTCGACGGCTACTTGCACATTGGCATCAACGCGATGAATGGCGTTGGTGACGACGCCTTTGCAGTGGCCGCAGGTCATGTCGTCAATTTTCAGTTCAAGCATGAGGAGCTCCTTTTTTTAGACAAAGCTTGGGGCATAGGCCGCAAAGTCGTTACTATAACAATGTTTTTGCAAAAATCCCTGTGATTATGCTGGCGATGGAGAGTGTGATGAGCCAATCGATGCAATTTCAAGTACAAGGCATGACCTGCGTCTCATGCCAAACTCGGCTCGAAAAAGTATTGAACCGTGTGCCTGGTGTCACTGGGGCGCAGGTCAATTTTGCCAGTGAAATTGCCACAGTGCAGGGCGATTTTACTGAAGTTGCTGTAGTTAAAGTCATTGAAAATGCTGGGTTTTCTGCGGTTGCCTTAGCCCCTCAATTTGCCCAAGCAGATGATTCCGTCGCTTTGGAGCACTCCGCAGCGCTTGCTGTAACAGAGCCTTTTGTCACAGAGCCGTCTGCCACAGCGCTTGCTGCCATAAAACCTTCTGCGACACCCCCTGAATTGACCAAGCCATCCTCTGCAGCGCATGCAATTAAGCAACACTTTAGCCTGTTGTTCAGCCAGCCACTCTGGCCAGTCGTTGCCAGTTTAACCTTGGCAGCCATCCTCGCGTTGCCGATGTTGGCGATGATATTCGGCAAAGACTGGATGTTACCGGCTTTTTATCAATGGGTGTTGGCAACCCCAGTGCAATTTTATTTCGGTCGTAAGTTTTATCGCGCCGCATGGAGTGCTTTAAAAGCGCGGACAGGCAATATGGATTTGTTGGTCGCGTTGGGCACTTCCGCAGCTTACGGCTTATCGGTCTATAACTGGTTATTCAGGGGCGACAGCCATTTAGCTGCGCATGCTCAGCTGGATTTGTATTTCGAAAGCAGTAGCATGGTGATTGCGCTGATTTTATTGGGTAAATATTTGGAGCATAGCGCCAAAATAAAAACCACGGATGCGCTCAAAGCCTTGGCTGCGCTTCGGCCCGCGATCGCCCGAGTACAGCGTTCAGGGCAATGGCAACAAGTGCCTTTAGCGATGTTGCAACTTGATGAGAGGGTGCAAGTGTTGCCCGGAGAACGCATTCCGGTCGATGGTTTGGTCGTCGAAGGTCAAAGTCATGTCGATGAAGCATTGATCACTGGAGAATCATTGCCGTTGGCCAAAGAGATTGGCAGTCGCACTGTGGGCGGCTCCATCAATCTCGATGGCATGCTGGTGGTGCAAACCACCGCGCTGGGAGCAGATTCGATGCTGGCAAAAATTATGCAGCAAGTCGAAAACTCGCAAAATGCCAAACCGCCTATTCAAGCCCTGGTCGATCGTATCAGCGCCATATTCGTGCCTGTGGTCTGCATCCTCGCCATACTCACCCTCCTCGGTTGGGGGCTGACCGTGGGGGATTGGCAGGCGGCGATTATTCATGCCGTATCCGTGTTGGTCATTGCTTGCCCTTGTGCTTTGGGGTTGGCGACGCCGACCGCGATTATGGCGGGCACTGGTGCAGCGGCAAAATGGGGCATTTTAATTCAGGATATGGCAGCGTTAGAGCGTGCCAAAACTATCACCATGGTTGTTTTTGATAAAACTGGCACCCTGACGCAAGGAAAGCCTGCGATGCGCCAAATCCAAGTGATGGCGGATAGTGATAATCCGCTGAGCGAGCAGGAATGTTTAGCCATTGCCGCCAGCCTTGCCACGCATAGTGAGCACCCATTGGCAAAAGCGCTGGTGCAAGCTGCCAATAGCCATCCCGTGGATAACCAAGCGCAGACGCGATTCGAGATCAGTGATTTTCGCTCGGTGGCAGGCAGAGGGATTGCCGCACAAATCGCTGCGAAGCGCTATGTATTGGGCAGTAGCCATTGGTTGCAAGAGTTAGGTGCCACCCTGCCGCCAGACGTTGACCTTGCCAAGGTCGGCGGCTCCATCTCATGGCTTGGCGAATTGCGCCAAACTGCTGAAATCGTCAGTGTCCGGCTGTTGGCTTCTATGGTGTTTGACGATCCCGTAAAAGCAACGGCATCAGCGGCAATCGCCAACCTGCGCCAACAAGGGGTCCAAGTCGTAATGCTCAGTGGCGACAATCCATCAAGCGCCAACCGGATTGCGCAGCAGTTGGGGCTGCATCAAGTGCATGCCAATATGTTGCCGCAAGACAAAACAAATTTTATTCGACAAGCGCAGCAACAAGGTCACAAAGTGGCGATGGTCGGTGATGGCATCAATGATGCACCGGCGTTAGCTCAGGCTGACTTGGGCATAGCCATCGGCACTGGCACTGATGTGGCCATGCAAGCGGCCGCGATCAGTATTCTGCAAGGGGATCCCAAGACCGTACCAATCGCCTTGCAGCTTGCCCAACAAATCCAGCGCAAAATTCAACAAAATTTGTTTTGGGCCTTTATTTTCAACACCATCGGTATTCCTGCCGCAGCTTTTGGTCTGTTAAGTCCGGTGCTGGCGGGTGGCGCCATGGCGTTTAGCAGCTTGTTTGTGGTGAGTAACGCTTTGTTATTGCAGAAATTTAAGCCTTAAATCACAGGAACTCAGCTGGATATTGGGCTATTTGGCTGGCACAGCCGTAAATTGCAGTCACTGCATGGATAAAAAAGGCATATTCGCATGACCACCGGCAAAAATAGCAAAGTTCCTACCAGTCGTTTGGCTCGTTTGGGCAGTTTAGCCAGCCTTGCAGGCAAAGTGGCTGGAGGCATGCTCGCCGAAGGTGCTCGTCAGTTAGCGCAAGGACAAAAACCCGTTTTGCAACAAATGCTGTTAACGCCCGCCAATGCCCAAAGGGTTGCGAGTCAATTGTCGCAAATGCGCGGGGCTGCGATGAAACTTGGCCAGCTGTTGTCGATGGATGCCGGTGATTTACTGCCGCCGGCTTTAACTAGCATTCTGGCGCAGTTGCGTGCAAACGGCAGCCCCATGTTACCGACGCAACTCAATCAAGTATTACTGCAACAATGGGGCGCTGATTGGCAGCAGCATTTCAGCGCTTTTACCTTCGCGCCGATGGCGGCAGCCTCGATTGGGCAAGTGCATAAAGCCACTCATGACAAAGGCCAGTTGCTGGCCGTGAAAATTCAATATCCAGGCATTAGCACCAGCATCGACAGTGATGTGGATAATGTCGCGACTTTGCTGCGCATCAGTGGCTTATTGCCCGAAGGTATTGCAATTGCGCCCTTATTGGCAGAAGCGAAACTGCAATTGCATAAAGAAGCGGATTATCAACAAGAGGCGGCTTATTTACAGCGATATCGCGAATATTTGGCCG
>CAZIPG010000198.1:0-5628 GCA_964540955.1 uncultured Rheinheimera sp.
GTGAGAAAACTGTGCTGCACTTAATCCCTTCAGGTATTTTGCGTTCAAACGTGAAATGTGTGATCGGGAATGGTGTTGTGTTGTCACCTGAAGCATTGTTAAAAGAAATGACAATGTTGGAACAACGTGGAGTTCCGGTGAAAGAGCGTCTGGTGCTGTCAGAAGCATGTCCGCTCATTTTACCATTCCATATCGCGCTCGACGTCGCTCGTGAACAAGCTCGTGGCGATAAGAAAATTGGCACGACTGGCCGTGGTATTGGTCCTGCGTATGAAGATAAAGTAGCTCGCCGCTCATTGCGTGTGGGTGACTTATTCAACCCAACTTTATTCGCTGAAAAACTGAAAGCTTTGATGGAGTTACATAACTTCACATTGACTCAGTATTACAAAGTAGACCCAGTGGATTACCAAACAACTTTGGACAATGCTTTAGCTTTGGCTGACATGTTGAAGTCAATGGTTGTTGATGTCACAGATCTGCTTGATAAGGCTCGTAAAGCCGGTCATGAAATCATGTTCGAAGGCGCGCAAGGGACCTTATTAGATATCGATCACGGCACCTATCCATACGTGACATCATCCAATACAACTGCGGGCGGTGTTGCTACAGGTGCTGGTTTTGGTCCACGTTACATCGATTACGTGTTAGGGATTGTCAAAGCCTATACCACTCGTGTTGGTTCAGGTCCATTCCCAACCGAATTAAATGATGAAGTGGGTGAGCACTTAGGTGTCAAAGGCCACGAATTTGGTGCGACCACAGGTCGTAAGCGTCGTTGTGGTTGGTTTGATGCGGTTGCAGTTCGTCGTGCTGTGCAATTAAACAGTATTTCTGGTTTCTGCTTAACCAAACTTGACGTATTAGATGGTTTAACCGAAGTGAAGATTTGTGTCGGTTATCAACAACCTGATGGTTCTGTCACTGATGTACCACCATTAGCCGCTGAAGGTTATGAGTTAGTGACGCCAGTCTATGAATCAATGCCGGGTTGGACTGAATCTACGTTTGGTGTGCAAAAGCTTGAGCAACTGCCTGTTGCTGCGCAAAACTACATTAAGCGTTTAGAGCAGTTAACTGAAGTGCCAATCGATATTATTTCAACGGGCCCTGATCGCGTTCAAACGATTGTATTGCACCACCCTTATGCTTAATCACTAAGCTTATTCCCCAAAAACGCTGCACTTTGCAGCGTTTTTTTATGGCTAAAATTGGTGATTAACGTCGGTTTTGTCAAAAACATGCTGACGTCAGACATGCTGAAAAAACTTGGCCTATTTTTTGTATCATAAATCGTTATATGATGATGAAACCCTCAAGTCTGCTGTGGAGCTTATTGTGAAAATTGTCAGTCTAGTTTCTGCCTTCACTACAATGCTGATGATGGCTTCGCCAGCAATGGCGCAGGAAAACGTCGCATTATCCACGGCAGATTTAGAAGTGGTGCAGTTGTATACGCAAGACGAACTGTTAACGCTGATCCGCCAAAATGCCCATCTGAAAAAAGTCAAAGCTGACGATTGTCAATTAGTGGAAGACATTGAAGCCCGTGCAGACATTATGAAGTTGCCATCTTATCAATTTTTGTTTGGTGACATGCTGGCCTATGGCGTTTGTGTTCCGGTCGATATTGAACGTGGTTGGGACCTGATGAATGCAGCCGCCTTACAAGGCTTACCGGAAGCGTTAGAACAAATTGGCCGTTATTATCAACAAGGCAAATTTGTGCAGAAAGATCTGGCAAAATCTCGCCACTTTTTGCAACAGGCTGGCGCCATGGGCAATTTACCTGCGCAAATTCGTTTAGCCGAAATGCTCGCTGCCGGGCAAGGCAGCCCGACAGATATGGAAATGGTTTATCGTTGGTTGCATCATTCGGTGACTGCTGATGCCAACCAACATGCCCGCATTCAACGCGCAATGTCAGCATTAGCCGCAAAAATGCCAGAAGCTGTGCTGGCTAGAGCGAAGAAACCACTTTAATAGGCTATCTTTTGTATTAAATTTCAGCGATCGGTGAAAATTCAGTGTAAGGCTGATACAATTGCCGGAGTTTAATAAAGAAGAGACTCAATGAGTATTAAAGATCCGCATCTTGCGCGTGAGCAAGAAAAATATGAAAACCCAATCCCCAGTCGTGAATTTATTCTTGAACATATCAAACAGCGCCAACAGCCTGCATATTTTGAAGAACTCGCCGCAGAATTACAGTTAGCTGATGAAGAAGCCTTATTTGCTTTAAAAAAACGTTTGCGAGCGATGGAGCGGGATGGCCAGCTTTTATACACCAAAACCCGTCGTTATGGTTTGGTGGATGATTTAGATTTAGTCAAAGGGACAGTGCTTGGTCATCGTGATGGCTTTGGTTTTTTGAAGCTGGAACAAGGTGGTCCAGATTGGTACATTCCAAATTTTGAGATGCAGCGATTGCTCCCTGGCGACGTGGTGTTAGCTAGTGCAGGCGAAATTAAAGGCAAAGATAAAATTGAAGCCCGCATTGTTCGGGTGTTAGTACCGAGGTCGGAGCCGATTGTGGGTCGGTATTTCAAAGACTTTGCTCTTGCTGTGGTAGTCCCTGAAGATCCGCGCATTACTCAAGACATCGTCATCCCACAAGGGGATGAAGGTGCTGCGCGACACGGCCAAATTGTGTTGGCTGAAGTGACCTCAAGACCTTCAAAGCGTGTTAATGCGGTGGGTAAAGTGGTGGAAGTTTTGGGCGAACATATGGCGCCCGGGATGGAAATTGAAGTGGCTATTCGTAACCACCAAATCCCGCATCAATTTTCAGAAGCTGTGTTAAGCCAAGTAGAAAAATATGGCACAGAAGTCCCGGCAGAAGCCAAAGCTGGACGCGTTGATTTGACGAAAATTGGTTTGTTAACCATCGATGGTGAAGATGCGCGTGATTTCGACGATGCAGTGTATTGTGAACGCAAAGATGATGGCGGCTGGCATTTATGGGTGGCAATTGCTGACGTTACTGCTTATGTACAGCCAGACACTGCTTTAGATCGCGAAGCCTTGAATCGCGGCAACTCAGTGTATTTTCCTGATCACGTGGTGCCGATGCTACCCGAGGCGTTGTCGAACGGCTTGTGTTCTCTCAATCCACATGTAGATCGCTTATGTTTTGTTGCCGAGATGCACATCAGCCCAGAAGGCAAACTTGGCAGCTACCAGTTTTATGAAGCAGTCATGCATTCGACCGCGCGTCTAACATACAACAAAGTCCATGCGATTTTGCAGGGTGATGTGGAGTTGCGTCAGCAATATGATCACTGCTTAACCAATCTGGATAATTTGTATTCGCTGTATCGGCAAATGGCAAAGGTGCGCGCAGCGCGTGGTGCGATTGAATTTGAAACAGTTGAAACTCGATTTATCTTCGATAGCCATCGCAAAATCGAGCAAATTGTGCCAATTCACCGCAATGAAGCCCACAAAATTATCGAAGAATGCATGATTTTGGCAAACGTTGCTTCGGCGCGTTTGGTGGAGAAACATGAAGCGGCAGCCTTGTATCGTGTGCATGAACAGCCCGATGGCGATCGTTTTGCTAACTTTAAGCGCTTTTTAGCAGAGCTTGGCATTACGGCAGATTTACCGCAAGAACCGACGCCGCTTGAAGTGAAGTTATTGCTCGATCGTTTAGGTGATAGACCAGACAAAGAATTGATTGAAACGACTTTATTACGGTCACTCAAACAAGCGGTCTACCAACCCGACAATCAAGGCCATTTTGGTTTAGCATTAGAGGCCTATGCCCACTTTACTTCACCCATTCGTCGTTATCCTGACTTGTTATTGCATCGAGCCATCAAAGCGGTACTGCAAAAACAAGGACAAACAGTGACTGGGGCAAGAGCTTATACGCCGGAACAAATGGTGCCGTTAGGTGAACAATGTTCGATGACGGAAAGACGTGCTGATGATGCCACGCGTGAAGTCTCTGATTGGCTCAAATGTGAGTACATGCAAGACCATATTGGTGATAGTTTTGCAGGTGTCGTTGCGACTGTTACCAATTTTGGTCTGTTTGTGCGTTTAGTCGACTTGTACATCGAAGGCTTAGTGCATGTGACTTCACTGCCCAATGACTATTACCACTTTGATACGGAACGCCAAGTATTGCTCGGTGAGCACAGTAAGCAAAGTTATCGCATGGGTGATTTGCTTGAAGTCAAAGTCTTGGCAGTGAATTTGGAAGCGCGGAAAATCGATTTAGGCGTGGTTGGTGGCCCGAAACATGCCGGCAAAGGCAAGGTCACGAGTCGTACCGTGTACCCAAATGAACGTGGCGCTAAGCAGGGTGATAAACCGAATAAAAAAGGACGCGCAGTGGCTGATCCCACCCAACGTCCAGGCAAAACCAAAGCGGGACGTGGTAAATCTAAGGCAACGGCGGCGAAATCGACAGGCAGTAAAGGCAAGAAGAGCAAGCCCGCGCGCAAAGGTAAATGATAGAGCATCGACGCTCAGAATTTGCTAAAATAACCCAACAATAGAAATGCACTCCACAAACGCCTGGGCCTGCCAGGCGTTTTCACGAGCAGTCATCACCATCAAGTTGTGATGCGACAAAGGAAACCCTTATGAGCACAGATTATGTGTTTGGCATTCATGCGGTCAGCGCTTTTATGGAGCGTTCACCGGAAGATGTTCTTGAATTATTTGTTTTAAAAGATCGTGAAGATCAACGGATGCAGCCAGTGATCCAACTCGCGCGTAAAGCCGGTGTTTCGGTGCAATTCTGTAATCGGAAAACGCTAGATGAGAAGGTTGCAGGCGCGCAACATCAAGGTGTGGTCGCTAAAGCCCGCTTACATGATGCGGGCGACGAAAGTGATCTCGCTCGAATTGTTGCGCGTGAAGCAACGCCATTTTTATTGATCCTCGATGGCATTACCGATCCCCATAACTTAGGAGCAATTTTACGCAGTGCTGATGCCGCCGGCGTGCATGCGGTGATTGCGCCAAAAGATCGATCTGTGAAATTGACGGCTGTTGTGCGCAAAGTGGCATGCGGTGCAGCAGAGTCGGTGCCATTTATTAACGTCACCAACTTAGCGCGCACCATTCGCGATTTAAAAGATGCGGGAGTCTGGGTTGTTGGTGCTGCAGGTGAAACTGAAACAACGATTTATCAAGCGGCACTGACTGGACCTCTTGCTTTAGCAATGGGCGCAGAAGGCGACGGCTTACGCCGTTTGACCAAAGAGTCTTGTGATTCATTGGTAAAAATTCCGATGTTTGGTGCAGTTTCTAGTTTGAATGTGTCAGTGGCCACCGGGATTTGCTTATACGAAGCAGTCCGTCAGCGTCAAAAGTAACTATTTTGCGTCTTGGCGCTATTTTCTGCCGCCAAGACGCATTAATTGCTTGTTTTCTCAGCGTCCCATCCGTAGAATATGCGCCCTCGACCCACATCCATGTTCCTTGCCTCTATGCGAGTCTGGTCGAGCTCACCCGAGGCTAATTAACCGTAAGGAGCTACCATGCGTCATTACGAAATCGTGTTTATGGTTCACCCAGATCAGAGTGAACAAGTCCCAGGTATGATCGAACGTTACACTGGTGCTATCAAAGAAGCTGGCGGTTCTATCCACCGTCTGGAAGACTGGGGCC
>CAZIPG010000199.1:0-5579 GCA_964540955.1 uncultured Rheinheimera sp.
AATGGGGTCAGAGTCATTGATTTGCAGGAAATCAACGACTCTGACCCCATTGATTTGCAAGCTACGGTTGCAATTTGATGTTATCGATATCAAAGCTAAAGTCGCCGGGCTGTTTTGCGCTCCACAGAATCATGTTGATTTGGCTGGTATCGGTTTGGGTGAGCTCCGAAAGTTTCAGGCTGTGAGTTTGCCACGTCTCGCCGATGGTCAGCGTTTTGATTTCGGGTTGCATGCTGCCGTTGGTGAAAATCATCAACTGGATTTGGGTGGTCGGTGGCGGCAAGGTTGATGAAGGTTTGGTTTCAACGACTCTGACCCCATTGATTTTCAGGTCGAAGGTAAGGCTGCTGCCTTGTTGGAAGTTGGCACCTTGTTCAAAACTGGCGCCTGGTAAATAACTGACGCCCGCCCATGGGAATTGACTGTCTTTACTTAAGTTGCCATGCACTTGCAGGTAACCCTCAGGCTGCCAAGTCAGTTTGGCCACTGAGCTGCCGTGCATCATTTCATCACTGGTGGCACTTATCGCTAAGCCTTGATTGGGCATTTCGCTGTGGCTGAAATCTGCAAGTGTGCCAAGTGCTAACACTTGGGCGCTCGACGCTTGGGCGGGGCTGCTACCAAGGAGCGCAAAACCGTTTTTCCACACCTGCACTGGGCGGGTGAGGGTGAGTAAATCTCGGCCATTTTCCACCAGCAGCAAATCGGCGCGCATGCCAACTTTGATAAAACCACGCTCAGGCAAATGAAAGGCAGTTGCTGGCAGGCTGGTCGCGGCACGAAGCGCTGCTTCTACCGATACACCCGCCTCTTGCAGCAATAACAGCTCGACGCTCAGACTGATGCCATGCGCAGTGCCAGGGTTTGGTGCATCGGTGCCGGCGAGCAAGCGAATGCCATGTTGTTGCATGGCTGCGGTGTTGGCCATCATGTTGTCGTAAAGGCTTGCTGGAATATTAAATTGGCTAAAGCTTTTGCTCAGGTTGCTGCGGCTCACTGCATCGAGTTGAATGCGACTGTCGTTGAACAGCCATTTCTCATTGGCATTGTGGCGGCTCATCGCTTCATGCACTGCCATGGTGGGGATGACAAAAATATCGCGGTTTTTCAGCTCAGTGAGTAGCGCTTCTTGGATGCGCGATTCAAAAAAGCCATGCACTAAACCATCAGCGCCAGCGCGGGCTGCTTCCAGCGCCGATTGCTGATCTTGAATGTGCACCACCGCTAACATTTGTTCAGCATGGGCGGCGCTCACTAACGCAATTAAGGTGTCTTGGCTAATTGATGGCATCAAGCGCCGTGGTGCTTTTGCCGACTGATAGACGATTTTTAGATAGTCCGAGCCTTCGGCTTTGCGCGCTTTGACAAACTCAAGCGCTTGTTCTGGGCCAGTAATCACTGGAATTTGCAGGCCATATTCGGTGCCATGGCCCTTCGGCGCAGTGGCTAAAATGCCTGCACTCCATAAGTCAGCTTGAGTACTTTGGCTTGTTTCGCGTCTCAGTGGTTTGGCGGCTTGCAGCACTGAAGGTTGGGTAAACATATCAAGCACTGTCGTGACGCCATATTGGCTTTGCTTGGCTAATGCATCGCCAAAAGCATGCACATGCGAGTCGATTAAACCGGGCAATAAGGTCTGACCGTTGGTGCTCACCAGCGGTTTATTGGGCGCAGGGTTTTGCTGGCTGATTTGCTTGATATAGCCATTTTCGACATCGACATATTGCAGCTTATTTGCAAACTGTTCACCGTCAAACAGCTCAACAGGGCCTATAACAAAACTATTGCCGGCAATGTCGCTGCCCAACATGGCTGGCGTTTTTGGGCTTGATGAATCAGTTGTGCTTGGCGTTGGCAGTAGGGCAAAGAAACCAGCTAAACCGAGCAAAGCTGCAGCAGGCCATAGCCACATCGGAAATTTTTTTGGGGCGTGAGTCATCTTGAATTCCTTGATATTTGGATGGCTGGCGGTCTTGTTTTCAGCCGGTACTTGTTTTCAGGTACTTATTGGCAGGCAGTACTTAAACCGCCTGCGAGTGAGAAACCGCCTGCCAGTGAGTTGTTTTATTGGCGGTTACGAGTGGTTTTGCGAAAGGCGCGGGTCGCCAGCACAATCATCACAGCGCTGAATAAAGCCAATGCGAGCAAATGCGGCCAGCTGCTGGCGGTGGCTTTAACCCCGACGACTTGATAAGCCAATTGCGAGAAGTGATAACTTGGTAATGCCCAAGCAAATTGTTGCAGTACCGCAGGCAGCACATGGATCGGCAGCCACAAGCCGCCCAAAAAGGCCAAAGGTAAATAAATTAAGTTCACAGTCGCAGGAGCAGATTTAGCTGATAAGGTTAAACCAAGCCACAGGCCAAATAAGCAAAATGGAATAGTGCCTAGCATCAGTAAGCCCGCCAAACCCAGCCAAACGTGAGTGGCTAAACGTACTTCGCCAATGCTGGCGGCCACAACAAATAACAGCAAGGTGATCACCAGGGCAAATAATAAACTGGAGCTAATTTTGCCAAAAATGTAGCTGCTCACAGGCGCTGGTGCGATTTGTTTCATTGCGAGCCAGCCTTGACTGCGTTCATTGGCGACATTCACGCCGAAGTTAAACAGCGCAGGCCCCATCACCCCGAAGCAAGCGTAGGAAGCCAGCAAATAGGTGCTTTGCGCACCATTGCTAAATATGACGCCGAACAACAGATAAAACATGACTGGGAAAATTAGGCTTGGGATGACAAAGCCCGGCGTTCTGAGGAGCGATAACCAGTCCATTTTTGCTTCTAACTGCAAGAGTTTGATGCGTTGACGAAACGACAGCCACTTTTGCGCCGTCGGTTTGGTGGTTGTTTCAGCTGTTGTGGCTTGGGGTTGCATGGTTGTTACTCCTTCTGACGCTACTTTAGGTGTCGATAAATTCAAGGTTGATTGGATGCTGGATGAATTCATGCTTGTGCTCCTGCCGTCAGTTGCAAAAAGGTGTGTTCGAGACTTAACGGTTGCACCGCCAATTGGCTGAGCGTCTGATCAAGGCTTAATAATTGCCGTAAGGTTTGCTCAGGTTGTTCACTATCAATCAGCAAACGCTGGCGATGGTTTGAATTGGCCAAAGTAATGGCTTCGACTTTATGGACATGCGGCCAGGCAGCCACTTCTGCAGCACCAAGCGAGGTTTGGCAGTCGATGCGTCGTAATAAATTTTGCGCTTTTAATGCCGCTGGGCTGGCATCGGCAATAAAGCGGCCGTCTTTGAGCACCACAATGCGACTGGCCAACTGGTCGGCTTCTTCCAAGTAATGCGTGGTTAAAATCACACTAATGCCGGCAGCAGCGGCTGAGCGAATGTATTGCCAAAAGGCTTGGCGTGCGCTGACATCTAAACCGACAGTCGGCTCGTCCAAAAACAGCACTTGGGGTTTGCCCAACATGGCGAGCGCAAACAATAACGCTTGCTGTTGGCCGCCGGACAAGGTGCTAAAACGCTGGTCGATGAAGCTGGCTAAACCAAATTGCTCGATGACGTCCATCATCGGCATTGGCGCAGGGTAATACGCTGAAAATAACTGTAAATGCTCACGGCCAGTCAGATTGGCTGGTAGGCTCGCTTGTTGCAACATGACGCCGATATTGCCGCGCAGAGCCATCTGTTGTTTCAACGCACTGACCGGCTGGCCAAATAAAGTGATGTCGCCTTGATCTGGCGCGACCATGCCAAGTAAGGTTTGTAGAAAAGTGGTTTTACCCGCGCCATTGGCGCCGAGGATCGCAATGATTTCTCCCGGCATCAGTTGAAAATCCAGTTGTTGCAACACCGGCTTTTCGCCGTAACTTTTGCTCAGCTGGCGCACTTGAATAAAAGGGCTATGGTTTAAGGCTGTTTGCATGTGATGTTCCCTCAGCATTGTTGATGGGCTTATTGTGGCAAGCGGCCAGGCAAAAGCTGAGTGCGCAGCGTCATCGCTTGTGGGTGACAATTGTCATTACAGTGCAAATGCTTGTTTTGTACCAATCGGTATTGTATTCTGCTGCGTATTGCTTGTCTCATTGACCATTTCGGAGAAACTTGATGGCTGATTTATTCCAACCTGTGCAACTCGGTGCACTGAGCTTACCCAACCGTATTTTGATGGCGCCGCTCACGCGTTGCCGCGCTGATGCTGACCATGTGCCAACGGCTATCATGGCCGAGCATTATGCCCAGCGTGCCAGCGCGGGTTTAATCATTGCTGAGGCGACCATGGTGGCTGAAGGCAACTCGGCGTTTTGGCGCGAACCTGGCATTTATTCTGAAGCGCAAATTGCCGGTTGGAAGCAAGTGACCGATGCAGTGCATGCCAAAGGCGGCCGCATTTTCTTACAAATTTGGCATGGTGGCCGTGCGTGTCATCCTGCGCTTAATAACGGCGCTATTCCAGTTTCTGCCTCAGCCATTGCCATTGATGATACCGTTCATACGCCTGAAGGTAAGTTGCCATATGCCACACCTCGCGCGCTTGAAGATGCTGAAATTCCAAGTATTATTGGCCATTTCCGCCAAGCGGCATTAAACGCCAAAGCCGCCGGTTTTGATGGGGTGGAAGTGCATGGTGCTAATGGTTATTTACTGGACCAATTCCTGCGAGATGGTTCGAACAAACGCACCGGGCCTTATGGCGGTAGTTTAGAGAATCGGGCACGCTTGCTGCTGGAAGTGATCGCAGCCGTGGTTGAGGTGTGGGGTTCCGATCGCGTTGGCGTGCGCATTTCACCACTGAATAGCTACAACAGCATGCTGGATAGCGATCCGGTTGGCTTAACTCGTTATGTTGCTGCCGCGCTCAATCAATTCAATTTGGCCTATTTGCATTTAATGCGCGCTGATTTTATGGGTGTACAACAAGCCGATGTCGTGACCGCAGCGCGTGAAGCCTATCAGGGCAATTTGATTGGTAATATGGGCTATCAACTGGCAGAAGCGCAAGCAGCAGTGGCCAGCGGCCAATTGCAGGCGGTGGCGATTGGTGCTTTGTTTATTTCAAACCCAGATTTGGTCGAACGTTTGCAACAAGGGGCGCCATTAGCGCAACCCGATCCGGCAACTTTCTATACGCAAGATGCGAAGGGCTATACCGATTATCCGGCACTTGGCCAGTAAAATCCTCGCCACGAGTTCCTCAGCAAAAGAGGGCACCAGTGCGCTGGTGCCCTTTTTTTAAGCGGTTAATTGGCAGCTTGCTTAATTGGCAGTTCGCTTAATCGGCAGCCCGTTTAATTGGCCGCCTGCCATAGATGCTGGCGCAATTGCTCAGCAATTTCAGGCGGGATAGGCGCAGAACGTTTTTGCGCAAAATCATAATGCACTAACACCACCACGCCTGTTGCGCAGACGCGCCCTTGTTGCACAGCTTGTTGCGTCACTTCAAACGAACTATTGCCCACTTTGCTAATGCCCGTGTTGATGGTGACCTTGTCGCCATAAAACAGCTCGGCATGAAACTCGACGCTAAATTTCGCCAAGATCAGTCGCCATTGCGCTGGGTCAAGGTTTGATGTAAAAAATTTGAAAATAGGATCGCGGCACCCTTCAAACCAAATCGGCAATA
>CAZIPG010000200.1:0-5570 GCA_964540955.1 uncultured Rheinheimera sp.
TGAAAACTATCTAGCCCGTTTAGTGCAGCTCGGTGAGTCCGTCGCCATTTGTGAACAAGTGGGTGATCCGGCACTTAGCAAAGGCCCGGTGGAGCGCAAGGTGGTCAGGATAGTTACGCCTGGCACAGTCACCGACGAAGCCTTATTGAATGAGCGGCAAGACAATCTGGTGGCAGCACTTTATGCACAACAACAACGATTTGGTGTGGCTTACCTTGATTTAAGTGCTGGCCGTTTTTTATTAAGCGAAGTTAATGGCTTAGACGACTTACATGCCTTACTGCAACGCTTAAGCCCCGCCGAATTACTGTATTGCGAAACTATTGATTTACCTGACACTATTTTAAAGCGCAAAGGCGTGCGGCGGCGCCCTATTTGGGAATTTGAAAAAGCCAGTGCTGAACGTGTGTTATGCGGCCAATTTGGCACCAAAGATCTCAAAAGCTTTGGCGTCGACGAAGCGCCGATTGCGGTCAATGCAGCAGGCTGCTTGATGCATTATGTCAAAGATACCCAGCGCAGTGCGCTGCCGCATATTCGGGCAATCGGTTTAGAACGCGCACAAGATCATATCGTGCTAGATGCAGCAACTCGACGCAATCTTGAGTTAACGCAAACACTGAACGGCCAATACGAGCACAGCTTAGCCGCAGTGTTAGATCGTTGCCAAACCGCCATGGGAAGTCGTTTACTGAAACGTTGGATCCATGCGCCAGTGCGTTCACAATCTATAGTGCAAGCGCGCTTAACGGCAGTCGCCGAGTTGCAACAGTTTACCGAAAGCCTGCAACCACAACTGAAACAAATTGGCGATATCGAGCGGATCATCGCGCGGATTGCCTTAAGGTCTGCTCGCCCCAGAGATTTTGCAAGATTACGCCAAGCGCTCGATGAGCTGCCAGCACTGACTCAACATCTCAAACTGTTAAAATCGCCGTTACTAGTCACATTGGCTGAACACTGTCAGCCTTTCCCTGAACTCTGCACCTTATTACATCGGGCAATTGTCGAAAATCCGCCGGTGTTAGTGCGTGATGGCGGTGTGATTGCTGAGCATTACCACACTGAATTAGATGAATGGCGTGCATTAGCAACTGGTGCTACTGACTATTTGGAAATGCTTGAACAGCGGGAAAAAGCCCGCACTGGCATTGCCTCATTAAAAGTCGGCTACAACAAAGTCGCAGGGTATTTCATTGAAACAGGTCGTGCGGCGGCAGATGCGGTACCAGCAGATTACATTCGCAGACAAACGCTGAAAAATAATGAACGCTATATCATCCCAGAATTGAAAGAATATGAAGACAAAGTTTTAGGCAGCCAAAGTAAAGCTCTCGCTTTGGAAAAACAACTTTATGACCAATTGTTTGATTTGGTCGCGCCAGAACTGACCCGTTTACAACTGTTGGCCGAAAGTCTGTCGATTTTAGATGTGCTGACTAATTTTGCCGAACGATCTCTGAGCCTCAACTATCAAGCGCCGGAATTCACTCAGCAAAGCGGCATCGATATTCAAGGTGGGCGTCATCCTGTGGTTGAACAAATGATGACCGAACCATTTATCGCCAACCCAGTCGCGTTGAACCCTCAACGGCATTTATTGATTGTGACCGGCCCTAACATGGGGGGTAAATCAACATATATGCGTCAAACAGCGTTGATTGTACTGATGTCGTATATCGGCAGTTTCGTGCCCGCAGAACGTGCGGTGATTGGCCCAATAGATCGAATTTTTACACGAGTCGGTGCCTCGGATGATTTAGCTTCAGGCCGTTCAACCTTTATGGTGGAAATGACCGAAACTGCCACCATCCTGCACAATGCCAGCGCGCAAAGTTTGGTGCTCATGGATGAAATTGGTCGTGGTACCAGTACCTATGATGGCTTATCTTTAGCTTGGGCCTGTGCGAGTTATTTAAGTCAAAACATTAAAGCAATGACTTTGTTCGCCACGCATTATTTTGAGCTCACTGATTTAGCCGCCTTAATGCCTGGGGTTGCCAATATCCATTTAGATGCAGTTGAACATGACGAACATATTGTGTTTATGCACCAAGTTCAAGCGGGTGCTGCCAGTAAAAGTTATGGCTTGCAAGTCGCGCAACTGGCGGGTGTGCCTAAAATGGTTATCGAGATGGCCAAACAAAAATTGACTGAACTTGAGCAGCAATCGGCACTGAAGACGAGTGATCAATTAGCTCTGACAACAGCGCCTACACCCCATGAGGTTGGTGCTTTGGCTAGCAAGAGCGCGCCTAGCTATTCAGCAAATCATTCAGCAAATCATTCGGCAAAGCATGCCGCAGGGCAGCAAGAGTTACCGCTGGACCAGCCACAACATCCAGTGCTTGCCGCTTTAAGTGAATTGGATCCAGACAACTTAACTGCGCGCCAAGCATTAGAGCTGCTTTACCAGCTCAAACGTCAGATCTAAGAAACTTGAGAGCGGTGGTCAGCTGCCGGCCATCGCTCTTTCAGTGTTTTAGCGGGGGATCACATCCACTGCCACACTCAGTTCATGTTCACCAGTGCCTTGTAACACGCCTTTCAGTGGCACGACATCACTATAATCTCGGCCATAGGCCAAGGTGATGTGCGCTGTGTCCACGATTAAATTATTGGTCGGATCAAAATCTACCCAGCCAAACTGCGGGTCGAATACCGCAAACCAAGCGTGCGATGCATCCGCGCCCATTAACCGAGGTTGCCCTTCAGGCGGTAACGTTTGCAAGTAACCACTGACATAGCGCGCAGGCACGCCGACTGAGCGCAAGCAACTGATGGCCACTTGCGCGAAATCCTGACAAACGCCACGGCGATGGTTGATCACTTCATCAACCTGTGTCACCACAGTACTAAATTGCGGATCATACTGAAAATTTTCAAAAATAAACTGATTTAACTGCTGTGCCAACGCCAACGCCGACTGTTGGTGACTTTGCAATTGAGTGATCAGTTGTCGCGCCTCTGCAACGATGGGGATCATTGGGCTTGGCGCAGTGCACCACAAAGCAAATAGTTCGTCAGAGTTCTGTGGCTTTTGCAATGCGCTCGTGAGGGCTTGGATTGACAGCGCATCAGGCAATGCTGTGGGGTAATTTCTAGGTAACACTTCGACTTCTGCGGATGAACGCACCGCCAGCTCTGTATGAGGCGACTGCAAATGCAATAAATGGCGAATATTGCCAAAACCATCGATAAAACGTTCTGTTTGCTGTGGCCTCGGCTCAACCACTATTGATGCTGCCGACACGCGCTGATGAGGCAAATTCCTCGGCTCCAAGCATGCCAAGTTATAACTATTCGCGACCGACTGTTGATAGCGATACCGGGTGAGGTGACTCAGGTGATATTTCATCAAACCGCCTTAAAAGCTCTGCCAAAGTCGTCTATCTGCGGCATGATTGAAATAAGATAAAGTAATGCTGTCCGATAAACGACGAAGCAGCTGTTGCAACCCTTGCAGTAACTGCGCCAGTACCTCACCACCTGTGCCATCTTCTAACAGCAAACGTTGCGGTTCGGCCAATTGTAATAAAGAGGTGATTTCGAGCGCGATCCGCTGCTCGGCAGTTAAGCCAGTGCTTGGACCTAAGGTAGGAAGGGCGTTACATTGCCTGGCGATCCGCGCGCACTGATAACCCACCGAACGAGGTGTGGTGGTATCTAATAATAACAAGTCAATCACTGCGAGGGGATGTAACTCGCTGCGATAACGACGGCGATAAGTCATCACTGTATCTGCCATTTTCAATAAGGCTTCCAACACGGTGGCGCTTTGCCGCTTCGAGACAAACACCAATTCCAGCAGCGTACAGGTTTGTAATGCCCGTTCAAGATGCTGACCTAAATCTAATAATCGAAGTGTTTGGGTACGGCTCATCGTTTCATTGTTTAAGCCATAAATTGCACTTTGTAATAGCACCACTTCATCTAGCTGACGCAATAATTGAGAAGGTTGCAGGGAGCTCAGTTCTTGTGGCCAACTTTGGATCGTCATTTGTAGGCGATCGAGCACAAACCAAGTATCTTCAGCGAAATACTCACGAATGGATTGAGCATTAAAGAGCAGTTGCTCGAGCACCGCCACAATCCCTTGCGGATGATCGGGTGCAAAAATTTGTTGTAATAGCGTAAGCCCACTTTGACCTTGGACTGGACTTGTATTGCCATTCGCTTTTAAGCAAAACTGTAAAATAGATTGCGCTTCTTCCGTCACGTACCAGTCGTTTGTTGTCATCAACGGGAGTAACGCCCGCAGCGCCCGCGACATTAAATTCAGCCGCTCATTGTATCGCCCTAACCAAAATAAGTGATCCGCCACTCGGCTAGGAACAAGACCGCTATGCCTTGATAATTGCAACGGGTTATCACTACTTTGCAGCAAACTGCGTGCTTTCCCGCGGTCGGCCAACACCCAAACATCTTTAAAATTGCGAGTCATGGCTGCACATATAAAATCGGCGGCATCGTTTTGCAACATACCAAGCCCACCGGGTAATACGCGACTTTTCCCAGCGGTCATCAAGGAAAAAACGCGCATGGCAGCAGACTGCTGATAAGTGGCATCTGCAGCTGAAGGTTGCTGTTGCAGTTGTGGCCGCTGTTCAGCAACAAATTCATTGGGTTGCAACTGAATTTGTGCAAGCAAGGCTTGTTGTTGCTCTGGGCTTAACTGCCAAAAGCATTGCGGTCGCAGATTCGCCGAGGTACATCGGTGAAAAATAAATTCTTCAGGGCAACTGAGCACTTTGGCGAAAGAGTCGGTATCCCCGAGCCAATAACTGGCTACAGGCGGCAGTAACAGTGGCTCGCCTAATACATGTTGACACAATTGGGCGAGAAATGGTTTAAACAGCGGCGAACCTATTAAGCCCGCGCCTGGCGGGTTCAAACATTGAAAATCATCAGCCTGTCGCAACACTTGTAAAAAACCAGCACAGCCACTGCCTTGGCTATCGAGCTCAAGTGCATCACACTCTTGATCTGGCAGCTGACGTAAAATGGCACTAACTCGTTGCAAGCCGGTCAGCGTTTTCAACCACAACTGATTATCTCTCATCAATAAGTCAGCGCCTTGGATGAGGGGAATATCAAGATAACTAGCGAGGTACGATTGCTCAAAATAAGCCTCATCCCTCCCCCGCGGCACTAAAATGCCAGCGATGCTGGTCGATTGCTGATGTTGCGATGCTTGTAGTTGTTGCAGCAGAGCACGAAAAAAACCTGCCAAATGGGCTTTTTTCGGTAAATCTATATGGCCGGCTGTCGCTTGGTTAAACGCCAAGCGATGTTGCAGGAGATAGCCTAAACCAGACACTAACCGAGCATGGTCTTGCAAGCAAACCCACTCACCCGCCAGATCTATCCCGACATCAAGCGCATAGAATGGCAGCCACTGGGCTGGCTGTAAAGTCATCGCCGCCGGTAAAAATGCGGAGTTTTGTAACACCAGCAAAGGCGGCAATACCCCCTGCTGCAACAGCAGTTGTGGACCATAAAGATCGGTTAAAATCAGTTGCCACAGTTTCTGCCGCTGGGCAATAGCTCGTTCTAGTTTGGCCCATTGC
>CAZIPG010000201.1:0-5569 GCA_964540955.1 uncultured Rheinheimera sp.
GGAAAATCCAAAACTTGGCGCATGGGGTCTTGGTTGGGAAGTTTGGCTAAACGGCATGGAAGTAACGCAATTCACTTATTTCCAGCAAGTCGGCGGATTAGAGTGCCGGCCGGTAACCGGTGAAATTACCTATGGCTTAGAGCGTTTAGCGATGTACATCCAAGGCGTGAATAGTATTTATGACTTGGTATGGACCGATGGCCCAATGGGACGCGTCACTTATGGTGATGTTTTCCACCAAAATGAAGTCGAACAATCCACTTACAACTTCGAATACGCCGATGTCCCAGCGTTATTTGCTTATTTCGATCAATGTGAAGCAGAAAGTCATCGTTTAATTGAATTAGGTTTACCGCTGCCAGCATACGAGAAAGTAATGAAAGCCTCGCATGCATTTAACTTGTTAGATGCCCGCCATGCGATTTCCGTCACTGAGCGTCAACGTTATATTCTGCGGGTACGGACCTTAGCGAAAGCCTGTGCCGAGGCGTATTACGCAGCACGGGAAAAACTAGGCTTCCCGTTATGTCGTCATTTACCAAAGCAGGAGATTTAATCGTGGCTCAGGATTTTTTTGTTGAAATTGGAACTGAAGAGCTGCCACCAAAATCCCTGAAATTGTTGGCAACGAGTTTAGAGCAAAACCTTATTGCTGAATTCAATCGGCTTGAATTGACCTTCTCCCGCACCCAATGGTTCGCTGCGCCGCGTCGTTTAGCGGTTCGAGTGGATCAGTTGGCTGCGCAACAAGCTGATAAGATTGTTGAAAAACGTGGTCCAGCGCTCGCTGGCGCCTTTGATGCAGCCGGTCAACCAACCAAAGCGGCCAGTGCTTGGGCTGCGGCGAATGGCATCACCGTTGAACAAGCAGAACGTTTAGAAACGGATAAAGGCGCTTGGTTAGTTCATAAAGCGAAAATCAGTGGTCAAGCAACCGTATCGTTATTAGAGCAAGTGGTTGCCACCGCTTTAGCTAAATTGCCGGTTGCTCGCCCAATGCGTTGGGGTTCATCAGATGCAGAATTTATTCGTCCGGTACACACAATCACGTTGCTATACGGCAACGATGTGGTGCCAGCCAAAATTCTCGGCATACAATCAGACCGTTTAAGTTCTGGCCATCGCTTCCATGCGCCAGCAAAAGTGGCAATTGCCAATGCGGATGCATATTTGCCAACCTTAGAGCAATCCTATGTGATGGCAGACTATGAACGCCGTAAAGCGTTCATCAAAGCGCAAGTTGAACAAGTTGCCCAAAGCCTCAATGGGATTGCGCAAATGGAAGAGGCTTTATTGGAAGAGGTCACTTCATTAGTTGAATGGCCTGTGGTGTTGGTTGGTACTTTTGAAGAACGTTTCCTCGAAGTCCCTCCAGAGCCACTGATTTCGACGATGAAAGATAACCAAAAATACTTTGCGCTGAAAAATGCGCAAGGTCAGCTTTTGAATAAGTTTATCTTCGTTGCCAATATTGAAAGTAAAGATCCGCTTCAAATTATTGAAGGCAACGAAAAGGTAGTTCGCCCGCGCTTAAGTGATGCCCAGTTCTTCTTCGGTGTTGACCGTAAAACGAAATTGGCTGACCGTCTGCCAAGTTTAGGCACAGTATTGTTCCAACAAAAACTGGGCACTTTGTTGGAAAAATCAGAACGGATCAGTGCGCTCTCTGGCTACATTGCTGAGAAAATTGGTGCTGATGTGGAACATGCTAAACGCGCCGGTTTACTGGCAAAAACCGACTTAATGACCAATATGGTGGGTGAGTTCCCAGAAGTGCAAGGCATCATGGGGATGCATTACGCCCGTCTTGATGGGGAAGCTGAAGCCGTTGCGGTTGCGTTGAATGAACAATACATGCCTCGATTTGCCGGGGATCATTTACCGAGCCAGTTGGTGAGCTGTGCCGTTGCTATCGCCGATAAGTTGGATAGTCTGGTTGGGATTTTTGGCATAGGCCAAGCGCCAAAAGGCGATAAAGACCCATTTGCGCTGCGTCGTGCTGCCATTGGTGCATTACGCATTATGGTGGAGAAACAGTTACCTCTGGACTTAGTCGAGTTAATTGGCTTTGCGAAAACCACTTTTGCTGACAAGCTTACTGAAAATACGGTAACGGAAGATGTCATCGAATTTATGCTGGCCCGTTTCCGCGCTTGGTATGAAGCTGAAGGGTATGGTATCGATGTGATCCAGGCGGTACTGGCGCGTCGTCCAACCAATCCAGCTGATTTCGACAGACGCGTGAAAGCAGTCGCGGAATTCAGGAAGTTAGAGTCAGCCAGTGCGTTAGCAGCGGCCAATAAACGTGTTGCAAATATCCTTGCCAAAGTGGAAGGCGAATTGCCAGCACAAATCAATACGGCATTATTGCAAGCAGGTGCAGAGCAAACTTTAGCTAACGCATTAAGTGCGAAGCAGCTTGAGCTGCAAAGCTGTTATGCCGCTGGTGATTATACGGCGGCCTTGTTGGCTGTTGCGTCATTACGCGATGTGATTGACCAGTTCTTCGAAGATGTCATGGTGAATGTGGATGATCTCGCAGTACGGCAAAACCGCTTAGCGTTATTAAATCAATTACGCCAAGCTTTCTTGTTTGTCGCTGATATCTCGGTTCTGCAATAAGAGAAGAGTGATCATCCAAAGATCCAGTCAGTGGACATTCCTTTTCGATAGATGAAATAAAAATCCCGGGAAACCGGGATTTTTATTTTAAAAGCCTGAAATTGCTTAGATCACAACGTAAAAATTAGAAGTGGTAAGCAACACCGATGGCATAACGTGAATATTGAATTTCAGTGCCTTGGCCTTCAATAATTTCAATATCAGGTTCTGATACAGACCAATCAGCGCTTACTATGAAATCGAAATTATCATTGATAGGGTAAAATGCAGAAACACCACCGATAATTGATACGCCACTGTCATTATCTAGTTCAACTTCTTGCGACTGTGAACCATTGGTACCAGAGAGAAATAAACTGGTATCCCATTTTGATAGACCGAGACGGGCGCCAAAACCCCATTGACCTACTTGACGACCGGTATCAAAGGCACCAAACACGTTCAGTTGTGAGGTCTCACTGGCAAAAGTGTACTTAATGCCGCCTTCATTAAAAGAAAATAAGTCGGCTTTACCGGCATTTGCATACTGCAACTGTACAGACCAAAGATCTTGGATTTTGTAGCTAATGCCAATGGCTGGTGCAGTATCTTTCCCTGTTTCTTCGTTATAGCCACCTTCAACATCGATTGCATGCTGGTTATATCCTAAGTCTGCAAAAGCAGACCAGCCTGATCCTTCAGTTTGTTGCGCTTGACCAGCAAAAGATAAAGTGGCTAAGGCAACGACAGCGGCCAATTTTGATAACTTCATTACATATGTCCTTATGATAGATAAATAAAAAGCAGCCACATTGTAAAAATATGTAATGAAAAATCAATGAATAGATTGTAAATATTTATCCTCTGACCTGATTTCTCCCTTCTGTTTTCGCTTGGTAGAGGTGTTGGTCAGCTTGGGCGAGACCCTGTGCAAATTCTGCTGGGGAATTAATTTCGGCTACGCCAAAGCTACAAGTGATCACTAATTCAGGATGCTTGGTAATAAATCGTTGCTGCGCAATACTCGCCCGAATTTTTTCAGCTACTTTCTGGGCATCCGCCAAAGCAGTCTTTGGCAGAATTAATAGAAATTCCTCGCCACCTAAGCGACAGGCAATATCGGGACTGCGCAGCTTCCGTCGAAATAAAGCCGATACTTGACGCAGAACGTGATCGCCCTCCGCATGACCAAAACTATCGTTAATGTGCTTGAAATGATCTAAGTCGGCGATAATCAACGCCATGGGAAAAAACAACGAGGGTTGATCTTGCAAGTAGTGTGGCAGTTCTTGATCAACAAAACGACGATTGGCGAGTTGCGTCAGCGCATCTGTATTTGCTTCTCTGGCTTTTGAACGTTGCAACAAATCCATAGAATGATGACTGCGCTCACGAAAATGTTCGTTGATTAAACAAGCCAAAATCAGCGTCACCAGCGAAGCGATAAACCGGCTTGCTTCAGCCTCGCGATAGTGTGCTTGCCCCCATTGCGGGCCATACAACACAAAAACCAAAGCGGCCACTAATAGAAAATTAATCAACGCACCACGCCGGGCACCGAGTAGACCAAAGATGATGGGAGGAAATGGAAACACCCAATAGAGTGCCGTTGCGGCAAAGCCACCATGCGCGACTAAGCCAACCACAAATGCAGCAACGAGAACAGCTTCAATCAGACAGGATTGTTCCAGTCGATTCGTCCGATGAAACCAAATGGCATTGCTGACAAACGCGGCAGAACAGCCAAATAAAATGACTTGTAATAAGACATCGTCAGTCAAAAAGTGCTGAAAACCCAACACCAGCATGATGGCGGAAGTGATATAACTGACAAATAATAAAATATAGCGGCGACGATTTTGTTCGACCGTGAAAGCCCCTTGCTGTGGTTGAAAACCTGAATTCAAACAACCGATCCCTAAGTTCCACTGAAAAACTTAGTATGCAAAGGTGTGCGACGAAATAACAAGCCTAATTTGTATTTTTTTTCAGCAAATATCGGTAAGGGATATTGTCGGTGTCTTGGGCAAGAAGTTCATGTTCCATGAATCGACAAAATGCTGGGATATCGCGGGTTGTTGCCGGATCATCCGCGATAATTAGCAGCGTTTCACCGGCTTGCATTTTCCGCAGCGTTAAGCGCGTCATCATGACAGGCTCAGGGCAACGTAAGCCTAAGGCATCCAGCTGTTGATCGAATTGTGCAAATAAATCGGTCATAAATAAATTTCCAAATCAGGTACGGATGGCCCATTACCCATGTTCGGCAGTATGATAATCACTGCGTCCATCGAATGCAAAGCAAGACATGGCAGCAGACTGAGCAGCAGCGAATAAACCGTTGAAACTCGCAAATAAAAATGGCAGCCAGAAGCTGCCATTTGAAGCATTGAATGAACTCGATTAGTTATCAACGCGCTCGAATACGGTCGCGATACCCTGACCCAAACCGATACACATGGTGGCTAAACCATATTTTGCATCTTTGCTTTCCAGTACGTTAATCAAGGTTGTTGAGATGCGTGAACCTGAGCAACCCAGCGGATGGCCAAGCGCAATGGCGCCACCGTTTAAGTTGACTTTAGTATCCATCACTTCTAACAGACCTAAATCTTTCATTACTGGCAGTGCTTGCGCAGCAAAAGCTTCATTCAATTCGAAGAAATCGATTTGATTGATTTCTAAGCCTGCAGCTTTTAATGCTTTTTTCGACGCTGGTACTGGACCATAACCCATGATTGATGGATCACAACCAGCAACGCCCATGCCGATCACGCGAGCACGTATTTTTAGGCCCAAAGCACGCGCTTTGTCTTCGCTCATCACTAACATCGCTGAAGCGCCATCGGATAGCGCTGAAGAGGTACCTGCAGTGACTGTGCCATTGGCAGGATCGAATACAGGGCGCAATGCCGCTAATGATTCCACAGTGGTTTCTGGCCGGATTACTTCATCAGTATCGAACAGT
>CAZIPG010000202.1:0-2661 GCA_964540955.1 uncultured Rheinheimera sp.
TATCGCGCCTCACAACCATCAGCTCACCTTGCATAAACAACTGCTCCAAGGCTTGCTTTGCCGGTTGCCAATTCCACCAGCCACCAGGCTTTGCGCCTGCTGGTTTTTCAAAGTCAGACGCTTTTAAAGGGCCTTCGGCACGAATTCTAGCCAGCACTTGTTGCATCTGGGCATCGTCTTTAGCAAACCAATGCTTCTTGCCAGCTTGCAGCTGCGCTTTGCGATACAAGCTAAAACGATAGTCGGACACCGGCAAATAGGCCGCAGCATGAGACCAATATTCAAAGATTTGTTGTTGCGCCAATAACTGCGCCAACCATTGCGGTTGATAATCGGCCACTCGGTTATGCAGCACATGATGATGAGCTCGCTCGACCACATGAATCGAATCAATTTGCACATAGCCCAATTGTTGCAGCGTTTGTAAGACGCCCTCAGCGCCTGTTTGCTGACTCAGCAAGCCCTGCTGTTGCAGATTCAGCAACACCAACTCAGTTGGACTCAACGGTAACTGCTGCAATTCACTCATGCCTGCCAATTCCTTCAACGGCTTTGCTTAAAAATTTAAATAAAAATCACCTAACAATTGGCGATACTCAGCACTGTAATTGCCATACTCGTCACGCACGAGCAACGTTTGTGCAGGGCTCGCAGCTTGAGGCTCTCGGCTAAACCGCATTAAGCATCGAGACGCAGGTTTATGCGGCGCACTTTGCACTTGGCATGATTGCGCCAAAAACCAGCCATGTTCTGGCGCTAAATCACACAATTGCAGAGCGGCCGAGCTTGGCAAAATCAAACAAAATTGGCCGTCATCCCTAGCCAATTTTGCCGCAACCGCCAATAAATCGCGAAAAGACAAGGAATCGGTGTGCCTCGCCAACTGACGTTGCTGCGAGGAATTCTTCAAACTATGCTCAAAGTAAGGCGGATTACTGATGATCAGCGCGTAACGCTTGCTGCCAAGATGGTCAGCACTGTCAGGATAGGTTAGAATATCGCGTTGGATCACTCGGATCCGGCAAGGCCAAGGGCTATTCAGCACATTCTGTTGCGCCTCGGCAGATGCCAAAGGACAAAGCTCTACGGCATCAATGTGTTGATCGGGTGAGGTTCGTTGCGCCAGCATTAAACTGAGAATGGCGCTGCCGCAACCAATATCCAACATATCCCCTTGGTTTGGGGTGAGCGCCCAAGCCCCAAGGACCAGTGAGTCAGTACCGACTTTCATTGCACATTGCTGATGTGCAACAAAAAATTGTTTACAGGTAAATCCAGCAACCATAATGGCCTCATCATTTAGAAGCTGGAGTGTAGCGGAAGCCCAGATTGCTGTCAGTAGCCGATACAGTAGAAACGAGGCTGCCGCAGTTGCGGTAATTAACGTAAGAATATAGGAATGTTTTTGTGACAGAAGCCACTAGCCAAGTCGAAATCAGTAGTTTTGACGACTTCCAACTCGATGATGACATCGCCAAAGCCCTGACATTTGGCGGCTTTCAAAAGCCGACGACGATCCAGCAACTCACCATTCCGGTCGCGTTGGAAGGCCGTGATGTGTTAGCGTCTGCGCCCACTGGCACTGGCAAAACCCTGGCATTTTTACTGCCTGCCATTCAGTATTTAATCGATTTCCCAAGACGAGATCCAGGCTTTGCCCGCGTGCTCATCATGACGCCCACCCGTGAATTGGCGTTCCAAATTTTCGAACAAGTGAAAATGCTGACCCAGTTTACTTCTCTGAACTGTGGCGTCATCACGGGCGGCATTAACTACGGCAGCCACAAAGAAACCTTAGAAAAAAATAATGACATTTTAGTCGCCACGCCAGGCCGTTTAATTGAGTATTTAAACGAAGAAAGCTTTCATGCCGATGAGGTGGAAGTGCTGATCCTCGATGAAGCGGATCGGATGCTTGACATGGGCTTTGTGGGCGAGATGGATCGCATCATTTTAGAAGCTAAACGCCGTCGGCAAACCATGCTGTTTTCTGCCACTTTGGAAGGCGTGGCCATCAGCCGTTTCTCCAAACGCGCCTTAAAAGAGCCAGTGCAATTAGAAGCGGCTCCACCACGGCGCGAAAAAAACAAAATCACGCAATGGGTCCATCTTGCGGATGACGCCGAGCATAAGCTGGCGCTGTTGGTGCATTTACTGCAACAACCCGAATTCACCAAGGTCATTGTGTTTATCAAAACACGGGAGCGTCTGGCTACTTTAGCTGGGCAGTTAGAATCTGCCGGGATAAAAACCTGTTGGTTACAGGGCGAAATGCCACAGGACAAACGCCTGCAAGCGGTCTCGCGTTTCGCCAATGGCTCAGTGAAAATTTTACTAGCCACCGATGTGGCAGCTCGCGGTTTAGATATCGACGATATCAGTCATGTCATTAACTACGACATGCCAAGAACAGCGGATATCTATGTCCACCGAATTGGCCGCACGGGTCGAGCGGGTAAAAAAGGCATCGCGATCTCATTAGTCGAAGCCCATGATATTGGGATCCTTGGCAAAGTTGAACGCTACACCGAGCAAAGTTTAAAACGCCGCGTGATTGACGCCCTGCGGCCAAAACATAAAGAAGCCAAAGCGCCGACCAAAACCAAAAAACCTAAATCTGTTGCGAAGAAAAAAGCACTGAAAAAAGCGGCCAAAGCCAAA
>CAZIPG010000202.1:2761-5566 GCA_964540955.1 uncultured Rheinheimera sp.
GCAAACACCGAACGCTGATCCCGGGTCAACGACTGGATCTCATCATCGGCGAAGGCATTATCGCTATAACCGGCAAAAAACAACGTCTGCGGATTCAGTTTATAGGAGTACAACAGTTGCGAGCCCAGCGCTTTACTGCGCGCATTGACATTGCCAAGGTTATTCAATGGGTTTTGCGAAATATCCGAATAAATCAATGCCAAGCGCAAGAAGCTTTGCACTGAAAATTGATAACTGAGCCGAACATCCGTTAAGTTGGCTGTGAATACTTCCGCGTCATCGGCATCCAAGGTGCGATAAGTATGGCGCAAGGTTAATTGCGTGTGCACATCAGCATTCCAACGGATCTCTGGAGAGATCTGTAAACCGGTGCCCATCCGATTGTTGCGAAAATCTAGTTTATCGCCAAACTCACTAAACACCTCAACAAATAAGCCAGAAGACGGCTGGAACTCACTTTCCACAATCCACAACCGTTCATGAAACAACTGGGTATTGCTATCGACCACAAGTTGCGAACCATCGAAGCGGCTGCCGACCCGATCGCGGCTAATCAACATCAACTCGGTACTGGATTGATATTGTCCATCGAGGGTAATGGCAACTTCCGCTTCTTTTTCCAATAATTCCCCTTGCTCGTTATGGCTAATATCCCAGTCACTCCACAGCTCTAAACGATTCAACCAGCCATCTTGCAAATACCATTGATAAGACCCGCCATGCACCACTTTGCTGTAGTCGGTTTGTGGCATATAACCTAAATCGGCCCGGAATTCTTCACCTAAGGCTAAATAGCGGCTATACCATTTCCAATCCCGATTTTCGTGCTCATACCCGAACAACTTGCCGGTATCGGTTAAATCGTCACTCGCGGTTCTTAAACGAGCTTCGCCCGATAAGGCTTGGCTTAATGCCAACGGATAAGCGCTGTCACTCTGTAAAATTTGGCCAATGAACTTATCTTGTTCCGTCGGTTGGTACTTCACATCAACGCCATGCACATAGTTGTGGTAACTATCCGAATGGCGCAAGGTGCTGATCCAGCCGGCAGACAATTGCTTGTTCACATCGTAGCGATAGCGTAACACCGCATTTTCGCTTTTCTCATCAATAAAGCCGATATCCGAACTAATATTGCCCGGAACAATAAAAGTGGTGTCTTTGTCGTTGGCGGCAAAAAATGCGAACGACTGCGCATCATGACGCCCAGTGACTCTCACCCCAGCATCCGGCGATGACACGTTTCGGGTATAAACTAAATCGAGCGGCGAACTGAAATAATCGGCATTATCGAGGAAAAAGGTCCGTTTTTCATCGAAAAACAAGGCAAAAGTATCGTTCACCGACACTTGCGCTTCGTCGGCTTCGATTTGCGAAAAGTCCGGATTCAGCGTCGCATTCAAGTTGATATCCGGCGTGATCCCCCATTTCAAATCCAAACTTGGCTCGATGTTGCTTTCAGTGTGCCAAGCCGAATTACCGCTACTGCTGACGCTGCGCTGTTGGCTAGAGCCTGCAACAAGAGCCGGCACCAAAGTAAAATGGCTGCCTTGCTTGGCGCCAGCAAAACCGGTCACAGGGCTCATCTGACAGATCCAGCAAGGGTTGCTTCGCTCAATGCGATTGGTCGATAACCGATTTTTCAGCTCACGCGGATAAAACCGCAACAGCTCTAAGCGCCATTGTTGTATCGCTAAACGGTCGTTAAAGTTCAACATTTTAAGTGGCAGCGCCACTTCAACCACATAACCAGTCTCGGTGATTTTGCCTGCGCTATACCAAATCCCATCCCAAGCGGCACTCTCAGATTTTGTGATTTCATTTTCGATAGCATCAGCCTGTACCCCCAGTGGATTGATAAAAAACTGGTAAGCTAATTTACTATCGTTATAAGTATCTAACTTGATACCGACTGAGTCATCCTCCCAAATTTTATCGCGGTCGCGGAAAAAGGCGCGAATTTGGCTGGGATCTGGATCTGTCGCCTCAAAGGCAATCAATAAAAATTCGCCGTCTTCCATCACACGGGCAATGGTCTGCACCGGTGCGGGGGTGTTTTCAGCAGGCCAGGTGTTGTAAACAATCGGCATTAATTTCGCTTGTTGCCACTGCGCTTCATCCAGATGCGCATCGATGGTGACTCCGGCGCTCACTCTCGGGATATCAGACTCAGTCGTCACAGCATGCGTCATCCCCCCAAACGCGGTCAGTATGGCGACAGTGATGATCTTGATAAAATTCTGCTGCATAAAAGCCCTTAACAACGACCCGAAATGTTTAACTACAGACCCCATCTGTATGCAATGCATGAAGTTTATGGGGGAAGGGTCGTTTAAAATCGGTTAGAAAAAATTGCGGCAAGTATAAAACAGCCAAGGCTAAAAATACGTTTATTGCGGTCAGGACGCCGACAGTCGCGACTAAGCTTGCGCTGCAGGCATCCCGAATATTTGCGGAGCAAGCAGCGCATCATAGTAAGTCAAGGAAGTAGACGAAGCCTGCACGCGGAGCGCTTAGCGCTCCCAATAAGATTCTTCCAAACTATCTTCTTTTTCTGGCAAACGGCGCGACAAACGTGGTGCGTTTTGTACCAAGATGGCATAGCTCACCCGGTTGGCGTATTTACAAATTTGGGCGAATGAAGAATACGCCAAGCACGGCACTTCATGTTTACTCGATAACGGCAAAGCATTGCGATGATAATGATTGGCTGCAATATCGTGCAAAATCGCTGCTAACGCGCCATCGCCCGCACCATTGGTGTTTTTGATGCGCTCTGGTCCACCCAAATAAGGGTCGATATGC
>CAZIPG010000203.1:0-5514 GCA_964540955.1 uncultured Rheinheimera sp.
AATTCTGTTAAAACTCAGCGGCGAAGCCCTGATGGGGGATGAAGGCTTTGGTATTGATCCAAAAGTTCTCGATCGGATGGCTGAAGAAATCAAAGAGTTAGTTGAGCTAGGTGTACAAGTGGGGATTGTCATCGGCGGCGGCAACATCTTCCGCGGCGAAGGGCTTGCTAAAGCAGGCATGAATCGCGTTGTTGGCGACCATATGGGCATGTTGGCGACCGTGATGAACGGTTTGGCGATGCGTGATGCCTTGCATCGTGCTTTTGTCAACGCGCGTCTGATGAGTGCATTTCCATTGAATGGCGTTTGTGATAACTACAGCTGGGCGGAAGCAATCAGTTTATTAAAATCAGGCCGCGTGGTGATTTTCTCTGCAGGGACTGGCAATCCATTCTTTACAACGGATTCAGCGGCTTGTTTACGCGGCATTGAAATCGAAGCGGATTGCGTGTTAAAAGCCACGAAGGTCGATGGTGTCTATTCGGCAGATCCTGTGAAAGATCCAACAGCGACTTTATACAGCAAGTTAAGTTACACTGAAGTGTTAGACAAAGAATTAAAAGTAATGGATTTAGCGGCATTTACTCTTGCGCGCGACCACAATATGCAGCTTCGAGTATTCAATATGAACAAGCCCGGAGCGTTAAAACGCGTCATTATGGGCGAAGAAGAAGGCACAGTGATCGACCACGCCGAAAATTTACAGTAATATAGCGGCCATTGCGAAAGCGAACGATTAAGGAACAACCACGTGATTAATGAAATTCTGCAAGATAGCAAAACTCGGATGGAAAAAAGCGTTGAAGCGCTGAAAAACCAACTTTCTAAAATTCGCACCGGTCGTGCGCACCCAAGTTTGTTAGATGGCATTCAAGTCTCTTATTACGGTTCAGACACCCCTTTACGCCAAGTGGCTAACGTGTCTGCTGAAGATGCGCGTACGTTAATGATTACTGTATTTGACCGCAGCATGATTCAAGCCGTTGAAAAAGCAATTATGCAATCAGATTTGGGCTTAAACCCGATTGGTGCTGGTACGAGTATTCGCGTGCCATTACCACCATTAACTGAAGAGCGCCGCAAAGACTTAGTCAAAGTGGTCCGTGGCGAAGCTGAAGCTGCACGCGTTGCAGTGCGTAACATTCGTCGTGATGCCAATGCTGATTTGAAAGCCTTATTAAAAGACAAAGAAATCAGTGAAGATGATGAACGTCGTGCTGCTGACGAAATCCAAAAAATCACCGATGCTTGGGTGAAAAAAGTGGATGAAGTGTTAGCTGGTAAAGAAAAGGAATTAATGGCCGTTTAAGCGCGAGCCGTTTCGGAAAAGCGCCGTGCAGCAAACTACGCGGCGCTTTTTCTTATTAGTAATGCTGAGGGATCTTTGAATGACAGAACAGACCAAAGTGTTAAATAACGCTTTGCCACAGCATGTCGGGATTATCATGGATGGCAACGGCCGTTGGGCTGAACGTCAGGGTAAACCGCGAGTGTGGGGTCATAAAAAGGGCGTAGATGCAGTCCGACGCGCAGTCAGTCTGTGTCGTAAGTTAGGTATTCCTTCGCTCACGTTATTTGCGTTTAGTAGTGAAAACTGGCGTCGTCCCGAGGATGAAGTGTCCAGTCTGATGGAACTTTTTTTATTCGTGCTGCAAAAAGAAGTCAAAGCACTGCATAAAAATCAGGTCCGTTTAAATATCATTGGTGATTTATCGAAGTTCAGTGATAAGTTGCAGCAAAATATTCAACAAGCCCAACAGCTGACGCAAGGCAATACAGGCTTGACACTGAACATCGCCGCCAATTATGGTGGCAGATGGGATATTGTGAATGCGAGTCAGCAATTAGCCAAACAAGTTGCGGCTGGCACATTGCAGCCTGAGGCAATCACTGAAACATTATTTGCTAAGCATATTCAGATGCAAGAGCAGCCCGAACTCGATTTGCTGATCAGGACTGGCGGCGATATTCGCATCAGTAATTTTTTATTGTGGCAGGCCGCTTATGCCGAGCTCTGCTTTATTGATACTTTATGGCCTGACTTTGATGATCAGGTTTTTGCCGACGCCATAGCCAGTTTTGTTAGTCGTGAACGCCGTTTTGGCTGTACCGGCGCCCAAATTAGAGAGCTTGCGGCCGGAACAGTACAAGGATAAATATTTTGTTTAAGCAACGGCTCCTTACTGCATTGCTGTTAGCGCCCCTGGCGTTGGCTGCAGTGTTCTACTTGCCTCCACTGGGCTTTGCGCTCTTTGTTGCCTTTGCATTTTTATTGGCAGCCTACGAGTGGGCCGGCTTTTGTGGGTGGCAAAAGCCAGCAGCGAAACTGGCATACGTAATAGCGACTGCGCTTGCTTTTGTTGGCTGCTATGCGGCATTACCCGCACAACTGCAATGGCCGCTTCAAACCAACTTATTCGCTGAGACCATTATCTATGTTGGGATTGGCTGGTGGTTGGTGGCAGTGCTGTTGATTGTTTCTTTTACCTCGTCCAAGTCGATGTGGGAACATAGTGCTGTTTTAAAAGCTTTGATGGGGTTTATGACTTTAATTCCAAGCTTTTCGGCAGTGATTTTGTTACGTAACGTCGATTATCAACATTCACAATTTACCGGGGCTTGGCTGATTTTTGGCTTATTAGGCTTGGTGTGGGCCGCAGATGTTGGTGGTTATGTGATTGGTAAACCCTTTGGTAAACATAAATTAATGCCAGCCGTGAGCCCGGGGAAAACCTTAGAAGGCTTGGTTGGCGGGATGATTTTTGTGATGCTTTTAGTCACAGCGATTGCTGCATATCATGATTTTCCAGCTGATTGCGGCCTTTGGTATGGCGCTGCTGTGGTATTAACCATGCTGTCTGTCTTTGGTGATTTGTCGGAAAGTATGTTCAAACGCGTTGCCGGCTTGAAAGACAGTGGCAGTTTAATTCCTGGCCATGGCGGAGTCATGGATCGTATCGATAGTCTGACTGCAACAGCACCGCTATTTGCGTTGTTTGTAGCTTTGTTGGGTGGTTATTGATGCCCAAACAGGTCGTTGTGCTTGGCGCTACTGGCTCGATAGGCCAAAGTACTTTGGATGTGATTGCTCAGCATCCAACGGAGTTTCAGGTGTTTGCGCTGACAGGCGGCACCCGTGTTGACGTGTTATTGCAGCAATGTTGTGCGTTTAAACCAAAATTTGCAGCAGTGCTTCATGCCAAGGATGCTTTGTTGCTTCAGCAACAATTACGTGAGCGCTCAATCGCCACGACGGTTTTATATGGTGAGCAAGCATTTTGTGATTTAGCCAGTCATTCAGAGGCCGATATCGTGATGGCGGCGATCGTTGGAGCCGCTGGCTTATTGCCCACTTTGGCTGCTGTGCAACAAGGGAAAACCGTGTTGCTTGCCAATAAAGAAGCCTTAGTGATGAGTGGTGAGCTTTTTATCAATGCGGTGAAACGCCATCAAGCGATTTTGTTGCCTATTGATAGCGAACATAATGCAATTTTCCAATGTTTACCTGCTGATTTACAAGCCCATTCTTACCAGAGTGATTTAGCCAAGAGCGGTATTGCAAAAATTCTATTAACGGGCAGTGGTGGTCCGTTTCGCCAAATTCCACTCACTGATTTTGCCAACATCACACCAGAGCAAGCGGTGGCTCATCCGAACTGGTCGATGGGGAAAAAAATCTCCGTCGATAGCGCCACTATGATGAACAAAGGGTTGGAATTTATTGAGGCGCGCTGGTTGTTTAACTGCCAAAGTCAGGATATTGATGTGGTGATCCATCCGCAAAGTATCATTCATTCGATGGTGCAATATAGTGATGGTTCAGTGCTGGCGCAGTTAGGAAACCCTGATATGCGCACTCCGATTGCTCATGCTTTAGCATTCCCAAAGCGGATCCAAACGTCGGTCAAACCGTTGAATTTCTTCGAAGTGCCAAATTTTACCTTTGAAAAACCAGATCCAGCGCGTTATCCCTGTTTGTATTTAGCGATTGCTGCTTGTGAGGCGGGACAGGGCGCAACCACCGCATTAAATGCTGCCAATGAGATTGCTGTCGCAGCATTTTTAGCGGGGCAAATCGCATTTACCGCCATTTCACAAGTCAATGAAGCGACACTTTCGCATTTTAGCCAGCAAACGGCTGTCACGCTGGAAGATATTCTCGCGGTTGACCAAGAGGCAAGGCATTATGCACAACAACAGCTGCGGAACTTTATGCAATGAGCGACTTTTTGATTAATCTTATTTCTTTCGTCGTTGCCATTGGCTTGTTAGTGACAATCCATGAATTCGGTCATTTTTGGGTAGCTCGCCGAAATGGCATCGAAGTCAAACGCTTTTCGGTGGGTTTTGGTAAAGTCATCTGGCGCAAAATCGGCAAAGATGGCGTGGAATATGTCATATCAGCCATTCCACTCGGTGGGTATGTCTCGATGCTGGATGGCCGCGTTGAGCAATTAACCGAGGCGCAAAAACAACGGGCATTTAATCATAAAACCGTATCGCAACGCATGGCTGTTATCGCGGCTGGGCCCATCGCTAACTTTTTACTGGCGATCCTGTTATTAACGGTGATGTATTTGATTGGCATCCCAACGGTAAAACCAGTCGTCGCCGACTTAAAAGCAGGGTCTATTGCCGCTGCCGCCCAATTGCCGCAACAGCAAATTGTCGCCATCAATGGCGAGCCAGTAATTGATTGGCAGGATGTGCAGTTACTGTTGGTGGAACAGATCGGTCGTCGTGATGTAACTCTGACGATGCTCGACAGTGAAACGCAAAGCCAACAGGATTTTCAGTTAGATTTGTCACAATGGCAATTTGATCCAGATAAAGACTCGTTGTTTGGCAGCTTAGGGATTGTGCCTTTGCGCCCTCAACCTTTGCTAGAAGTTGGCGTGATTAGCCAAGATTCAGCGGCTGCTTCAGCTGGATTACAAGTGGGTGATAAGTTGATTGCTGCCGCTGGTGCTCAGCTCGACAATTGGAACCAACTGGTCACCATCATCCAAAATAATCCAGGCAAAACTTTTACTTTGGTTGTTGAGCGGGCTGGCATTGAACAAAATTTACAAGTAACTCCGCAAAGTCGCCAGCTACCTGATGGCCTCTGGCAAGGTTTTTTAGGCATGAGTCCAAAAGTTGCGGAAATCCCCCCACAATTTTTAACTGACTATCAATTAGGTCCGATCGATGCTGTGGTTGCGGGCTTGCAAAAAACATGGCAGTTGACACGAGTGACCTTTTCTATGCTCGGTAAATTAATGTTTGGCGACGTTTCGCTAAAGCATTTAAGTGGGCCAATTTCGATTGCTGAAGGGGCTGGAACTAGCGCTAGCTTAGGCTTGGTGGCATTTTTGTTGTTCTTAGCCATGATCAGTGTCAATCTAGGCGTAGTAAATTTACTGCCGTTACCTATTTTGGATGGCGGTCATTTAATGTATCTTGTCGTGGAACTTATCCGCGGTAAGCCGGTCTCTGAGAATGCGCAGGAGATAGGTTTGAAGATCGGAGCCT
>CAZIPG010000204.1:0-5480 GCA_964540955.1 uncultured Rheinheimera sp.
TGTATCGACACATTCAAAACAGCCGAGTCATTACCAAAAATCTCAAACCTACTGAGTCAAACAAACTGATGCTAGTTGTTCCAGATGATCTGCATGCGGTTTTTGCCAAGATGAATCGATTTTTGCTTTTGCTAAAGCTTTCGCTGATTTTGCATCGGCAGCTACGACTAACAAGTATTGATGCGCTTCACCAAATACACCTTCCGTATAACCGCCAAGATTGATAAAGAATAGCTTTAGCTGACCTGGTGCCGGCGCAACATTTGACCATTCAAATCGGTAGCCTTCATAACCATCTAACGCCAACCAAGAATCGATATGCACGTTTTTAGAGTCACCAAACCATTGGGCTTTTAAACTTGGGTAACAATCTTCTAATGAATCGCCAACCGCAAAAACCACATCATGGACTTCAATTTTTGCCTTTGGGTGCTTACCGCCCAGCATCACAATGTAAAGCATAAAATCTCATATCATTTAGAAAATTTAAAAATAAAAGGCACAGATGAACTGTGCCTCAAACTGAAATTTTATTTAAGCACTGACGCGTTTGTATTGACGATATTCAGGACGCCAGTAATTGGCACTAATTTTCGCTTTTAAAACATCATCATCCATTTCTAACGCATGACCTTGTGCCATCGCCACCTTGGCGACAGCAAAAGCAATTTCTTTCGATAAATCAGAAAGTTGCGTCAGTGGTGGCAGTAATCCACCTGAACCAGTATTTGCTAGAGGCGACGCTGCAGCCAAGGTTTCACTGGCTACTCGCAGCATATCATCACTAATTCGCTTCGCACGTGAGGCAATGACACCTAAACCGATACCCGGAAAAATATAGCTATTGTTACACTGCGCAATTGGATAAATATTGCCACGATATTCAATAGGTTTAAATGGGCTGCCGGTTGCAATAATCACTTGCCCTTCTGTCCATTCGATGATTTTTTCTGGCCGCGCTTCGATTTGCTTAATTGGATTACTCAACGGCATGATAATTGGTAATTCACAGTGCTTCTTCATTGCTTTAATGACGGCTTCTGTAAATAGACCGGCAACACCTGAAACACCAATCAAAATATCTGGTTTGGCGCAGTTCATCACATCTCTTAAAGAGGCATATTCTCCACTATAAGACCAGCCGTTCAAATCAGCCGATTTTTGCACGAGGGCTTGTTGGAAATCCCTTAAATCCTCCATGCCTTCAGTCAACAGACCATGACGATCTACCATGAATATTTGTCGACGGGCTTGCTCATCTGTAATACCCTCAGCGACCATCTGACTAATCACTTGCTCTGCAATACCACAACCAGCAGATCCTGCACCAACAAACACCACTTTTTGCGCAGATAAAGCGACACCTTTAGAGCGACAAGCCGCGAGTAAAGTGCCTACAGTCACTGCAGCAGTGCCTTGGATATCATCATTAAAACAGCAGATATTGTCACGATAGCGCTTCAAAAGTGGCATTGCATTGGGCTGAGCAAAGTCTTCAAATTGCACCAAAGCTTCAGGCCAACGGCGTTTCACTGCTTTAATAAACTTATCAACAAACTCATAATAATCATCGCCCGTGATCCTACGATGCCGATTGCCCATGTAAAACGGGTCGTTCAGTAGTTTTTCGTTGTTGGTACCAACATCTAAACAAACCGGCAAAGTATAAGCTGGGCTAATACCACCACACGCTGTGTAGAGCGAGAGCTTCCCTATCGAAATCCCCATGCCGCCGATGCCTTGATCGCCTAGACCGAGAACTCGCTCGCCATCGGTTACAACAATCACTTTCACTTTTTTCTTGGTAGCACTACGAAGCACATCATCAAGTGAATCACGGTCCGCATAAGAAATGAATAAACCACGTGCACTGCGGTAGATATCAGAAAAACGCTCACAGGCATCGCCGACCGTTGGCGTATAAATGATGGGAAGCATTTCTTCTAAATGATTTTGTAGCAAGCGATGAAACAAGGTTTCGTTGTTATCTTGCACGACACGCAGATAGATATGTTTATTAATAGGCTCATCAAATGACGAATATTGCATATATGCCCTCGCCGCTTGCTCCTCAATCGTTTCATAACGGGGCGGCAATAGACCTGACAAATTAAATGCAGCACGCTCTTCACGGGTAAAAGCACTCCCTTTATTTAGAAGTGGCGTTTCCAACAATGCAGGACCCGCATAATGGGTATATAAGGGGGTGTTATCACTTTGGCTCATAAGGTTCTCAGAAAATGCGGCCATTTGGCCTGAAAATTAGTTAAATTCTAGCTGTTTTCACAGCAAGTAGTAAATTTACATCCAACTGCTCAGACCATGCTGCTTAATTGAGCAATTATTTAGTCTTTTAAATCAATATCAATAAAAGGAACCGATACTTAAGGATTGACTATGTTTTATTACGATCATCGGCGAAATTTAGTTTCCAAAATGACTGAAGAATTTGTCCGCTCGACCCCCTCGAGGTTGCCGATTTCATCGAGTAAATGGCTCAGTTGCTCAGTGCTTTGTGCTTGGACAACGGCAATTAAATCGTACTCGCCACTAATTGCATATAGATCAGTAATTTGCGAAATCTGTTTTAATTCAAGATTGGTTTTTGTTGTGAGTTTTTGTCGTACTTTGATCGATACATGGGCAGAGACTAAATGACGGGTAAAAGAATCACCAAATTGTACGGAATATCCTTTAATCACCCCTAACTGTTCAAGCCTTGCAATTCGGGTTTGTACCGTTGATCGTGATAAATTCAGACTCCTGGCAAGATCTGACACACTAGCACGGGCATCTTGACGCAACATCGCAAGTAAACGCTCATCTTCTTTACTTAGCATCTTGATAAATCACTCCGTCATTTTGAGATTTATTCTCTGCAAATTGCTTAAAATGCTACTGCATTTTGACAGCAAACGCCAATATAATTGAGTCTTACCCAGAAAAGCTTTGTCTAAACAAAGTGACTAATTAAAAGCCCTTATTGCATTTCCAGAGGTTCACATGCAACTGACCAGAAGTTTATTCGACGACGTTATGGTGCCAAACTATGCGCCATCTCCAATTATCCCTGTAAAAGGCTTAGGTTCACGTCTTTGGGATCAATCGGGTAAAGAATTTATCGATTTTGCCGGCGGCATTGCAGTGAATTGTTTAGGTCATTGTCATCCAGTATTGGTGAATGCACTGACAGAACAAGCCAATAAACTATGGCATTTATCAAACACCATGACCAATGAACCTGCACTCGCACTCGCGCAGCGTTTGGTGGATACCACTTTTGCTGAGAAAGTTTACTTTGCAAACTCAGGGGCGGAAGCCAATGAAGCCGCTTTAAAATTAGTGCGCCGTGTGGCATTAAATAAATTTGGCCCAGAAAAATCACAAATTATTGCCTTCAAAATGGGTTTCCATGGCCGGACTTTGTTCACAGTGACAGTGGGTGGACAGCCTGCGTATTCTGATGGCTTTGGACCTAAACCAGCGGATGTAGATCACGCTGAATATAACAATCTTGAAAGCTTAAAAGCCTTAATCTCAGACCGGACTTGTGCTGTGGTGTTAGAGCCATTGCAAGGTGAAGGCGGGATCATCAGCCCTACCGTTGATTTCATCAAAGGTGTGCGTGAGTTATGTGACCAACATAATGCGTTACTGGTGTTTGATGAAGTGCAATCAGGGGTCGGTCGTACCGGTGAATTGTATGCATACATGGGCTTAGGTGTGACCCCTGATGTGTTAACAACTGCAAAAGCATTAGGCGGCGGTTTCCCAATCGGCGCCATGCTAACCACCACTGAAATCGCGAAACACTTAGTCGTTGGTACGCATGGCAGTACCTATGGCGGTAACCCATTAGCCTGTGCTGTTGCTTTAGCTGCCTACGATACTGTGAATACCCCTGAAGTGTTGAATGGTGTGAAAGCCCGCGAAAAATTATTTAAAGATGCTCTGCATCAAATCAATGCCAAGTATGACGTTTTTAGCGAAGTGCGTGGTCAAGGGTTGTTAGTGGGTGCTGCGCTGAATGCAAAATGGGCAGGTAAATCTCGTGATTTCATGTTAGCAGCCGCCGCAGAAGGCCTGTTAGTGCTGATGGCAGGTTACAACGTGGTCCGTTTTGCGCCATCGTTAATTATTCCTGAGCAAGACATTGCAGAAGGCATGGCACGTTTTGATGCGGCAATTGCAAAATTAGTTGCACAACACGCTTAATGGTCCTCAGCAAACGGTGGGCTGTTCCCACCGTTTGTTTTGCGTTTAAAGGAATCTTTGCATGTTATTGATCCGCCCTATTCAGCAATCTGATTACCCTGCCTTGATGCAAATTGCAATCGAGTCTGGGGCTGGCTTTACTTCCTTGCCAGTCAATGAGCAGAAATTAAAACAAAAAATTGCTCATTCAGAGCATAGTTTTGCTATTGATGCAGACCGTCCTGGTAACCAAGGTTACCTATTTGTGCTTGAAGATACTGAAACTAAAGAAATTTTAGGGACTTCAGGCATCGAGGCATCGGTGGGTTTGAGCACCCCACTCTATCATTTCCATAAAAGCACCGTGGTTCATCACTCTAACGAGCTGAATGTGTATAACCCTGTGGAAGTGCTGACCATGTGTAATGATTACACAGGCGTCACTGAAATTTGTACCTTGTTTCTCCGTGAACCTTATCGCACAGGCTTAAGTGGGCGCTTTCTTTCCAAAGTCAGATTTATGTTTATGGCAGAACATCCAAAACGTTTTGCTAAAATCGTCATTGCTGAAATGCGCGGCGTAGCTGATGACAATGCCTTACCGCCCTTCTGGCAATGGCTGCAATCCTATTTTTTCAGTATTGACTTCCCAACTGCCGATCATTTGATTGGCATTGGCAATAAAGGGTTTATTGCTGATCTGATGCCACGCCATCCGATTTACGTAAGCTTATTGCCTCCTTCGGCTCAAGCTGTGATTGGTGAAGTGCATGAAAATACCAAACCAGCCCTCAAATTATTAGAAAATGAAGGCTTCATCCATCGGGGTTATGTTGATTTATTCGACGCAGGCCCAACGGTTGAAGCGCAATTAAAACAAATTAAATCGGTCCGCAGCTCACACAAAGTCACCGTTAAAATTGGCGAAGTTGAGGCAGGCCCTCATTTTGCAATTGCCAATACCAGCGTGATGAATTTCCGCGCAGTGATTAGTGAGTTCGTTAGTATCGAAGGCCATGAAATCACCATCAATCAAGCCACTGCGGATGCCTTGAATGTGCATGCAGGCGATGAAGTCCGCTACTTAAATTTAGATAGAGGTGTGAAATGAGCGCATTAATTTCCGGTGGATTATTTATTAATGGTCAATGGCAACTTGGCTTAGGCTCTGCTTTTGATTCTGTAAATCCAGCCAATAACCAAGTCATCTGGCAAGGACAAGGCGCTGATGCAACTCAAGTTGACGAAGCAATTTTAAGTGCTAGAACAGCATTTAAAAGCTGGTC
>CAZIPG010000205.1:0-5468 GCA_964540955.1 uncultured Rheinheimera sp.
ACCTTAGATCAGACCAACAGCGATCTGATGCAAACGATGGAACAGCTGGAAATACAAAACGTTGCACTCGACCTCGCAAGGCGCAAAGCGCAGGAAGACAACAAACTGAAATCAGAGTTCTTAGCGAAAATGAGCCATGAATTGCGCACGCCCCTTAACGGTGTGATCGGTTTTACCAGGCAATTGCTGAAAACTCAGCTGACGCTGCATCAACAAGATTATCTCAACACCATTCAAAAATCTGCGAATAGTCTGTTGAGCTTAGTGAATGATGTGCTCGATTATTCCAAGCTGGAAGAAGGCAAAATGCCGATCAATCCAGAGCCGTTCTCTTTGCGTGAACTGGTCAATGATTCGATTGAGTTGCTGGCCGCCAATGCCTTTGAAAAACAATTGGAGTTGGCTTTGTGGATCGATCCGAACTGTCCAGATGACATCATCGGTGATCCGCTCAGGATCAACCAAATCCTGATGAATATCGCTGGGAACGCGATCAAGTTTACCGAGCATGGCAGTATCATCGTTCGCATCCACGCCACGCTACAACCTGATGAGCGGGTGATGCTGCACGTTTCAGTGCAAGATACTGGCATTGGGATCACCAAACAGCAACAAGAACAACTATTTAACGGCTTTTCGCAAACTGATGGCAGCATGGGGCGTCGCTATGGCGGCACCGGACTCGGCCTGATCATTTCCCAGCGCTTGGTTAATGCGATGGGCGGAAGTATTGGCTTTGATAGTAAGCCCAATGAAGGCTCCACCTTCTGGTTTACCCTTGTTTGCAAAGTGCATAGTCTCAGCGTCAGTGATGCGCTGCCTGTCGAAGTACTGCGTGGGAAGTCAGTCCTGTACATTGAACCGCAGCAATATTCGCGTGAAGCCACGCTCACGCTACTCAATAGTTGGGGCATGCGCGTCTCTGCATGCGCCACGTCCCATCAAATTCAGCAGGCTTTGGCGCAGAACCAGACTTATGATATTGCAATCATCGGTCGAGCAGTTTCCTTAGACCAAGTGAATCAAATCGTTGAATTAATTCGACAATTAAGAGCAAATTGCCAATATATTTATTTATTAGTTAACACGTTATCACCTAACCTACGCGAAGCGTTGTTACATTCAGGCGCCCAAGCTTGTTTATCGAAACCGGCCCACCATCGTAAGCTTGCCAATACCATGGCAAGGCCATATCAAAGTACTGAACAAACATTACTGGCCAAGCCACAAACACCGAAAGCACCGCTACGCATCTTGACCGTAGATGACAACGAAGCAAACTTAAAACTGATCAATACCCTGCTCAGTGAATTGGTTGAACACATTGATTCTGCCGAAAATGGTGCCGAAGCTTGGCAAAAAGCCTCGCATAATCATTACGATGTCATCTTTATGGATATTAATATGCCAGTGATGGATGGTGTGACTTCCTGTCAGAAAATCCATCACAGCAGTCTCAATGAAACCACACCGATCATTGCCGTCACCGCTCACGCGATGGAAGGTGAGCGTGAACGCTTGTTAAGTTTGGGCTTTTGTGAATTTCTCAGCAAACCTCTTGATGATCAAATGCTGCTTTATGCGCTGCGCGAATGCTGTCCAAACTTCAGCCAATTAATTGGGACTGAAGCCACTAAGTCAGCCTTACCCTCACTACCGATGAGCCGTCATATTGACTGGGAGTTAGCAATTCAACGGGCCGCAGGCAAAGTAGAATTGGCACAGGAAATGCTGAATATCTTGCTAAAAAGTTTGCCAAACACCATTGCGGATATGCAGAAGTTCATCGCGAACGACCAACGAGAAGCGCTGATCCAATTGATCCATAAATTGCATGGTGGCACCTGCTATACCGGTGTCCCCCACATCAAGCAACTGAGCGAATTCATCGAAATACAATTAAAAGAAGGGAATAATATCAGTCAGTTAGAACCTGAACTCTTTGATTTGGAAGATCAGCTTCAAAGCTTGCTGGCAGAATCAGCAACATGGCAGTGGCAATAACTATTTGCCGATTGTGACTGTAATATTTATTCATCGGGTGCATGTGGCCGCTTTAATCGCGGCCACATGCCCCTGATGAATACAGCAATGCTAACTCTCGAGGATCACTGTCGCCATCGCGTATTCTTGCTCGTCACTGATGGACAGCCAGACATTTTTCACCGCCAACTGCTCAGCCAACACCTGCGCACCGGCGGATAAATGCATCGCTGGCTTGCCTTGCTCATTATTACTAATTTCAAAATGTTGAAAAGAAATGCCACGGCCGATGCCAGTGCCAAAGGCTTTCGCTGCCGCTTCTTTTGCAGCAAAGCGTTTGGCAAAATAACGCGCAGGTTGGGGATGCGCTGCATAAATTTGCTGCTCAGCGGCAGTCAACACACGCTCAACCAAACGGGGTGACCGCGTCAGAGACTGCTCAATTCGTTGGATTTCAACGATATCTGTACCCAAGCCAACAATCGCCATTAGCGTCTTGCTTCCACCATCAGTTGTTTCATTTGCGCGACTGCGGGCCCTAAACCTGTGAAAATCGCTTGGGCAATGAGCGCATGGCCAATATTCAATTCATGCATCTGTGGAATTGCCGCGATCGGTTGCACATTATGCACATGTAAACCATGGCCGGCATTGACGATAATCCCTAAGGAATCCGCAAAAGCAGCGGCTTCTCGAATACGTTCCAGCTCAGCGCGCTGCGCTTTTGGACAAGTCGCATCGGCATAGGCACCCGTGTGAATTTCAATGTATGGCGCGCCCACTTTCGCTGCCGCTTCAATTTGTCGATGATCAGCATCAATAAACAAAGAAACCAAAATGTTCTCTTTGGTAAGCTCAGTGACTGCTGTCTGGATCCGGTCATATTGCCCGATGATATCCAAACCCCCTTCGGTAGTCAGCTCCTGCCGTTTCTCAGGCACTAAACAGCAAAAATGCGGTTTTAGTTGTTTGGCAATCCCGAGCATTTCATCAGTCACACCCATTTCAAAATTCAGCCGAGTTTGAATGGTTTGCCGTAACAAAAACACATCCCGATCTTGGATATGACGGCGATCTTCGCGCAAATGCACGGTAATGCCATCAGCCCCATGCTGCTCCACCAATAATGCCGCATGCACAGGTTCAGGATATTGACTGCCACGCGCTTGACGGACTGTAGCGACATGATCAATGTTTACACCAAGATAAATGGGTTTCATGTTAAATCCTTTCATTTGACGAGGCTTGACTCGTCAATTGCGAAAATAATGATCGACTCATTAAAGGCTGTGCCCCTAACAATGGTTTTAATAGCATTCGAGTTAATTGTTTCGCTGCTCGTAACGATTGCGCTTGCCAGTGGCGCTGGCTCATCGCCAGTAAATCTAAGCCCGAGAATCCTTGCATGGCTCTGACAAAACCTTGTTCATGCTGCCACTGGTAAAAACCATCAGCACAAATCTCATCGCCATTGGCATCTAGAGTACAGTCTAAAGCGATGCCTAGTTCAGTCAAAATCGCAAATTCGAACTCCCGTAAAATGGGTTCTAACATCGCGGGATTGCCTTGGTTTCGCACCAAAGCTTGCAATGTATGCTGATAAAGTCCGAACAAATCGTCACTATGCACATCAGCAGGCCAAATCCGGCAAATCAACTCATTCAAATACAGCGCACTAAACAGGAACTCTGCCTGCAACTGCCAGCCTGCACTCACCTCTTCTAAAGAAGACACAGTCTTAAGTTCACCGCGCCCCGTTAATTGCAGCTGGTACAAAGTAAAAAGCGGCCATTGACTGCGACCGCCTTTTTTCTTGGAAGGTCGGCGAGCAACTACCCGACAACGCCCTCCCGCTTGTAACAACAAATCGAGCAGCAACTTATCATCTTGAAACGGCCGACTATGGAGAATGTATGCCGAATGATAAGCCGGTGTCATCTTAGTCTTCGCCGTAGCCCAAACTGCGCAACGCGCGTTCGTCATCTGCCCAACCAGACTTCACCTTCACCCACATCTGTAGGAACACCGGTTGCTCAAATAACTCTTCCATGTCTTTGCGGGCTTCAGAGGCAATAGTTTTAATGCGTTCACCCGCTTTGCCAATCACCATCCGTTTTTGCGTATCGCGCTCAACCAAAATTAACGCTGCAATGTGATAATGCTTTTCTTCCCATTTAAAGCGTTCAATTTCAACGGTGACCGAGTAAGGTAACTCATCGCCCAAGAAACGCATCAGCTTTTCCCGCACGATTTCGGACGCCATAAAACGCTGAGAACGGTCTGTGATGTAATCTTCTGGGAAGAAAAACTCGCAAGGCGGTAACTGTTTTTGCACCACTTCGCGCAGACGCTCGACATTAGTGCCTTTTTCAGCAGACAGCGGCATAATTTCTAAGAACGACAACTGCGAACCCAACCATTGCAAATGCGGCAGTAATTCTTCTTTGTCTTTGTACAAATCCACTTTATTAACGACCAGGATCACCGGTTTTTTCGCCGCAATTAAACGGTTGAGCACCATTTGATCATCATCGGTCCAACGCGTGCCCTCAACGACAAAAACGACTAACTCAACATCCAGAATCGAACTGGCTGCAGCCTTGTTCATCAGGCGGTTAATGGCCCGTTTTTCTTCGCTGTGTAAACCTGGGGTATCCACATACACCGTTTGATATTGACCCACAGTGTCAATCCCGACAATCCGATGGCGGGTAGTTTGCGGCTTTTTCGAGGTAATACTGACTTTTTGGCCAATTAACTGATTCAATAACGTCGATTTGCCGACATTAGGACGGCCGACGATAGCAACGAGCCCAGCAAAGGTTTGTTCGAGGTTGTCAGCGCCAACTGAAGTATTTTCTTGGGTCATTTCTTTAATTGTTCCAACACCAAATGAGCACAATCTTGCTCTGCTTTTCGTCTAGAACTGCCTTCAGCGATCACAGGCGATAAACCGGCGACAGTACATTTGACAGTAAATGATTGATCATGGGCTTCGCCACGGATCTCAATGACTTCATAAGTCGGCAACGCCAAGCGCCGACCTTGCAAAAACTCTTGTAACAAAGTTTTAGAGTCTTTTTGCACACCGGGTTCAATGGTATGCAAACGTGAGCCAAACCATTGCAAAATCCGTTCGCGACAAGCCTCAATACCACCGTCGAGGTAAATTGCCCCTAATATGGCTTCAACCGCATCCGCTTGAATGGATTCGCGACGTGAACCGCCGCTTTTTAATTCGCCAGGGCCTAACCGCAAAAACTCGGCCAGACTTAACTCTTTGGCGATTTCAGCGAGGGTGACACCTTTCACTAAGGAAGCGCGCATCCGAGTTAAATCGCCTTCACGAGTTTTTGGGAAGTTTTGGAATAACGCCTCCGCAATCACCATCGACAAAACCGCGTCGCCGAGAAATTCGAGACGTTCATTATGTTGCCCTTTGCAGCTGCGATGGGTCAGTGCTTGCACCAACAATTGTTCATCGC
>CAZIPG010000206.1:0-5429 GCA_964540955.1 uncultured Rheinheimera sp.
CGGTGTGAGCCATAGTGCAGCGGTTTGCCTCACCATCAATGATGAATTGATTGCGACTTTTAGTTTAGAAGACGCAGTCCGCCCCGAAATGTTGAATTTAGTGCAGTCTCTTCGCTCAACTGGGATTGAAGTTGCCATTTTAACGGGAGATAGCTCGGCAAATGCAGAAGCGGTTGCCCACACTTTGGGTATTCAAGAGCTTTATAAAGGCTGTTCTCCTGAAGATAAAGTTGCGCACATTCAACAAGCAACTGCCGCCGGTGAAACTGTTTTAATGGTTGGTGATGGCATTAATGACAGTCCATGTTTCCATGCTGCTCATGTCTCTGTTGCACTCGATTCGGGCACTGACTTATCGAAAAACCAAGCAGATGTAGTGCTACTACACAATGACTTAGCCTTAATTTACCAGCTCATTGCTGGCGCAAAAAAAGCGGCATTGACCATTAAACAAAACCTTTGGTGGGCTTTTGGGTATAATCTAGTCATCATTCCATTGGCAGTTTGTGGTTTTGTATCCCCCTATATTGCTGTGATTGGGATGTCGACAAGCTCGATCCTCGTGGTGTCGAATTCATTAAGGTTGTTAAGAAAATGAGCATCATTTACGTATTAATTCCTATCGCCATCTTATTCGTGATGATTGGGCTTGGCATTTTCTTCTGGGCTGTGCGCAGTAAACAGTTCGATGACCTGGATAAAGAAGGATTTAGTATTTTGTTTGATGAAAAAAACAAAACTGACACTCCGCGCAAAACCAAGCATGACAACATGCCAGATTAATGATGGAATTTTCCCTGCTATTTTCCGCGTTTTTAGTGGGCTTGTTCGGTTCAGGCCACTGTGTCGTGATGTGCGGTGGCATGGCCAGTGCACTGCAAATGATGATGGGACAAGCCAAAGCAAGTCGGCTCTTTGTGCTACAGCTTTCGATGAGTCTTGGCCGAGTCAGTAGTTACGCACTACTCGGTGGCTTATTTGGCGCGCTGGGTGCAACCGCATTGATTATTGGCCCTTTCAGCCATGCTTTGCAGTTATTCAGTGGCGTGATGCTGCTATTAATGGCTTTATATGTCAGTAGACTTTGGTCTATTTTGGCCAAATTAGAGCGACATGGCAGCTGGCTTTGGCATAAAATCCAGCCGTTTGCCAAAAAGTTGCTGCCCATTAACACAATTTCCAAAGCCTTCGGTTATGGTCTGTGTTGGGGATATTTACCCTGTGGTTTAGTCTATTCTGGCTTAAGTGTCAGTTTGAGTACTGCCAGCTTCAGCCATGGGGCTCTCTGGATGTTGAGTTTCGGCCTTGGCACCTTGCCAGCGGTCTTATTGACTGGGCAAGCAGCGCAGTACTACGTAAAGCTAAAAAATACAGCTTGGGTACGAATTACTGCGGCACTCGTGCTCACATTTTTTGGACTACAAACAATATATCTTGCACTTCGGTCGCTAGTTTTTTAAGCTAGAAAAGTAAACTTTGTATTAAATTGGAAACTAAATATGGGCTCAGCGTCAATCAACTGCCAAGATTGTGGTTTTAGTCAACTCTGTCTGCCTTTTTCATTGAATGACAGTGAATTAGATCAACTAGACCACATCATTCAACGCAAGCGACCGGCACATAAAGGTGACCATTTATTTGAAGCAGGCAAACCACTGCAAGCACTTTATGCAGTTCGCACTGGCTCTTTTAAAACCTATACCCTGACCGAACAAGGCGAAGAACAAATCACTGGCTTCCATTTACCTGGCGATGTCATTGGCTTTGATGCCATCGGTGAAAATTCACATCCAAGTTATGCCCAAGCATTAGAAACTGCCATGGTTTGTGAGATCCCATTTAATAACCTCGATAATTTGTTGAATGACCTGCCAAAACTGCGTCAGCAATTGATGCGTTTAATGAGCCAAGATATCTCTGGCGATCAACAAATGATGTTGTTACTAAACCGCAAAACAGCTGAAGAAAAACTCGCGGCATTTTTATCGAATCTAGCGCAGCGTTTTGCCAATCGGGGATTTTCTCGCAAAGAATTCCGCTTGACCATGACACGGGGGGAAATTGGCAATTATCTCGGGTTAACTGTTGAGACTATCAGTCGTCTGTTAGGACGATTCCACAAAGACGAACTGATCCATGTCGATGGCAAACTTATTACCATCACCAATTTTGATGAATTAACTAAAATTGCGGGCATGGCGAAAATCGCCAAATAGTTCGTTTTGTACTTCCCTTCTTAAGGCTTGCGAATGTTCATGTTCGCAAGCCTGTAAAAAATCCATTTTTATCATTCAGTTATTCTAGAAATTGTTGATCCAGTGCAAGTCTGATTCGACGAATTCCAGTAACCTTGTCTACACTTGGTTTTATAGGATCTCTCGGAGGAATTCATTGTGGCAACATTTCAGGATGTATTGGTGGTATTGGATCCCACTTGCGAAGAACAAAAAGCGCTAAATCGTGCGATTGAACTGGCAGAGCACACCGCATGTCGTTTGACTGCTTTTTTATCAATCTATGATTTCTCTTACGAGATGACCACCATGCTGTCTGGTGAAGAGCGTGAGTCTATGAAAGACGCCGTGCTGAAAGACCGCCAGCAATGGATTGAAGAATTACTGAAAGATGCCAAACACAAAGGCATAGAATGCCAAGGCCAAGTACTGTGGCACAATCGTCCATTTGAAGCCATAGTACAAACTGTTAGCGAGCATGGCTATGATTTAGTCATTAAAGGCACTCATGATCATGATGTGTTGAAATCGATGATTTTCACGCCGACTGACTGGCATGTCTTGCGTAAATGTCCATGCCCTGTCCTGTTAGTGAAAGATCACGCCTGGCCAGAAAAAGGCCATGTGCTTGCAGCCGTCAACGCAGGCAGTGAACAACCACACCACAAAGCACTCAATGAAAAAATCATTCGCCAAGCGCAAGCGGTTGCCGGAATGCTGCATGGCCATGTTCATTTAGTGAACGCTTATCCTGGGACGCCTATCCATATTGCCATTGAAATTCCAGAATTTAATCCTGCCGAATATAGCGAGAGTATGCGGCACCATCATCAAGATGCTGTAAAAACACTGGCATTTGCTCATGGCATTACCGACGAATATTGTCATGTGCTGGAAGGGTTGCCTGAAGATGTGATCCCTAAAGTTGCCAAAGAAATTGATGCCGAAATTGTTATTATTGGCACTATTGGCCGTACCGGTTTATCTGCTGCGATTATTGGTAATACAGCTGAGCATGTCATTGATAAACTTGACTGCGACATTCTCGCGTTAAAGCCTGAACATACCACTTTGAGCTAAATTGCCGATTCTAAGTCTTCCAGACTCAGAAGCGACAGGCTTGCAGTCGCCAACCAAACTGCAAGCCTGAAGATTTCCAGTTGGGCATTACTAAAGATTTCGCTATAATGCGCGCCATTTTCTAAGTGAACTGGTGTTGTTATGTCCCACGCTGCTGCGGCGAAAGCCCAATACAATTTAAACAAACTGCACAAAAGACTGCGCCGCGGTGTCGGTCAAGCGATTGCTGACTTCGACATGATCAGTGAAGGCGATAAAGTGATGGTTTGCCTCTCCGGTGGTAAAGATAGTTACACCCTGCTGGATATATTGTTGAATCTACAACAATCAGCACCAATCAACTTCAGTATCGTTGCGGTTAACCTTGACCAAAAACAGCCAGGTTTTCCTGCGGATGTGTTACCAACTTATCTCAGCAGCATTGGCGTTGATTTTAAGATTGTCACTGAAGACACTTATTCCATTGTGAAAGAGAAAATTCCAGAAGGCAAAACGACTTGCTCACTATGCAGCCGTTTGCGCCGCGGCATTTTGTATCGCACCGCGAAAGAACTTGGCGCCACGAAAATTGCGTTAGGTCATCACCGTGATGACATGTTAGAAACGATGTTTTTGAACATGTTCTATGGTGGCAAAATGAAATCTATGCCGCCAAAACTGATTTCTGACAATGGCGAACACATCGTGATCCGTCCTTTGGCCTATTGCAAAGAAAAAGATATTGAAAAATATTCAAACGCCAAGCAATTCCCAATCATTCCTTGCAATCTTTGTGGCTCGCAAGATGGCTTACAGCGTCAAGTGGTGAAAGAAATGCTGCAAGATTGGGATAAACGCTTCCCTGGCCGTATTGAAACGATGTTTCAAGCCATGCAAAACATTGTGCCATCACACATGATTGATAAAAATCTATTTGATTTTACCCAAGTAACCCGTGAAAACGCGGCGTTATTTGCCGGTGACACTGCTTTTGATAAAGAGTCAGTGCCGAGCACTCCAGTTGGTTTGACTTTAGATGAAGATCTGCAGGAAGAGTCTCAAGCTGGCACAGATGGCGTCGTGCTGGTGCAACCTCTTGAATTGACCAATTAATCTTAATAAATCACACCACTAAAACAAAGCCCAACTTAAGATTGGGCTTTTTTACAGATACAATTAACACTCCATCTAAAACGATATTGTGTTCATAGCAGCGAAGTTATCGTAAATTTTACATTTATTTTTGAGTAAACTGTCTAAATAACAATAAACAACGAAGATACTGTACTTTCAGAAATGAAATTAATTAACAATAAATACACCTCACTCGCCTTCATTTGCGGAGCTTTGCTCAAAAAACCTACCGATTGGTATAAAATTTAATTAATTGTAAAGCCTTACATCATCAAGTATCATGTACACCAGAAGTGAATTACCTACCGCTGATAGTTAGTTTCATCAATCTGCACGTGCTTTTAAATCATTGGATAGCAACTATTTAACGATGTTGAAAAATTACCTAAATAATCCAGCAAGTGCGAAGATTGCTATCCTCGGCTTTGTCTTTTTTCTGCTGAACATCTGTGCGAGCAGTTCAGTTTATGCTGTAACAGCAGCGGCGACCGACAGTCGCTCGATTGCCTTTTATTACAACAAAACCGATTCAGTGCGAGAACTCTTAAGCTATGACCGCGTTGTGGTGAGCCCTGATTCACTAGACAAAACACAACTTAAGCAACTAAAACAAGCGCAAGTTGAGGTTTATGTTTACTTAAGTATTGGAGAAGCAGAAAGAAATATCGCCGAATTACAAAGCGGCTTATTGGACACTGCAAAATTAGCAGAAAATAAAGCTTGGGACTCCATTGTGATGGATTTAACCAATCCGCTTTGGCAACAGTATCTGCAACAATCGGCAGAACGACTGATGCAACAAGGTTACGATGGCTTATTCCTCGATACCCTAGACAGTTTCACACTGACAGATAAGAAAATACACCCAGCGCAAATTGATGGCCTAGCATTAATCATCAATAGCATACAGCGCAAGGTCCCTAATCTTATCTTAAATCGTGGTTTTGAGGTCATTGATTCTTTAGAGACAGCCCCTCGAGCAGTAGTGGCTGAATCACTGTT
>CAZIPG010000207.1:0-5421 GCA_964540955.1 uncultured Rheinheimera sp.
GGTTTGTTACCAGCTTTACTGATATTACCGAGCATGTGCAAGCCGTGCAACAATTGGCTGCCGCGAAAGAAAACCTCGAAGCTCGGGTCGTAGAGCGAACATTACAAATCAGTCAAATGAATGCGGAGCTGCTGAGTGAGGTCGAACTGCGTCGTGCCACAGAGCAAGATTTACTTAAAGCCAAGGCCGAAGCTGAGCAAGCAAATGCGTCTAAAACGCGTTTTTTGGCGCTGGCAAGTCATGACATCTTACAGCCCCTCAATGCTGCACGTTTATTTACGGCCGCACTGAGTAATCAACCACTGAATGAAACCAGTGCACAAATGGTTGGCCAGCTTGAGAATTCATTAAAAGCGACCGAAGATCTCATTGCAACGCTATTAGATATTGCCCGTCTAGACGAAGGCAAAATTGAGCCTGCAACTGAATTGGTGGATCTCTCCGCAATGCTAAAACAGTTGTTCGAAGAGTTTGCTTTAGTTGCTGCGAAAAAACAGCTGAAACTGCGCGCTCGGCCTGGGCATTACCAAGTGCAAAGCCATCCCACCTATTTGCGTCGGATTTTGCAAAATATTGTATCCAACGCCATTAAATATACCCCCTCCGGCCGAGTTTTACTGGGCTGTCGTCGCCAAGGGTCCCACCTATGGATAGAAGTTTGGGATACAGGTCCAGGGATCCCTGAAACGGAACTCGCGCGGATTTTCGATGACTTTTTCCGAGTAGATGCCACAGCTCGTGGTCAGCAAGGCGTTGGGTTAGGCTTAGGGGTTGTTGAACGCATGGCGAAAAGTTTAGGGCATCGAATTGAAGTGCATTCTGTCGTCGGTAAGGGCAGTTGCTTCCGCGTTTCAGTCCCTTTGCTGTCAACGAAAATTCAAACTATCCAAGTGCAAGAGCCGCAAGAATTTTCGCTCACGATGCACAGCGGCTATCGTATTCTGTGTGTTGATGATGATGAAACCAATCTTGCTGCATTATCTACCTTACTCAGCCAATGGCAGTTGGGGACTGTGGCGGTTTGTAATGGTGAACCGCAATTGCTCGAACACCTTGGCCAAGGAATACAGCCCGATGTAGTGATTTTGGATTATCAATTAGGGAGTGGAAAAAATGGTATTCAGCTCTATCAACAGCTGCTAGAGTCATGGCCTCAATTGCCTGGTGTTTTAGTTTCAGCCGCACCTGAGCCTGATTTGCCAGCCAGAGCTAAAGCTGCAGGGTTGTTGTTTTTGGCCAAACCCATTAAGCCAGCTGCTTTAAGGGCCGCATTGAATTTTTTAAAAATCGTCGCCAAGCATTAACAAGGAGTTCGCATGCGAGCGCAACTAGAACATCGATTTTTCTTATTTTTATTAGCCTTAGTCACCATCAGTTTTGGCTTCGTTTTAAAACCTTTCATCGGCGCGATATTCTGGGCCTGTGCGCTGACAGTGATTTTTTATCCGTTGTATCAGTTGTTTTTGCGCAAATGGCCAGAGCGCAAAAACTCTGCCTCACTGTTAACCTTGCTCAGTTTAATTCTGATTGTGGTGTTGCCGTTGTTAGCGATTGGCACGTCCTTTGTCGCAGAAGGCGTGGCTTTTTATAGCCGTATTCAATCGGGTGAAATTAATCCAGCACGCGCGATAGATGCTGTCAAAGTAGCCTTTCCCAGTTTGATTGATTCGCTGCAAGCCTTAGGGGTTGATACTGATAATCTCAAGCAAAAAATTGCAGAGACGGCGGTCGCTCTTTCTAAAATGTTGGCTTCTTCAGCACTTGCTGCAGGTCAAAATGTTGCTGGCCTCTTTATGAATATTGCTTTGATGCTTTATTTGGCTTTTTTCTTACTCCGTGATGGGCATCAGTTAGTGGAATTATTAATTCGGGCATTGCCCTTGGGGGATGAACGTGAACGCATGTTGTTTGCCAAATTCGCTGAGGTTACAAGAGCTACAGTGAAGGGTAATTTGGTCGTTGCGGTTGTGCAAGGGACTCTTGGCGGCTTTATTTTCTGGTTCCTTGATCTACCAGCGCCTGTTCTGTGGGGCGTAGTGATGACTTTTTTAAGTTTGTTGCCTGCGATTGGCGCAGCGCTAGTTTGGGCGCCAGTCTCTTTATATTTGTTTGCAACAGGAGAGACGGTTTCGGCAACAGTGTTGGTGGTTTATGGGGCTACAGTGATTGGGCTTGCAGATAACGTCCTGCGGCCAATTTTGGTTGGTCGAGACACCAAATTGCCTGACTACTTAGTGCTATTTTCAACCTTGGGCGGTATCAGCTTGATGGGCGTCAATGGCTTTGTGTTAGGGCCTTTAATTGCGGCGTTGTTTTTGGCTTTTTGGCAAATCTTTATGACGGAGTTTAATCATCCTCATTTGTTTGATACTGAAGATTCGAAAGAGTTAATTTCTAGAAAAGTAGGTGAGCATGACCAACACTGCAGCACATCCGAGTTGGATGCGAGTGAACTAAAGGATGTAGATGATTCAGTGGGCAAAAAATAAATTTTATCTGCAATGAAGTGCAGTCTTTCATGAACAAATGTTTGAGCTAATTCATGAGCTGCTGTTTGCAAGCGCTGCCGTTTTAGTGTGTTGGCAGCGCAATTGAGTCTGTTCTGTTAATCGAGTTATTCATAAGCACTTTTATTCAGCTGTATTCTCATTGCTGCGCGCTAAATCTCGTTCAGCCGGCGACTCAAGCTGTAGCCTCTGAGCTTGGATCACCACTTGCGTGCGGTTAGTGACACCCAATTTACGGAAAATAGCTGTCATATGCGCTTTGACAGTCGCTTCTGAGATATTTAAATCATACGCGATTTGTTTATTGAGCCAACCCTCAGTTAAATAATATAAAACCTTATATTGCTGATTGGTCAGTTGCGCGACTTTCTCGGCTAAATCTAAGTCCGCATTGTGATTTTGATTCGGTTTCAATAGATGTTTATATTTTTCGGGTAACCAAATTTCGCCAGCCATCACTGCATTAAGCGCTTTGCCAATTTCAACCGGATGTGCAGACTTCGGCACAAAAGCAGAAGCACCGAACGACATCACTCGGCGGATCACATCGGTATCGTCACTGGCAGAAATCACCACGATGGGTAATGTCGGATGATTTTTACGTAATTGGATCAGCCCCAAAAAGCCACAGTTGCCCGGCATATGTAAATCTAACAGCAGCAAATCAGCATCGGGATGTTGTTCTAGGGCTTGGCAAGTCGCATCAAAACAGTCAGTTTCAATGGTTGCTTTGGTAATAAAGGTATTACTGATTGCGTTGATGAGGGCGTTTCTAAAAAGTGGATGATCGTCTGCAACTATAAGTTTCGCCATCTGGATGCTCCCGGTTGTTATTGTCAGTCGGGTTTTTCCGACATTTTATTGGCTAAGCATAAGCAGGACTTGTGCGGATGTCTACGAAAGAAAGATCATAAGCTGGTCAACAGCTTATGATCTTGGGTTGTTTATTATTTATTCATGCGATGATTGATCAGATGTTCAACCACTGATGGATCAGCCAGAGTTGAAATGTCTCCTAAAGAATCATGCTCGTTGGCTGCAATTTTACGTAAAATGCGCCGCATGATTTTGCCAGAGCGTGTTTTTGGTAACCCAGGAGCCCATTGGATGAGATCAGGTGATGCTATTGGCGAAATTTCTCGACGAACCCAATCTCTAACCGCTTTAGTCAGTTCATCACTCGGTTCTACACCCACGCGAGGCGCGATAAATACATAAATACCTTGGCCTTTCAAATCATGCGGATAACCGACGACAGCCGCTTCAGCAATTGCTTCATGCGCTACTAAACAGCTTTCTATTTCAGCGGTGCCTAAGCGATGGCCTGAGACGTTTAAAACATCATCAACGCGACCTGTTAACCAGTAATATCCATCCTCGTCCCGTTTGGCGCCGTCACCTGTGAAATACATCCCTTTATAAGTGGAGAAGTATGTTTGCTCGAAACGGTCGTGATCGCCATAGACTGAACGCATTTGGCCAGGCCAGCTATCAAGTAGCACTAAGTTGCCTTCGCAGGTGCCCTCAAGCAAGTTGCCTTCATTATCAACAATGGCGGGTTGCACCCCAAAAAATGGGCGGGTTGCTGAGCCTGGTTTTAGATCGGTCGCACCAGGAAGTGGGGTAATCAAAATCCCCCCTGTTTCGGTTTGCCACCAAGTATCGACGATCGGGCAGTTATTCTTACCGACTTGTTGATGATACCAATGCCACGCTTCTGGGTTAATTGGCTCGCCTACACTGCCCAACACTTTCAGTGATGATAAAGCAGCCCCGTCAACGGGCGCTGTGCCATGGGCCATTAATGCGCGGATAGCTGTCGGTGCAGTGTATAAAATATTCACTTGGTATTTATCAACAATTTGTGCGATCCGTTTAACACTCGGATAAGTGGGGACCCCTTCAAACATGACACTGGTTGCGCCATTGGCTAGCGGGCCATAAACAATGTATGTATGACCTGTCACCCAACCGACATCGGCAGCACACCAATACACATCTCCTGGATGGTAATCAAAGACAAACTGATGAGTCATCGATGCCCAAACCATATAACCACCAGTGGTATGGAGGACGCCTTTCGGTTTACCGGTTGAGCCTGAGGTATAAAGTATAAATAGCGGATCCTCAGCATTCATTGCCGTTGGTTCACAGGTTTTTGGCTGACGTGCTAATAGCTCGTGATACCAAACATCACGGCCTGCATGCTCATCAATATTCTGGCCAACATGTTTCACAACAATGACATGTTTCACTGGGTTTGCTTTACCCAAATGGGCAATTGCTTGGTCGGTATTGTCTTTTAATGCAGTCATGCGAGCACCACGCAATGCTTGATCTGCGGTGATCACTAATTTTGAATCACAATCAACAATTCGGCTGCCTAAAGCATCCGGAGAGAAGCCTGCGAAAACGACAGAGTGGATGGCGCCGATGCGTGCACAAGCCAAAAGGGCGACGGCGGCTTCTGGGATCATCGGCAAATAAATTGTGACCCGATCACCTTTACCTATGCCGAGTTCTTTCATGCCGTTGGCGAGTTGGCAGACTTCTTCGTAGAGTGCTTGATAAGTGACCGCTTTTTGCGTTCCTGGTTCATCGCCTTCCCAATAATAAGCAACTTGGTCTGCTTTTTCTGGGAGATGACGGTCGAGACAGTTATAACTCGCGTTTAAAGTACCATCGCTGAACCAGTTAACATGGACATTCCCTAATTCAAAGCTAGTGTCCTTTACTTTGGTAAAAGGTGTAAACCAGCTTAAGCGTTTGCCATGTTCAGCCCAGAATTTTTCTGGCTCTGAAACTGACTGCTGATACATTGCCAAATATGCTTCATTTGAGAGCCAGGTTCTCGCCTTGGCGGAGGCCGGCACTGGATAAATCGCTTGTTGCTGAGTCATAAATCGTCTTCCCC
>CAZIPG010000208.1:0-5398 GCA_964540955.1 uncultured Rheinheimera sp.
CGAGCGCTCAGTCAGCGCTTAGCAAGCAACATCAAAACAAAACCAGTGTCTCGGCACTGGTTTTGTTTGGAGAGGGAAATGCCGTCGGTCGTTAGTGCCACCACCAAAGCAACAGATGAGCAGCAGGCTGCGCAGGAATTAGCGTCGCAGCTATGCCAACAATCCGGTCAACCCCAGTTGGGGTTTGTGTTGTTTTTCTGTGCAGCAGATTATAACTTGCCGCTGTTAGCGCAGGCACTGCAAACCCATTTTGCCGATCTCCCGGTGGTTGGTTGTACCAGTGCAGGTGAGATCAGTCCGCAAGGCTATGCCGAACATTCGATAGTCGCCCTTGGGTTTGCCGCGGCCGATTTTCAATTAGCCAGTGTCTGTATCACAGAGCTCGTGCAGTTTGATTTATTGAAAGCGCAACAAGTAGTGACGCAGCTAAAACGGCAACTGAATGCTCAGGACCATCAATGCTTTGTCATGACATTGCTGGATGGTTTGTCGGCGCAGGAAGAACTTGTCTTACTAGCGCTTGAGTCTGCGCTGGGGTCAATCGCGCATTTTGGCGGTTCAGCAGGGGATAATCATCAATTACGCCGCACCCATTTGTTCTACCAGGGGCGTTTTTACAGCAATGCGGCTGTGCTGTTGATGGTACAAACAGCGCTGCCATTTACTGTGTTTAGTACCAGCCATTTACAACATGGCACTGAAAAATTGGTGGTCACAGCCGCTTCCGTGCAAAGCCGGGTGGTGTATGAGTTAAATGCCGAACCTGCAGCACAAGCTTATGCCGATTTACTGGGCTTAACTGTTGCCGAGCTAGAGCCGACAGTTTTTGCGCTGCATCCTTTGGCCGTGCGAATTGGCCAAGAATATTACATTCGCGCGATCCAAAAAGTGAATGAAGATCTCAGTCTGACTTTTTACTGTGCAATGGCCAACGGCATGGTGTTAACGGCGATGAAACCGGGAGATCTGATCGCTAATTTAACGGCGCAACTCCAACACTTAAGCAGCAATTTAGGCGAACCTGTGTTGACCATCGGCTGTGATTGCGTTTTACGCAAATTGGAGGTCGATCAATTACAGCTAGCAAAACCTGCTCAAAGCCTGTTTGCCCGTTTTAACGTGGTTGGCTTTAATACTTATGGTGAACACTTTAATGGCGTGCATTTGAATCAAACCTTCACAGGGGTGATGTTTGCCAAGCCGAATCCATCGCTATGACGAACTCCGAGATCGCTGAACTTCAACAAGAACTCAATCGACTGCGGGCGCAAAATGCCAAGCTGCAAAAAATCAATCAAGCCTTGATTGAGCGGGTCGAAGCGATTGGCAGTACTTCACCCTATGCTGCTTTTGAACATGCTGCGACATTATCGGAACAAGTACGCGAAAGAACGGCGCTGCAACAACAAGCGTTAGCGCAAAAAAGTTTGTTACTGCAACATACCGTGGATAACTTGGCGCAAGGTGTGGCTTTGGTTGACCCACAAGGCGTGTTTCAGCTGTGCAATCAGCAATTTTTGCAGTTAACAGAGCTCAGTGCAGAACAATTCAGTTTACCTGTCCCTGCTGAGCAACTGCTGCGACAAAGTGCGATAGCGCAGTTGTACTCTGCTGAACTTCAGCCGTTTAACGACACGCTTACAGTTGCAAGTCACAGTAAAGAGCATCAGATCAGCGCCATCAGTGGTTTTGTTAAACCCGGCTTGGTGTTGACCCTTGAATGGTATCAATTATCGGACGGCAGTACGCTTTACACTTTGACCGACATCAGTGAGCAATATCGTTATACCGAAGCATTGCGGGCGAGTGAGCGTTGGATCCGCACCATTACCGATCACATCCCGGCGATGATTGCCTATTTAGATGCTGACTTATGCTTTCGCTTCACCAATCAAGGCTATGACGAATTTTATGGGGTGAGCCGCGGTTCATTAATTGGGCTTGCCATTACCCAAGTGCAAAGCCAAGCAGCGCTGTCCCAGCTTGCTCCGCATTTTGCCAAGGTGCTGGCGGGAGAAAACACCGTATTTGAAGTGGATGAAGCCAATCACTTGGGCGAAGTGCGCTGTTTATTAAAATCATATGTGCCAAATTTTGCGACAGCTTCAGCAGAAAATGCTAACGGTGCCTTCGATGTTGATAGTTCGGCGCCTCATCGCCCGGTTGGTTTTTTTGTGCTGATCCGTGACATCACGGAGCGTAAACAAAGTTCGGCGGCCTTGTTGCAGGCGAATGTGATGTTAGAGCAGCGGGTGCTTGAACGCACTCAGGATTTATCGCGACTCAATCAACAGCTAATGGCGGCAAAAAAGGTCGCTGAACAGGCGAATCAATCGAAATCAGCATTTTTAGCGGCGATAAGTCACGATTTGCTGCAGCCTTTAAATGCGGCACGCTTGTTTAACGGCAGTTTGGCTGAACAAACAAAGCCACAGCAAGCGCAGGAGCTGGTCGCTGCGACAGCGCGCTCACTCGATAACGTGGCGCAATTACTGGCGAGTTTGGTGGAGATGTCGCGTTTAGAGGCGCAAGTGCAGCAAGTCGAGTGGTCGCAATTTTCGCTAGGAGAGCTTCTCAACGAGTTGGTGGCGGAATTTGCGTTACCGGCACAGCGGGCGCAGCAGCAGTTGACGTTGTTGCCCTGTAACCTTTGGGTTCGAAGTGATCGGGTATTGTTATCCCGTATTTTGCGCAACTTATTGAGTAATTCGCTTCGTTACACGCCACAGGGAGGGCGGATTGTGGTTGGTGTCAGGCGTCGGCTCAAGCAAGTTGTGGTGCAAGTGATTGATAATGGTATCGGCATTTCCGAGACCGATCATCAAATTATTTTTAATGAGTTCAAACGGTTACATCCTGAACAGCAACAAGCTACACAGATGAAGTCGCAAGCTGATCGCGCGATGGCATGGCATGAGGCGGGACTAGGCCTTGGTTTAGCGATAGTGCAAAAAACAGCAGCCTTGTTGCAACATCCTGTCTCGGTAAAATCACAGCTGGGCAAAGGCGCTTTATTTTCGATTTGTCTGCCAAGAGTTGCGCAACCAGCTTTACAACAAATTGGCCATGCTGAAAGTGCAGGCGCTGGGTTGCACTTTCAGCATCATCAGCAGCAAAATCAGCAGCAGTCAATTACTGCGCAGTTGGTGACTCCGCAAGCTGATGTCAGTCAAGGTTATCCATTGAATGATTTGCCAGCTTCTCCATGGCTGCAGCCGCTTGCTGGCAAACGAATTTGGGTCGTGGATAATTCGATGGAGATCCTTGCAGCCATGCGCGCACTCCTTCAGCAGTGGGGTTGTGAGGTGATGACTGCGTTGTCGGAAGCTGATTTAAGGCAGCAAACGCAGTTACAGCAATTAGATTCAGCAAGCCAAGTTCGCGCGATGCCGGACCTTTTAATTGTCGATTATCACTTGGATGAGGGCTGCTCAGGGCTCGTTTTAGCGCATGATTGGTTGGTGCAGACTGCCGAAACAACCCAGCAAATTCCAGTGCTAGTGATTAGTGCAGATCCGACAGCAGAATTACGAGCTCAAGTGCAACGTCTGCAATTTCATTTTTTGCCAAAGCCTGTCGCCCCTGTCAAACTCAAGGCGTTACTAGTTCATTTATTGAGGTGAATTGGTACACAGCTTACCAATCGAACCGTGACTTTATGTTTCGGCTTCGCGCCAGCAACAGCCAGCCTCTGGAATTTTTCAGCAGTGTCACCAAGTTCCGACAACATTTTAATCTTAAAATTTTGTAGACAGAGCGGTTTTGATCCAAATAAGAATTATTTTCATATAAGCTCTAGCAATGGGCTTGGTAAAGGGCGTTGGTTGCAATAAAATCTTGCTGCAAATGAAGAGGTTGGTGCAATCAAACCAGAGAACCTGCAATTTTCTAAAATATTCTTGTTGGAGCGGAGCTGCATTATGAAATTAAGTCGTTGGGTGATTGCTTTAAGTGGTTTATGGTTAAGTACTGGCTTGAGCGCGCTACAAGCTGCTGAAGTCAATGTCTATTCAGCACGCCAGCAAGAGCTGATCAAACCACTTTTGGATAAATTTACCGCAGAGACTGGCGTTAAAGTAAATCTGATCACCGGCAAACCTGACGAATTACTGACCCGCATTAAACAAGAAGGCCGCAACAGCCCAGCGGATGTGTTATTGAGCACTGATGTGGGCCGTTTGTATCGGGCGAAAGAATTATCCTTAGTTCAGCCTGTGCAATCGGAGATCCTGAACAAACAAATTCCAGCACAGTATCGCGACCCAGCCAATTTATGGTTCGGTTTAACGATGCGTGCTCGACCCATTTTATATGTGCCAGGCAAAGTCGATCCGAAAGAGTTAAGCACTATTGAAAATCTGGCTGATGCCAAATGGCGCGGGCGCATCTGTATTCGTTCATCCGACAATGTTTATAACCAATCGATGGTTTCTGGTTTAATCGCTACGCTCGGTAAAGAGGCAACTGCAAAGTGGGCTACTGATTTTGCTAAAAACTTTGCACAGCCGCCTAAAGGGGGCGATCGCGATCAAATCAAAGCGGCTGCTGCTGGGGTTTGTGATATTGCCATCGCAAATACCTATTATTTAGCGGCAATGCTGGAAGATCCGAAAGATAAATCAGCTGCATCTGCGGTGAAGGTGTTTTGGCCGAATCAACAAGACCGGGGTGCGCATGTGAATATCTCGGGTGCTGCAGTGTTAAAACATGCACCGAACAAGGCGCAAGCGCAGCAACTGATCGAGTACATGGTCTCTGCGCAAGCCCAGCAATGGTATGCCGAAGTCAACCACGAATATCCAGTAGTTGCAGGCGTGGCCACCAGCGAAATTTTAAAAAGCTTCGGTTCGTTTAAAGCAGATACCCTTTCGCTAGATCAGTTAGGCGCTCTCAATCAACAAGCTTTAATGTTGATGGATAAAGCAGGCTGGAAATAATCTTTGAAAGGACTTTCCCTGCGCCAGCACGGGCTGTGGCTGGCGTTGCCCGCGCTATTAATTTTGCCTCTGCTCGTGGTGTTTGCCAGTTGGCTTGCGCCAAAATGGGACATTTGGCAGCATTTAGCCGAGACAGTGCTTAGCACTTATATCCTTAACTCATTAATACTGGCCACTGGTACAGGGCTTTTAAGTCTTTTACTCGGCGGCAGTTTGGCCTGGCTCGTAGCAAGATATCAGTTTTGCGGTAAAGCATGGCTCAGTTGGGCTTTAGTTTTGCCGTTGGCGATGCCTGCATACATTGTGGCTTACAGCTACGCTGGTTTGTTAGATGCGGCTGGCCCAGTACAAAGCCAACTGCGAGCCCTGACTGGTTGGGGCTATCACGACTACTGGTTTCCGCAGATCCGCAGTCTTGGTGGCGCCATTCTTATTTTGAGCTTGGTGCTTTACCCTTATGT
>CAZIPG010000209.1:0-5393 GCA_964540955.1 uncultured Rheinheimera sp.
GGGCAAACTGGCGGATAATTTTTGCCTTTACCTCAGGTGAGAAATAGATCAGAACATTTCGGCAAAAAATAATGTCGAATTTTCCTAACAAGGTATAGCTGTCTAATAGATTTAGGTGCCGAAAGCTAACATTTTTTCGTACCAGATCTTTCACTCGCATCATGCCATTGCCACTGTCTTCAAAAAATTTGCTGCGGCGCTCTGGTGACAAACCGCGAGACAAAGCCAAACCATCATATTCAGCTTTTTGACAATGATCTAACATAGCGTTGGAGATATCGGTGCCTAAAATTTGGATACCTAAGCTAAAAGAGCCAGGCTTTGACTGCTGATATTCAAGTCCTGTCATCGCAATAGAATAAGGCTCTTGGCCAGAAGAACTTGCCGCTGACCAAATTTTGACAGTGCGATGATCTTTCTCGAGTTCAGGAAAAATCTGTTTTTTCAGAAGCTCGTAGGGATAATTATCACGAAACCACAAAGTCTCGTTGGTCGTCATGGCGTCAATTACAGCGGAACGTAATTGCCGTTCGAACGGGCTTAAGGTCTTACTGACTAATTCGGACAGACTCGCCAAGTTAAACCGCTGCATAAGGGGTGCTAGGCGACTTTTCACCAAATATTGTTTATTTTCGCCCAGCACAATACCACACTGCTGTTCAAGAAAATCCCTGAACAGTTTATATTCGCTGTCGTGTAACTCTCTATTCACCCGACAACCTCAAGCAATTAATCTTCATGCAGCCACTTCCGGACAGATTCGCCCAATTCATCGGGATTAAACTTCGCAATGAAATCATCGGCACCTACTTTTTGCACCATCTGCTGGTTAAAAACCCCACTTAAAGAGGTATGCAAAATCACATGAAGATCTTTGAGCATGGGATCTAGTCGGATCTCTGCAGTCAGGGTATAACCATCCATTTCCGGCATCTCGATGTCGGAAATCAACAGACCTATTTTCTCAGTGACTGATTTTTCGCAGGTTTTAGCCAACTCTTGAAGATAGGTTAATGCTTCGCGACCGTTTTTGACTAAATGCATCGCGATGCCTAAACCTTCAAGTGCACGTTTCACCTGATTACGAGCAACGGCAGAATCATCCGCAATCAAAATCGTTCTATCCCCTAAGTCTTGGGTGATTGACGACGTTTCTACTGCGGTCGTGATCATGGTTGGTGACGGTGAAATTTCTTCCAAGATTTTTTCAACGTCGATAATTTCAACTAACTCTTTGTCAATTTCAGTGACTGCAGTTAAATAACTAGAGCGCCCACCAGTCCCTTTTGGCGGCGGCATAATTGAACCCCAATTGATGTTGATAATTCGCTCAACTGAGTTCACCAAGAATCCTTGCACCGAACGGTTGTACTCCGCAATGATAATAAAACTATCTTTCACGTTTTCAATCGGACGACCACCAGTGGCTAAACTCAAATCAATCACTGAAATAGTTTGGCCCCGGATGTGCGCTATCCCTCGAACGAATTTGTTCCGTTTGGGGATAGCAGTCAGTGGTGGGCATTGCAGCACTTCACGGACTTTAAACACATTGATGCCAAAACGTTGACGCCCAGCCAAACGGAATAAAAGCAATTCCAACCGGTTTTGACCAACCAGCTGCGTTCTCTGGTTAACTGAATCAAGAATACCCGCCATGAGAAACTCCCCGGAATGAATTCAGGATCGATTCTTGCTTAAGTCCTAACGACTAAGGCAAATCACTGAAAATTGACACACTTGGTATGTTATAACCCTTTGTTGAGTAAGCATAGCTGAAACTATATGAAAATGTACGATAATTTTTTCCGTCCACTGTTCCGCTATCCGCTTTATGGGCTCTCACTGAGCCTCTTTAGCCTACAGTTATCAGCCACTGAGTTCAGTATGGCACAACTAAGCGAAGAGGCTCAGTCCTGGTTACAAGCTCAGTTAGTTCAGCAAGTCGGAGAAAATATCAAAATCACCATGCCTCAAGTGGATAGTCGATTGAGTACTCGCTATTGCACAGAACCTTTGGAATTTAGCTTAGTCAATCCAAACATCCAAACGCAAAATAGCATTAGAGTGCAATGCAAAGATGCCGAAGGATGGCAGCTTTATTTAAATGCTAAAGTCAGTAAAATTGTGATGACCTTAATTAGCAATCGGCAGTTACCGGCGGGAAGTGTCATCACAACCGAATCCATTAGTTTGCAAGAACGAGAAATAGCCCAGGCTCGCGGTCAAATCATGCAAGATCCGAGTTTTGTGGTGGGCGCTCGGACCAAAAGAAGCCTGAATGTCGGACAAATTATCGTCAATTCTGATCTTTGTCTTGTATGTAAGGGAGATGTTGTTACAATTGAAGGGATTTCTGACAATTTGGTCGTTTCCGCCTCTGGCAAAGCCTTATCGGATGGAGCTTTAGGAGAAAATGTGCGAGTGCAAAATCTGCAATCCGGACGCACAGTTGTCGGTAGTGTCACTGCCATAAAAAAAATAGCAATAAAGTTATAAATTTCTCTAAAGTTTTTTTGCTGCCAGCCGTTAATAAAATTAAGGAAAGAACCAGAGTTCTGGTGAGGGTGTCAAAATGGCGATTAATGTGAATCAAGGTGTTGCTTCTACCACCACAGTTAAAACTGACAAAGTAGATCAAAACATTCAAAAACAACAGGTTGCACAACAACAGCAAGCGGTGATGAGCTCTCCTGCCCAAAAACAGGATTCTGTCTCATTGACTGTACAAGCGCAGCAGTTCACCAAAGCAACTGAAAAAGCGACGAACAGTACTGGCATCGATCAAGAAAAAGTAGATCGCATCAAACAAGCCATTTCTGAAGGCAAATACCAAATCAATGTTGAACAGTTAGCAAAACGCATTGTTCAATTTGAAGGCGAGTTGTTCGGTAGAAAATGAATACCATCTCCCTCGACCTTTCCTTATTGATTTCGCAACAAGAGCACCTCCGGGTGCTTTTGTCTCTTCTGCAGGCAGAATTTAAAGCGATTAGTGAACGAGACATTGCACAGCTCGAAGCGGGTGCCCATGAAAAAATGGCCTGTTTAGAGCAAATACAACAACTCGACGCGGCCATCAGCCAGTTGCCAGAGTTGGAAAAACTGAAGCAACATCCTGATTTTATTGCCCAAGTCCAAGCGACAGATCAGATTTTAGCGCAATGTAAAGAACAAAATGAAATCAACCGGCTCACGCTTGAGCAAAGCCAACTGGTGATTGAACGTTTCAAACATGAACTTCTCCAAAATCGCGGAAAGTCAGGTTTAACCTATAACGCGAAAGGCAAACCCTCTATTGATAGTTTAGGTAAAGGCATTAAGGCATAAATCGCCGGTGTCGCCCCAGCGCTGCGAAACTCAATAATATTTCACTGATTGTATGCGACGAACTGGTTGTGAGTTCTGGTATAGGTCATATACCAGTTTAAAATCCAGCTCCAACTCAGTGGCATAAAACTCCCCTACTGGATAAGTCTTAATCACCCGAGCCCCCCGGATCAGCCCCTGTAAAGAAGCTTTGAGTTGGTCATTGCCGACTACCGCTTGTTGCATGGTCACTTTATAGTCAATTTTCTGACCATAGACTTGTTCCGCCAATTCACGATAGGCCTCTAATTTAGATGCCTTCATCGCCTGTAACATGCGCTGTTCAGGACTTTCGCCCTTCTGCTCTGCAATAGGCGCATAGCCAACAGCCTTAATTACAGGGAAATTTTCAGGCGGAACCGTCTCATAAACCACCTCTTTATCAATCCAACTACTACAAGCAGTCAAAAAGAGAATGGTAATGAAGACCATGAGTTGTTTCATAAAAACCTCTGCATTTAGCTTTCTGCACTTCGCTTGGCATCACTTCGTGAGTCAGCGATACTCAGCGCCGACCTCGACGATACCAACCGGTTAAAATTGGCTGATTTACTTCATAAATTCATTGCAGATTTCGCGCCAACTATTCCATCGTTCAAACAAATCATGTTGATCACACATACAGGCACAAAAATTGCTTTGGTAATATCTAAATGAAGCCAATGGCTTCCCAGTCAGAATTATTGTGTTTTGCCGGGTTTTGCACCCCTGCATGATAAAAGCAACCGTTAAGAAAATAGTCTGAACGTATTGGAGAACTTTGCTATGAAAAAGCTCGCTATGCTGGCACTTGCCTGTTCAACGGCAACAGCCCACGCACAATGGATTGAAGCCTCTGGCCAAGCAACAATCCAAGCGGGTGACGTTGCCACAGCTCGTGCCCAAGCGACGGAAGATGCGGTCAGACGTGCTTTGTTATTTGCTGGGGTCAGTGTGCGCAGTGTGCAAGAAGTGACTGATGGTTTATTGACACGAGAAAAGCTGCAAGTCCGCAGTTATGGCGATATGCAGCAAGTGCAAATTGTGTCGGAGCGTAAAAATGATGGGATCTTCGAAGTCACTATTCATGCGGATATTGTGCCTTCAGAACCCATTTGCCCAAATGTCGGCTACCGCAAAAAATTATTGGTTGCCCCCTTTGCCATCGTCACGCCAGAGCAAGCCGTCATCGGTAATTTGTTCGAATTAGGCCGAGTCAGTAGTAAAGTTTTTCAAGAAAAATTGACTGAAATTAGCCATAGCAGTTGGCCGGAAAATTTTAATAATCCAGTGGTTGCCAAGCAATTAAGTTATCAAGAACGCAAAGCTATCCTACAACAACATGGCGCTCGCTATTTATTAACTGCTGATTTGGATGATATTTCTCTGGGTGATCAAACAGGTGTGAATTGGGAATTTTGGAGCGATCCGGACAGAAAACGTTATTTCCATTTGCAAGTGAATGTTCATGATTTAGCAGAAAATCGCCAGATTTTCAGTCAAAAATATCAAACTTCTGCAGTCTGGACTTATCGCAAAACAACAGCGTTCAATCCGCAAGATTTTCGGTTCTGGGAGACGCCTTATGGCAAATCAGCGGCACAAATTCTAAATGCCGCGGCTTTAGATGTGGAAGAGGCCTTACGCTGTGAAGCAATAGAAGCTGAGATTATTCAAGTTAAAGAAAACCAAGTCTTGCTTAATATTGGACAACTGCATGGTGTTGCCGTAGGCGATAAATTCCAGTTAGTCCATCGCCGAGAATTGCGCGATAGTTTTGGTCAAACGCAGCCTTTGTTGGCCCCGACGTCATTAAATATTGAGGTCACCCAAGTGAGCTCAACCGTGGCCTGGGCACAAAGTATCGACCAACAATTGCTGGCAAATATTCAGATTGGCGACATTGCAACAGTCGTGGCAAAACCTGTCGATGAATTTGGCGAAACGATTGAAGAGGAGTAACTATCGGCGCTGGACCAAGGCCTGACTTGAGAAATGGCTTTAGATGGGTTCAGTTGATAGGCGGTTTTTACGACGAAGTTAAC
>CAZIPG010000210.1:0-5373 GCA_964540955.1 uncultured Rheinheimera sp.
CACCCGTCACGAAGATGTATCTTGTAGTCATGAGACCCCTGAGGCACGTTGTAAATTGGATATCGATCAACTCAATAACCTTAGCACAGTCAGCAAAAAGGCTAACATTTGCGCTACGGGTAGAATTGACATCAGGACGGGCGAAAATTATAGCAAAGCTGAAGCGCTGGCTCAATAAAAGCTTTTCGCTAACGTGCAATTGGCTTTAAACGCCAATGAAAAACTCAACCTTCAACTGTGCACTCAAGGCTTGATACGCTCTTGTTGCTTCACTTGCTGCCAGCCAGCTTCCATTTCTGCCAAACTGGCAGAACCAACGGGCCTTTCACTGTGCGCTAGCAGTGTTTCGACTTGGCGAAACCTGCGTTCAAATTTGCGATTCGCTTGTCGCAATACCGCTTCTGGTTCTAAGCCAGATTTGCGGATCACATTCACCAATGCAAATAACAAATCACCTAGTTCATCAGCCAGTTCTGGCGAACCCGGTTGGGTTTGCTCCACTTCCAGCATTTCCTCTTTGACCTTTTGCCAGCATCCGTCCACATCGGGCCAATCAAAACCGACATTGGCGCAGCGTTTTTGCAATTTATAGGCGCGCGTCAATGCAGGTAAACCCGCAGGCACATTATCCAACACACTGGCTAAGCCAGATCCTGTGCGTTCGGCTTGCTTTAACGCCTCCCAATTTTGCAATGCGGTGGTTGCATCTTGATGCCCCATTCCTTCGGCAAAAATATGCGGGTGACGACGAATTAATTTATCGCAAATGGCCGACACACAATCGGCAAAAGTGAAATCACCGAGTTCTGCACCAATTTGGCTGTAGAACACCACTTGAAACAATAAATCGCCCAGCTCGTCTTTGAGCTCTGCGATGGCACCACGCTCAATCGCATCAGCCACTTCATAAGCTTCTTCTAAGGTATAAGGCACAATGGTTTGATAACTTTGCGCTTTATCCCAGGCACAACCTTGCTCAGGATCTCGCAGCCGCGCCATGATGGCTAATAAATCATCAATATTTGACATTTGAACTCCAGCAGCCCGATGGGGCTGCTTTACAACAACTTCGCATACACATTGCTATGGCCATTTGATAGTCGCTTAATGTGACCGCTTGGCTTCAATCACATCATCAATCAGACTGATTTTGGTCAATAACTTGTTCAGCGAATCCAAGTTATACAATTCCAGCGTCATGTTGATAATTGCCGTCTGCTTGGCGACATCGGAATTACTACTCATGCGCAACACGTTGGCTTTTTCATTGGCCAAAATACTGGTGATATCGCGCAGCAAACCGTTGCGGTCATGAGCAACAATACGAATACTGGCTTCGTAACCTGAAGCATATTGATCGCCCCACGTGGCTTCAACCACTCGCTCAGGATGATGCTCTTGTAAGTTTTTAAATTGGTCGCAATCATCGCGATGTACCGCAATGCCTCGGCCTACGGTGATATAGCCAATAATGGCATCTCCCGGCAACGGCTGGCAGCAGCCGGCCATGTGTGTCATCAAATTACCCACCCCTTGCACTACCACGTGGCTTTTCGCTGGGGTATGCATGGGTTTACTAATTAACCGCGGATCGATTTCTGGTTCATTTTTAACGGTCTGGCTTTGAATATAATGCACCACTTGGGTGACTTTAATTTCACCGCCACCAATCCCCACCAATAACTCTTCCATGCTGCCGGCATTAAACCGCTGCAACACTTTGCTGGGATGCTCCATCACCAAATTGAGCCGTGCTAATTCGGCGTCGAGTAATTCTTTACCGGCTGCATAGTTTTTATCGCGGTCTTGCAAACGGAACCAATATTGCACTTTTGAACGTGCCCGACTGGATTTTAAATAGCCTAAATTCGGGTTGAGCCAATCACGGCTTGGATTCGGCTCACGCCCAGTGAGGATCTCGACTTGATCACCCGTTTTCAGCTGATAAGTAAAAGGCACGATACGGCCCGAGATTTTCGCGCCGATACAGCGATGGCCGACATTCGAATGGACATAATAAGCAAAATCGAGTGGAGTTGAGCCCAGTGGTAAATCAACAATGTCGCCTTTGGGCGTAAACACGTAAACACGATCTTCAGTGACCTGGTTACGCAGTTCTTCCGCCAGCGAGCTATCGACCACTTCCTCTTGCCAAGCCAAAATTTTGCGAAGCCAGCCAATTTTTTCATCCAACGCGCCTCCTCGCCCTGCTGGACCACCCTCTTTGTAACGCCAATGCGCGGCGACGCCAAGCTCAGCATCGTCGTGCATTTGCCGTGTACGAATTTGAATTTCAATCGGACGCCCTTGGGGCCCAAGCACCACAGTATGGATCGATTGATAGCCATTCTGCTTCGGCGTGGCGATGTAATCATCAAACTCTTTCGGTAAATGCTGCCAAGTGGTGTGCACAATCCCTAATACGGCATAACAATCTTGCACGCGATCAGTCACAATCCGTACCGCCCGAATATCGTAAAGCTGATCAAAGCTCAGGTGCTTTTTCTGCATTTTCTTCCAAATGCTGAAAATATGCTTGGGTCGCCCATAAACTTCACATTGCAAACGTTCATCTTGCAGACGTTGTTGCACTGCAGCCACAAAATCACGCATGTATTGTTCACGGTCGAGGCGCTTTTCTTCAAGTTGGGTGGCAATCTTTTTATAGACTTGCGGGTGAAGATAACGAAAAGCTAAATCTTCCAGTTCCCACTTTAACTGGCCTATCCCCAACCGATTTGCCAAAGGGGCAAAAATTGCGTTGGTTTGTTTCGCCGCTAAGACTCGCGTCTCTTCATCGGCATTTTTTACATCCCGTAAATAGCATATTTGTGCAGCAAGTTTAATCACCACTGCTCGCACATCATCGACCATGGTGAGCAACATTTTGCGCAGATTATCCGCTTGCTGCGCATTCGGGTTTTGGTTGGGACCCACCGGGATAGTGCGGATCGCTTCCATTTGGTTGACCGCGGCCAGCATAGTTTCAACCGCAGCCGGGAATTCAGATTGCACATCGTCGCAACTGAGGACATGGGCTTCAATCAATGGGAATAATAAAGCGGCGGTTAAAGCGTCTTTGTCCATCCGCAGATCGGCCAAAATCTCCACCATCTCCCAACCAGTATGCACCTGCGGGCAACTCGCGTCGGTCAGACCTCGACTCTGCAACCACTGCTCTGCCGCCATCAGGCAACTGATTTTGCCTTCTGGTAGCCCGAGCGAACATAACCATTCCATGGTTTCGCCCGGATTGTATACAGTGCTATGCGAATGTCGAACCGTGACCATGCTTACTGCCTCACTTGGTAAATAATGCCATCAATTCTAAATGGCTAGTGTATGGGAACATATCCATGACACCGATTTTAGCGATGCGAAATCCTTTTGCTAGCAATACTTTCGCATCTCGCGCGAAAGTCGTCGGATTACAAGAGACGTACAAGATCTGTGCCGCTTTCAGTTTTGCGACTTCATCAATCGCACCGGCAGCGCCGGCTCTCGCCGGATCTAATAAAATTTTATTATAGTTGGCTTTCGGCCAACCGGCTTTAGGCCAGGGGAGATGGAGATCGGCTTGATAAAATTCACAGGTCGTTAATTGATTCAATGTGGCATTCGTACTTGCACGCTGCACCATCGCATCGACGCCTTCAATTCCAACCACTGTGGCGCCCATCGCTGCCAAAGCCAGACTGAAATTACCGATCCCACAATATAAATCCAAAATGCGATCATCGACACAAGGACGCAACCAGTCGATAGCCTGTTGCACCATCTGTTGATTCACGTGTGCGTTGACTTGGATAAAGTCTCCAGGACTAAATGTTAACGCAACTGGCTGCATATTCGGCAGAACTAATGGGTACTGGGTCTGTGGCGTGTTCTCTTGCCAAGGGGTCAATTGACCCGACTCTGCTTCGCCAAACCAATAAGCCTCAGGCCAACTTTGCTTGAGCAATGTGCGGTCCTGTTCTGGCAATGGCTTGATATGCCTTAAAATAATAAAAGCTTTGCCATCCGCATCAACCACTTCCGCATGAGTAATTGCCTTACCATGGGCTAAATTCGGCAGCGTTTGACGAAGCGCGGGTAAAGCTTTTGACAGCGTCGGACTTAACACCAAGCAGCTTTCGACATCGAGGATTTCATTGCTCTGATTTTTACGAAAACCAACCTGATACTGTTGACTCGCTTTATCGAACCAAATACCAATGCGGGCTTTGCGCCGATATCCTTGCGATTGCGCAATAATCGGCTGCTGCCAAGGTAGCTCGGTCACTTTAAGTTGATGGTGTAATAAATCCGCGATGGCTTGTTGTTTTAGTTGTAGCGCTGCTTCCGCACCGACATGGTGCAACTGACAGCCGCCACATTGCCCCGCAACAGGGCATAACGCCTGAACCCTCAACGGGGATGGCGTTAAGATTGCCTGCACATGACCTTTGGCATACTGGGCTTTTTGCTCAGTCAGTTGGACTTTCACGGTTTCGCCCGGGAGGCCACCCTCAATAAAACAGATTTTGCCCGCATGAAACGCAATACTCTGCGCTTCATGATCCCAACGCTCAATAGTCAAGGTTTGCTGGGAAGGTCCAAGTGATTTGGCTTTGGCTTGATAAATACGCACCATAACAACAAATTTTCCTTAGAAATTACCTACAACAGAACGGTCGGTGCCGCAGAGAAGCCATAGGTTTTTATGACAGCTTGTGTCATGATAAAGTTTTAAAGGACCATTGTAGCAAGTAGCGCCCAAGATGACGAAGATTGGTTTACGAGATCGGATTTTATTAATCACGTTATTACCCACCTTACTTATTTGCTTGAGCCTTGGCGGCTATTTCAGTTATGCCCGTTTTCAAGACCAAGCGCAATATCTGGAAGAACAAGCCAGCAATATTGCAGAACCGCTCGCGATTGCTAGCGAACAGTCGGTTTTAAATCATGATTTACTGGTATTACAGCGGCTACTGAACGTTTCCCATCGAAAAAACGCCCCCATGGTGCGAACTATTGCGGTGTTTGATGCGGATCATCAATTGATTGTCACCTCGAACCAACATAAAGATTTTGCCGAGTTATCATCAAGCCCCACCCTCGAATTTCCCAAACAAAGCGTCATGCAAGTGCTGACAGATAGCTTGTTAGTTAAAGTCCCGATCCAGCTAGAACTCGCTGAAATCCAACAGTTACTAGCCACAGGAAAACTTTCTGAAGCGAAGGCACAAAGCCTCAGCCAGCAGGCTGGGCAACTGGGTTATGTTGTCGTGCAAATTCAAAAAGAAAAAATTTTATTAAGCCAGCAACAATCCATTTTAACCACGTTAGTTCTGACTTTATTAGGATTGACTCTGACGCTGATCATGGCTC
>CAZIPG010000211.1:0-5367 GCA_964540955.1 uncultured Rheinheimera sp.
AGAGAAAAATCAGGCCACTGATGAGTACGCCGAAGTGGATGATATGTTTAGCTTTTTGGACTAAGGAACCGCCTGATGCAATTAGTCGTTCGCGAACAAAACCAAGGGCCGTTTTTTAGCCAAGTGTTGGCCTATGGCCAAGCAGAGCAGCAACTTTCAACAGCACAATTGGCTGAAATCAAAAACAAAGCGGTGCTGATGAGTTTAAAGTTTGCTGATAAGTTTTATAACAAGTACAAAATGCATCTGTTGGAGCAAGCGGCGCACGACATCATCGGCGTGGTGAGCGTGGGTTTGCTTGAATTGTCAGGCCATGATCTGGCCAAAGCGCTGCAGTTACTGACCAGTACTGAGGGCGTGGTAAAACCGTTTCAAAAAGGCTGGCACATGCTGAGCACTGTCAGCAGCAAAAGCAACAGCCGCAAGTCGCTGTATGGTGATGTCGATGAGCAATTGCTGCGGGATATATCCAGCCCCCCCGATGCCGAAGAATGGCATGGCTGGCAGCTGTACCAACAAGCCTTGGTAGAGTCGAACCGCCGCAATGCCATTGCGCTGATTAAACAGACCTTTTTTTATCACACCCAACTGGATCCCTTCGAGCATTTCAACCTTGAAGGCATGTTGGCCGAAGTGATTCTTTATCGGGTCATTTGTAGTAACGGTAAAGTGAAGCAAGATCTGAAGCAGCGCATCCGTCATATCGAATTGCAAGAGCGTTGGTTTAACTTGGATTATCTCCAGTTACAAACTGAAGCGGTGTTGGCTGAATTGCCCGCCGGCATTGCTGCAGCGATTCGGCAAGATTTGGGGGATAACTTCGCCAAAGCCTTGCTGAAAACCCTGAATTTTGCGCAGAAATATCGCGCCTTGGCTCTTGAAGATGCATCCCCGGAAAAACTGGATGCCTTTGAACATAAACAAGGTTTGCAGAACCCTTTATTGGGCTGGCCGCAATATATCGATATGTGATCTTGTTTGAAATCTGTGGTGATTTTCGAAAAACTATCATGCGAGACCGCCGACAGGATCCTGTCGGCGTCTTAGACTGCATTTATTTAAATGCTACCAACTCCGCACCAGGGATTGGTTGATCCTCAGCATACACATTGATTTGTACGTCATCATCTTTATCTCTGATTTTCAGACATAAATGAATGCGCAAACTGGACCCCGTTTTACGCGGTTCCACTCGGCATGACATATATTGCGCATCAGCACCATATTTGGCCCGATACTGCTCAATCATGACCTCTAACTGGGCAAGCTGCTCTTTCGATAACTGCGCAGTAATTTTCTCGTAATTTTTCTTCCAAATTTTATCTTGTTGCTCCAGTGACAATGCCATCCAGACAATACCCTGAGCCACATCGACCGGTGTTCCTTGGCCGTTGATGAGATAAGTTCCTACTAAATTTTGCGCGACTTTTTCACCATACCGCGCATATTGCAGTAACACAGGAAATGCATCTTCAGGTTGATTCAAGTGCGCTTGGCGAATTGCCACTTTCAAAGCAGCGTCATATTGAGCTGCAGTAACATCCACTTTAGTTCCCGTTGCAGCGCTTGCAATGCAAGGTGCAAATAACGTAAAAATGAAAAGTTTGGTTAAAAGTTTCATCAGTATTCCTTGTCTACTTTGTCAATACTGACTGCAGCCTACCGTAAGTAACGCCAAAATGGCAGTATTTCACTTTACCAATATGTAACAACTTGTAGTATTCCCCCCGCTTACCAACGTTGAATGTCAGCCCAACACCAAAAAAAGGCAGCCAATTCAGCTGCCTTTTCCGATCCCTGCGACAAATTACAAGTTGCTGATAGTGACCGCCGAGCTACCGAACTCAAACTTATTCAATTTGCCACACTGCGCTAAATGGTTCTTGCTGGCATAAGGCGGATTGACCTGACTAATGTCGCCTTCCCACCCTTGGCCATTTTTAACGAAGGCTTTTAGTTCGAACCAGCCATTGAGCGTTTTGCTGCAATCCATGTCGACGTCCATCATCCAATAATGGGCACCAAAGGTATTGAGCGCTTCCTGACCATAACCATCAACGGGCACTGTGCGCAGTGCTCCCCAGCTGCTTGGCCAGAGATTAGTGGTCCAATCCAATGCCGTCCCCTCAGCGCTGGCACTTTGGTTGGCTTCTTTGCCATACCAATCTAAGAAATTATCATTGGCTTTCCATGGCGCAGTGGTGGCATTTTTCAAATTGCGATGACGAATAGGCATGGCACATAACATATTGCTGGCCGTGCAATTCAAGCCTTTTTGACTCAACGCCACTTGATGATCTAAGCCGCCGCGCACAAACATATCTTGGCCACTTTGGGTTTGGGCTTGAATAAACACCACGGTGCGTTTCCAGTCGGCGCCTGGTTGGGTCCCACCGGTCGTTAGTTTACTGGCTTGATGGATAGCAAATGCATCCCAAGGCGCAATATTGGCTTGAATACGGCCATCACTGCCAACGGTAATGACTTCACCACTGCAAGATTTTTGGTCACTGCTCAGCTTGCCTTTGAGCACATTACAATATTGCCCCGGCGCCATACTGGTCGCTAAACTGGTATTGAGGCCATAGCTTTCCTTGTTAATCGCGACAAATCCGGCAGGGCCACGGCCAAATGCGATTTGGTTATTGCCATTATCCCACCAATTGGTGACTCGCCATTCATTGACGGTGTTGTTACGAAATTGCACAGCACCTGCGATGTAACTCCAACGATGTTCGCACTTCCAATCAGTGCCAAAACAATTCAATTGGCCATTTTGATGCACCGGAATGCCTGGGCCGCCGGCATCGGTGTCGCCTTTATAATCGTAACTCGACATGACTTGGGTGTAGCCATAGGGATAGGCCAGCATAAACACGTTGGCTAAGTCATACATGCGGCCATCTTTGTAGGTCACCACATTGCCAGCACCGCCATGGCCGCGTTGGTTGTCATGGTTATCCACAAATACCACAGCGCGGCTACTGGGTAAAAAGCCCCAGCCTTCACCAAAGTTACGTAAACTGGCTAATCGCCCCGTTTTAAACACATTTCCCAGCTGCACGCTGTATTTGAATTCGGTCACTAAGCCTTGGCCAGTGTATTCACCAGCAGAAATCGCCTCCCCCCCTTGGTCAATCACTTCTTGATAAATCAGCGGAGTGCCCGTTAATTTACTGCGAATGGCCGCAATATCTTCTACCGACATATGTTTTGCCGCGTCGATGCGAAACCCTTTAACCCCCAAACTGGTTAACTCGTTCAGGTAAGCCGCGAGGGTATTTTGCACATAGGGTGCACCGGTGTTGAGATCAGGCAAGCCAGAGAGTTCACAGTTTTGGACGCGCCAGCGGTTATTGCCGTAGTCAGACCCATTGATGCTACAAACGCTATGGAAATCTTGACTGGAGTAAATCGGGTATTGCCGATTGCCATAAACACTCCCCGCTACCCCGACACCGCCGCCATTGGCCATGTGGTTAATGACCGCATCGACATAAATGCTCACGCCAGCGGCGTTACAGCGCTGCACCATATTGATGAATGCCGCGCGCGAACCGCCCCGACTTTCTAACAGATAACTGACTGGCTGATAGCGGGTCCACCATTGGCTGCCTTGAATATGTTCGTTCGGCGGCGACACTTGCACCGCCGCATAGCCATTTGGGCCTAAAAAAGTTTCACATTCAGTGGCAACGTCACTCCAACGCCATTCGAATAAATGGACAAATGTGGTGGGAGATGCAGCCAAACTGGCATGGCTAGAAAAGGCCAACAGCAGCGCTGTTGCCCCATGGGAAAGTTTCATAGTTATTCCTTGTCATGTTGATAGTGTCGTCTATACCGACTCTTGTTTTGTGGTCGGCTGGCTCTCAACATAGAAGGCATTTTGACGTCTGCCCAATGAATTCGAATGCAGAAACTTTACACTTGCCGAAAAATTAGGCAGCTTTGTAATATAGCGCAGATCAAAATATTCACTATTTTGTCACTATTATGGTGATAATCACTGGGGTTCACTCTTTTAGAAACTGGCACCGATGCTTAATTTCTGCCGAATATCTTTCACATCCAATGGCCAGACCGTACCATCACTCAGCACTAAATCGATGGCGGTTTTTTCATGGACCATCGACCAACTCAGCCGGATTTTGTCGGTCAACCAATAACGAATGCCGAAGTCATTGCGCCACTCATAAGCAAAATCGAGCAATGCGATCGGCTGATCTAACATCGTTAAATAAGACCCTTTGGCGTACCACTCCCACCCCGTGTTTGGCCATTCGTACTGATAATCATAATCCAAGGAGGCGAAACGAAAACTGACAGAATCTTGATACCCCAAGAGTGCTTGCAAAAATTGGTCGCCGCGAAAATAAGCATTTTTTACGCCGACCAGTGCCATTAATTCCAACCGTAATTCTTGTTGATCGCGAAAAAAGCTAAAGCCTGGCCCCAAGCTGACATCGATATTTTTATAGTCGGCTGCCAAATAGTTGTAATTGAAATCTAACTGAGCTCTGCCGAAGATTTGCTCATTATAAAAATAATCCAGACCCGGATTAATCGCATATTTATGAGTCTTACGAACCTCTTGCTTGATCTCATAATCGAAACTGGCATCGCTGCTATAGCGCCACTTGTCATGACGAAACTCCCAATTCACCGAGGTCGAAATACTTTCACTACTTTCTTTCCCCCGACGTTTGGCAGCACTGACATCTACTTCCAGTTGCCAAGGCTGTTTCGCTGCCGGTTTTGCATCTTTTGGCGGTTTTTCGGCAACTGCTGCCGGACTTTGTGCAAGGATTTGCGTGTCGGCTTGCGTCGTTGCTAGGGTTGGATCCTGACTGTCTTGGGTAGGATCAACAACACGCTGGATCTGCGATTTTGCGAGACTCAAACTTGGATGATAGGCCGTTTTCAAGACTAAATGCTGAGCATCTTCCGCAATGAGTTCCCCACTCAGCCGATCACCATTGGTGAGATAAACAAACCTAACACTGGGGTTTTTTGGGTCCGTCGCAGCTGCCACGGCAGGCTCTGCAGCATTCACTAGACTCCCACAGCCGCTGACACAGAGTAAAATCCATCGCACTAAAACCGCGCCCTTCATGCGAAAACCATTGCTGAGCAAAGCATTCAATGGCGAAACATCGAGCCGCAAAGCATTACCAATGGCCGAAGCCTTGCGCCAAGAGGCCAACAGCCGTTTATTGCGTTGGAATTTGCAACACTGCATCAGTCAACATGTCCTTGCGAAGTCTAAGCTGGATGGTGGTTTGCTGAAAAACTGAGACTAGCATAGCTTATCGCAGCAAACCCTCGATAGTGGGTTGCGCGACTAAATCACTATCGGCATCACTA
>CAZIPG010000212.1:0-5361 GCA_964540955.1 uncultured Rheinheimera sp.
TTCAGTGCGAATGGTATGTGTCACGTTTTCCCCTTCAAGGGTGATACGCACATTGCCTTGATCGTCGGCTGTGAATTGAACATCAAGATGAGCTGCGAGTGGCTGTAAAGCCTCTTCATCATCTGAAGCGATATTGTGATGGATAGCTGCTAAGGCAAGCACTCGGTAGATAGCGCCACTATCCAGTAAATGCCAGCCAAGTTTTTGCGCGACTAATCGACAAATAGTTCCTTTACCAGAACCACCGGGTCCATCAATCGTCATCACTGGGGACTGCTGCATTTTGCCTCCGAATTGCTGCTGAAAACTAAAGTGGCGGCATTATACAGACAATTGTTGCAAAATGCGCGGTTTTCCATGAAAAACCGCGCAGCAAAATGGCAGGAACTTAAAGTTATGCGTTACTCGTTGCTAAAGAGTTAAATACTTCAAAATATTGAGGAAATGTTTTTCGAGTACAATCAGGATCCTCGATTGTGACTCCGCATTTCGCAAATGCCAACATAGAAAAACACATCGCCATCCGGTGGTCGTTATATGTAGCAATACTGGCGTGTTGTATTTCATTCGGCGGCACTATTTTGATGAAGTCATAGCCTTCTTCAACTTCTGCACCCACTTTACGTAATTCAGTCGCCATTGCATGCAGGCGATCAGTTTCTTTCACTCGCCAGTTGTAGACATTTCGGATCACAGTTGGGCCTTTAGCAAATAAAGCGGCCGTAGCAATGGTCATTGCCGCATCTGGGATTGCATTATAATCACGGTCTATGCCAATTAATTGGTTACGGGTAACTGAAATAAAGTCGCGTCCCCATTGAACGTCAGCCCCCATGGCCTCTAACGCATCTGCAAACCGAATGTCCCCTTGCAGCGCATCTTGACCTATGCCTGTGACTTTAATGGTGCCCCCAGCGATTGCTGCAGCCGCTAAGAAATAACTAGCCGATGAAGCATCTCCTTCGACTAAAAAATAACCGGGCGCCCGATATTGTTGTTGACCGCGAACAATAAACTTCTGATATTGCTGATTTTCAACGACAACGCCAAAGCGTGCCATCAGAGCCAAAGTAATGTCGATATAGGGTTTAGAAACTAAATCACCGGCGATTTCAATGATTGAATCGCCTTGGAGTAATGGCGCGATCATCAATACGGCGGTTAGAAATTGACTGGATACACTGCCATCTATCGATACTTGACCTGCAGTCAAAGCTTTGCCCCGAATATGCAGCGGCGGAAAATCGACATCGCCCAAATAGCGAATATCGGCTTGCCATTGCTGCAACGCATCAACCAGGTGCCCTATCGGTCTTTCATACATGCGAGGCTCACCTGTCAGTGTCACATCGACATCAGAAGCGGCCAGTGCAGCAGTCAGCGGGCGCATTGCAGTGCCTGCATTGCCTAAAAATAACTCAATGGGCTGTTCTTGTTTAAAAAGACCGCCAAGACCGCGCACTTGGCACTGCGTTTTGCAGGTGGAAAGTTGGTAACTCACGCCAAGTTTTGCTAATGCGTTGAGCATATGCTCAACATCATCACTGTGCAGTAAGTTATGTATATCCGTTTCGCCCTCAGCAAGTGCCGCTAATAATAACACTCGATTGGAGATACTTTTTGAACCGGGCAGGTGCACGGTACCAGCAACTTCGGGGACATGCTGTAAGGTCAGTGTTTTCATCAGCCATGTACCCGTTCGAATTCGCGCATAAATGCAATTAATGTATGGATCCCTTCGATTGGCATAGCATTGTAAATGCTCGCCCGCATACCGCCGACCATACGATGACCTTTCAAAGCTAATAACCCATTGGCTTCTGCTTCATTGACAAATAAATCGTTGAGTTTTTCATCCGCTAAGAAAAATGGCACGTTCATCCATGAGCGGTATTGCTGGGCCACATCATTACGATAAAACTGAGATTGATCGATGTATTGGTATAGAGTACTGGCTTTGAGCGCATTGATTTCAGCCATTTTGGTTAAACCACCTTGGCGCTTTAACCACTCAAAGACTAAACCAGCAAGATACCAAGCATAGGTCGGTGGCGTGTTAAACATACTGTCGTTTTCAGCTGCTAGCCGATAATCAAGGATCGCAGGAATATTTGCGCCGGCTTCTGGCAATAAATCTTCGCGAACTATGGCCAGAGTTAAGCCTGATGGCCCGATATTCTTCTGTGCGCCCGCGTAAATGACGCCATGGCGTGCAACATCGATTGGCCGGGATAAAATTGTTGAAGAAAGATCAGAAACCAGAGGGACTTCAGTCTCTGGTAATTCAGTGAATTCTAAACCATCAACCGTTTCGTTCGGGCAAAAATGCACATACGCAGCCTTTGGATTGATATGCCATTCGCTTGCTGGGGCTAAGGTTCTCAAACCATTCTCAACACGGTTGATGCCTTGGACAGCAATTGTGCCAAATTTATGTGCTTCTTCTGCTGCAGCTTTGGACCATGCACCTGAAACAATATAATCCGCAGATTGCCCTGCTTTTAACAAATTCAGCGGTACTGCTGCAAATTGGCCGCGTCCACCGCCATGCATGAATAAAACTTTGTAGTTTTGCGGGATCGCCAGTAAATCACGCAGATCTTGTTCCGCTTTAGCTGCAACCTTGATGAAATCTTTGCCACGATGGCTCATTTCCATAATTGAGCAGCCGCGCCCATGCCAATTAATCAATTCTTCCTGCGCCTGCAGCATGACTTCAGTCGGTAACATGGCTGGGCCGGCACAAAAATTATAAGTGGTCATTTTTACCTCATTGTATTTAGTTACTTCAAATTGGGCGTGGACATTCGAGCTGGCAAGGCCATTTTCTTGTTATTGCCATCTGGATGGCTTTAAACTTACTTTACCGTATTTTTATCTTGCCTTAAACAAAAAACGAGTGCAGATGCACTCGTTTTTACCGATCAGGCCAATTTAAAGTGGCGAAAGCTGCAGATTACTCTTCCGAGTCATCAGCAATCTCATCTGTCGGCTGAGCTGAAAGTTGTTGCACTTCTGCTTCAGCTGCCGCGAGCTCTTCCTGATCTTGAATTTCATCAATTCGTTGAACGCCAACCACTTTCTCTTGGTCTTGCGTTCTGATCAGAATAACACCCGAGGTATTTCTACCGACTTGCGAGACTTCTTTCACCCGAGTACGCACCAATGTGCCTTTGTTCGAAATCAACATGATTTCGTCTAAAGCATTCACTTGGACCGCACCGACAACTAAACCATTGCGCTCAGAGACTTTAATCGACACAACCCCTTGGGTTGCACGGCTCTTCTCTGGATATTCAGCCAACGCGGTGCGTTTACCGTAACCATTTTCTGTGACTGTTAAAATCGCGCCATCAGATTTAGGCACAATCAGCGACACTACTGAGCCGTTCTCGCGGAGTTTGATGCCGCGAACGCCAGTTGCGGTACGACCCATGCCACGGACTTGTTCTTCATGGAAACGAACGACCTTGCCATCATCAGAGAACAGCATAATTTGGTTGCTACCGTCTGTAATGTCGACGCCAATTAATTGATCGCCTTCATTTAAGTTGACAGCAATAATACCGTTGGCTCTTGGACGTGAGTATTCAGTTAAAGAAGTTTTCTTCACTGTGCCGTTGGCAGTTGCCATGAACACATATTTTCCTTCTTCATATTCACGAACCGGCAGAATTGCAGTGATCCGCTCGCCTTCCTCCAGTGGTAATAAGTTGACGATAGGTTTGCCACGAGCTTGACGTGAAGCCAGTGGTAATTGATACACTTTCATCCAGTACAAACGACCACGGTTTGAGAAGCAAAGAATGGTATCGTGCGTGCTAGCAATCAATAATTGATCAACGAAGTCTTCATCTTTCACCGTGGTTGCAGCTTTACCACGACCACCACGACGCTGTGCCTCATAATCAGTTAGTGGCTGATACTTGGCATAACCTAAATGCGAAAGTGTGACCACAACGTCTTCTTCTGCAATCAAGTCTTCCATGTTGATATCAAGTGCATCTGCTTGGATCTCGGTGCGACGAGCATCGCCATACTGCGCTTTCGCTGCGGCTAACTCTTCACAAATGACTTCCATTAAACGAGCAGAACTAGACAGAATGTGCAGTAACTCAGCGATCAGATCTAATAATTCTTTGTACTCAGCCAAGATTTTTTCGTGTTCAAGGCCTGTCAATTTGTGTAAACGCAGGTCAAGAATGGCTTGGGCTTGCTGCTCGGTTAAATAATAATAACCATCGCGAATACCAAAGTGTTCTTCTAACCACTCAGGACGCGCAGCGCTTTCGCCAGCACGTTCCAACATTTCTTTCACATTGCCAAGCTGCCAACCGCGTGAAACAAGCCCTGCTTTGGCATCACTTGGGCTTTGTGATGTTTTAATGAGTTCGATGATTTCATCAATATTGGTCAGCGCAATCGCCAAACCTTCTAAGATATGAGCACGATCCCGCGCTTTTTTCAGATCGAATACGGTTCGACGCGTTACAACTTCACGACGATGCAACACAAAGCATTCGAGGATTTCTTTTAATCCTAATAACTTCGGTTGACCTTGATCGAGTGCAACCATATTGATACCAAACACCGTTTGCATTTGGGTGTTTGCATATAAATGGTTAATTAAAACATCTGATGATTCACCACGTTTGACTTCGATGACAATCCGCATCCCGTCTTTATCAGACTCGTCACGTAATGCACTGATGCCCTCAATACGTTTTTCTTTCACAAGCTCGGCGATTTTTTCAATTAAACGCGCTTTATTTACTTGGTATGGAATTTCAGTGACGATAATTGACTCTCGGCCAGTTTTTTCATCCGTTTCAATATGAGTTTTGGCACGAATGTAAACTTTGCCACGGCCAGTACGATAGGCTTCTTCGATACCTCGACGGCCGTTAATAATTGCTGCAGTTGGGAAATCTGGACCTGGGATCAATTCCATCAATTCAGGAATTGTAATGTCAGGATTGGCAATAATTGCCAAACAGGCATCAATCACTTCACTGATATTATGTGGCGGAATATTGGTCGCCATACCGACGGCAATACCGCTTGAACCATTGATCAGCAAGTTAGGAATTTTTGTCGGTAACACCGCTGGGATTTGTTCAGTGCCGTCATAGTTAGGCACAAAATCAACAGTTTCTTTATCTAAATCAGCCAATAATTCTTGGGTGATTTTTGCCATGCGAACTTCGGTGTAACGCATTGCTGCAGCAGAGTCACCATCAACAGAACCGAAGTTCCCTTGGCCATCTACTAACATATAGCGTAACGAGAATGGTTGGGCCATCCGAACAATTGTGTCATAAACAGCGCTATCACCATGCGGGTGATATTTACCGATCACGT
>CAZIPG010000213.1:0-5353 GCA_964540955.1 uncultured Rheinheimera sp.
AGCTACTCGAGGTCTTTGTATGCGTATCATTTTGTTGGGTGCCCCAGGTGCCGGAAAAGGAACTCAGGCGCAGTTTCTGATGAATAAATATGGGATCCCACAAATTTCTACTGGCGACATGTTGCGTGCTGCAATTAAAGAAGGCACTGCGATGGGCTTGGCGGCGAAGCAAGTGATGGATGCCGGCCAGTTGGTTTCTGACGATATTATTATCGGCTTGGTGAAAGAGCGCATTGCAAAACCCGATTGCGCCAAAGGTTTTTTACTGGATGGTTTCCCAAGAACGATCCCGCAAGCTGACGCGATGAAAGACAATGGCGTTTTGGTTGATCACGTGATTGAATTTGATGTGCCAGACGATGTCATTGTTGAGCGCATGAGTGGTCGTCGTGTGCACTTAGCCTCAGGTCGGGTTTACCATGTGGTCTACAATCCACCTAAAGTGGCAGGTAAAGATGATGTCACTGGCGAAGATTTAGTGGTACGTGATGACGACAAAGAAGAAACAGTCCGTAAGCGTTTAGGTGTTTATCACCAACAGACTGAACCATTAGTCGGCTACTATCGTAACCAAGCGAGTGAAGGGCTGACTCAGTATCATCATCTGGATGGTACAGTTCCAGTGGAAACGGTCAGTCAACAACTTGCTGCATTACTAGGCTAAGCATTCATTCCTGCTCAACTAGTGATGTAATAAGCCCACTTCGGTGGGCTTTTTTGTGCCTTAGTCTGAACGCTTGTCATGCCGGCTGTATCTTGCAATTGTTATTGAATTCAATGCTGTTGTGATGATGACAGTGGTGTTCTTGCATCGTTCAGCGATAAGGCCCATGATAAACTCGAATTGTGTGTATGTTTTCAAGGATACCAACTGCCAATGACAACTTCGCCTGAAAAATCCTCATTAGAATTGCCTTTTGCTAAATACGCTGTGGTCTTGGTTAACTTAGGAACCCCTGATGAACCGACGGTTCCTGCGGTGCGACGTTATCTGAAACAGTTTTTATCGGACCAACGCGTGGTGGATTATCCTGCCATCCTTTGGCAGTGCATTTTACGCGGGATCATTTTGCCGTTTCGTGGCCGACGAGTGGCGAAGCTTTATCAATCTATCTGGTGGCAAGACGGCTCACCATTGCGTGTGATCACTGAGCAACAAACTGCAGGGCTCGGCAAAGCACTCGAATTGAGCGATTACCCAGTGCAAGTTCGTTATGCCATGACGTATGGCAACCCATCGATTGCGAGTGTTTTTGATGAATTACGCAGTCAAGGTGTCGAACGGATCGTGGTGATCCCGCTTTATCCGCAATATTCTGCCACGACCACGGCGGCGATTTCAGATCAGATCGGTCAGTACTTGGCAAATACGCGCGATATTCCTGAGATCCGCTTTGTCAAAAATTATCACCATACGCCGATTTACCGCAAAGCACTGGCAGGTTCAGTGCGCAGATTTTGGCAAGTGCATGGCAAAGCCGAGCATTTGTTGTTGTCGTTTCACGGCATCCCGGAAAGGTTTGTCCGTTTGGGCGATCCTTATGAGCGGCATTGCCGCGAAACCGCAGCCAATTTGGCAGCAGATTTAGGCTTAGCCCCTGAACAAGTCTTGGTTAGCTTTCAATCTCGCGTTGGCAAAGAGAAATGGCTACAGCCCTATACGGATGAGTTGCTCAATGAACTGCCGAATAAAGGCATCAAAAATTTGCAGGTGCTTTGTCCTGCCTTTGCCGCCGATTGTTTAGAAACGCTGGAAGAAATTGCCGTAGAAAACAAAGAAGTGTTTATGCATGCTGGCGGTGAAAATTATCAATACATTCATGCATTAAATGCGGTACCTTGTCATATTCGCGTGTTTAAGCAGTTGGTGTCGCAACAATTACAAGGGTGGTAGGGAATTATGCAAACAACAATTACCGGGTTTTATGCAGCGTTATTGGCAATCATGTATGTCGTTTTAGCCTTTGCGGTGGTCAAGCAACGGATGAAACATCGGGTTGGTTTAGGCGATGGTCAGCAACCAAGCCTGGTTAAAGCCATTCGCATCCATGGCAATTTTGCTGAGTATGTGCCGTTTGCTTTGTTGTTATTATTGATTTTAGAACAGCAAGCCACAGCCATTTGGCAACTGCATTTGATTGGCGGTTTGATCTTGGGTGGCCGGTTACTGCATGCGGCAGGTTTGATGCAATCAGCGGGCACTTCGCCGTGGCGTTTTCTAGGCATGATCAGCACTTTTAGTGCGCTCTTGTTGAGTGCTGGATTCTTGCTGTGGCCTTAACGGTTGTCGGGCAAGGGCAGCCCTTATTATTTTTACACAGTTCTTTATCCAGTCATCGGCAATGGTTGCCTTTAGTGAATGCGCTAAAGGAGCAATTTCAATGTATTTTGGTTGATTTACAAGGGTATGGCGCAGCGGGGAGCCGCTGGCAACCCAGTGTTGAATTCTTGCAGCACCCGCAGCAATACCGTATGGCTGATGAAGCGAAGCCGCTAGTTGCTGAGCTGGCGGCACTGAATTTGGCTACGCCAATCACGTTGATCGGTCACTCCTTTGGTGGTGCCTTAGCGCTGCATCTGGCGTTGAGTCAACAAATCACTGTTAAACAATTGATTTTATTTGAGCCTGTAGTATTTCATTTATTAAAGCCAGAGAACTACAGCCAATACTTAAATCAGCACAACAGCAGTGAAGCAAAGGGTCTACTCACTGAAATCCACGAGCTTGCAGCGAAGCTGCCGACTTTATCGGCGCGGGCTGGGGCGGAATGTTTTATTGATTACTGGCAGGCACCTGGCTTTTTTGCGGGTTTACCCAGCAAGATGCAATCGATGCTCGCGCAACAGGTAAAAAAGGTTACTTTCGATTTCGCAGCGCTAATTGGCGAGCCCTGTACCTTGGTTGATTATCAACGTCTGCAACAACCGATATTGTTGATGACAGGCCAACAGAGCCGACGTTCAGCCACATTTCTCGCCGAACATCTGGCAAGTCAAATTCCAAACTGCAGGTTTAGACAGGTGAATACAGGCCATATGGGGCCTGTCACGCATGCTGAGCTGGTAAATCCAATCATTGTTGATTATTTAAATTCGACGCAGAGTTAAGACGGATTAAAGCAATCTTTGGATGGATGCATTCATTAGCATTTTCAAACATGCAAACATGCAAACATGCAAACATGCAAACATGCAAAAAGCTGACTGCAAATCATCGATTGCAGTCAGCTTTATTTAAAATTACTGTGCAGTATTTTGTTGGGTTAGTAACTGAGCATCGACAGGCGCTGTTTGCGCTTCAGGCAAACGAGCCGTTGCCGAGCCTTGCACCGTGTTGGCTTGGGCGATGTTAATTTTGCGTGGTTTTAACGCTTCAGGCACCTCGCGCACGAGGTCAATATGTAATAAGCCATGTTCAGTACTGGCGCCCGTCACTTTGATGTAATCCGACAGTTGAAACTTGCGTTCAAAATTACGCTCAGCGATGCCTTGATGTAAAAATTTTCTGCCTTCAGTTTTTTGCGCTTTCTGACCGCGCACTAACAAAGTGTTGTGTTCGGTTTCAATCGATAATTCGTGCAGTTCAAAGCCTGCAATCGCCATCGTGATCCGATACTGATCTTCACCAAAGACTTCAATATTATAAGGTGGGTAAGCCGGTTGTTTCTCGTTGCGAGCTGCGGCATCCATCAGGTTGGCTAAGTGATCAAAACCAATTAAAGAACGATAGAATGGAGAGAAATCAAAAGTTGTCATAATAAATTCCTATTTATAGCAAATTCAAAGGGTTGGACTGTTCGTTTGAACCAGTCAGTAGCAGCGAAACCCACAAAGGGCGTTTCGCTGTTACTGAATAAATAGGGGTGAGCACAACGATTTCAAGGGTGAAATTTGAGAAAATTTATGATTTTTTTGCTGCGATTTGTTTCAACATGCCAAGTGCTGTTGTGTAATCAGGTTCTTGCGATAACACTGGCACTAATTGTTGATATACCAATTTACCTGTGCGATCGATGATCAATACTGAGCGAGTTAAGATCCCCATATCTTTAATCCGTAAGCCATAATTGCTGCCAAAATCGCCCCAAACGGCATCGGACAAGACCTGCAATTTGTCAATTTGTTCTTTCTGACAAAAGCGTTTTTGTGCGAAAGGCAGATCGGTGGAAATGGTCAACAACACAATGTTTTCAGGCAAACTGACCACTTGTTCATTAAACTTTTTGGTTTGAATAGAGCAAACGCCGGTGTCGATACTTGGCACGACGCTAATGAGTACAGTCTTGCCTAAAAAGTCACTGAGTTTGACTGGCTTGAAGTTGTTATCCACTACTTTAAAGTCTGGCGCTAAGCTGTTCAGTGTTGCGGGTGTACCTTGCAGTTCAAGGACGCGGTCGCCGGCCTTAACTTCGGAGCGATGAACCGGCAAGTTGGCGGTTAAATCAACGGCAACTACATTCAGGCTGGTGATGAGCATAAAAGCAGCGAACAAGTTTTTTTTCATCGGTAGTTGTTCCTTATTTATTGAAAAAGTTAAATCAATACAGCGACTAACTGTAAAAATAATTCTTAAATTTTGTCTCAGCATTTATTCGCATTCTGCGCAGTCTGGCGCTACACTGGACTATAACACTAAGTGAAGCGAGTTCTAAATGGTAGCTGCAGTTCTGATTTGTGACGATTCGAATCTGGCCCGCAAGCAGATGGCCCGGAGTTTACCAGCCGATTGGCAGGAGAAAATCTCTTTTGCGGGGCATGGCCAAGAAGCGATGGAGGTGCTGAAGCGCCAACCTATTGATTTGTTATTTCTTGATTTGAATATGCCAATCCTTGATGGTTATGAGGTATTGCAGGCTATCAAGGAACAAGAGATCCCTGTCAAAGTGGTGGTGGTTTCAGGCGATATCCAACCCGAAGCACATGAGAGGGTGATGAGTTACGGCGCTTTAGACTTCATTCGTAAGCCTGTCTCTGCCGAAAAACTTGAACAGGTATTGCAACAATTTACCGCTGTGCATTCTGAACAAGATAGTCAGCGGGTGTTAGAACGTGCTTTAAATGCCAATCAGCTCAGTAACAACTTCGCATTAGATCCGATCCTTCGTGATGTATTCCAAGAATTAACTAACGTCGCGATGGGGCAAGCGGGTGATTTACTGGCGCGTTTGCTCAAAGTCTTCGTCAAACTACCCATCCCAAATGTGAATGTCATTGAAGTGAGTGAACTGCATATGGCGATCGCTTCGGTGGAACAAAAAGAAACCACATCGGCAGTATGCCAAGGTTTTATTGGCGGAGGCGTTTCGGGTGAAGCCCTATTAATTCTGAATGATTCAAGTTTTGTCGATATTGC
>CAZIPG010000214.1:0-2726 GCA_964540955.1 uncultured Rheinheimera sp.
GTTATCTCCGGGGGCGAACTGCGCGTCCTTAGTGGGGATGGCGAGGGGTGGCACCTCTTGTGTTTGAGTTTGGCTGTGACGGTTTGTATGAGTCTTGGTGGGTTCTTTCGCAACAAGCTGCAAAAGTGCCGGCATTAAAATAACGCTGAATAAGGCACTAAAGGTCATCCCACCGACAATCACAATCGCAAGCCCACGATAAATCTCAGTGCCAACACCCGGCACTAACACCAATGGCAACATGCCAAAAATACTGGTGAGTGTGCTCATATAGATAGGCCGTGCGCGGATGAGCAGCGCTTGTTCAATTGCATCAGTTTTGGCTAACCCCTGCGTTATACCATCCCGATATTGCTCCACCAACAGAATGGCGTTATTCACCACCAATCCCAGCAAAATGATAAAACCAATCATGGTCAGCAAATCGAGCGACTGGAACACAAAGAGGTTTAACAATAACAACCCCATCACGCCGCCCAATAGCGCCATCGGCATCGATAACAGCACCAACAGGCTGTCTTTCGCTGATTTAAACATGGCCGCCATAATTAAAAATAAGATGAGGATCGCAATGACAAAGTTGACCGCCATATCCTGCATGGCCTGAGCAAGCCGGTCGGCACTGCCCCGGAATTGAATGGTGGTTGCATCGCCATATTGTGCTCGCATCGGCAACACAATGTCTTGCATCAGTAAATCCATGACATCTTCAAGCGCCATCGTCGCAGGCGGTGTCACTTGCAGACTAATAGTGCGAAGGCCGTTCACTCGGAGCAAGTCGGTTGGCCCCACTGTCCGTTGCATTTGCGTCAGTTGGCCTAAAGTCTGCACCCCCGCTTGCTGAGTGTGGATAGGCATGGCTTGCAATTGCTCAAGGTTCTGCCAAGGCACGCCGCGTAAAATGATATCCATCCGCTCATTGCCGTCAAACTGTTCTCCGACATAAATGCCATCCGTTAATGCGCGTACAGCAATCGCCACCGATTGGCGGTCAATGCCGGCTTGGGCTAAAACGCGCTCTTCAGGCAAAATCCTGAGCTCAGGCTGATTTAATTGCAAGCCAGGTTGGGCTTGCACATTGGCATCAGGCATTTTCTCAGCAATTTTCGCCATGGCTTCAGACGCTTGTGCCATTAATTTCTCTGCATCAGGGCCTTGGAAATCAATAAACATTTCGCGCCCAGAATTGAAGCCAAAGTTCAGCAACGAAGCTCGGAAACTAAATGAGGTGGTATCTGGTAAATCTTTTAAAATTTCTTCTTTTAACAACGTTAAGGTGGCGTCCACCGTTTTCGGATCTTCTGGATAAATGAATAACACATTGAAAGAACTAAACATCGACATGTTATAGCCTTTAATGGCCGGGAATTTTTTATCCTGATAATACGGCTTTAAACGCTGAACTAATAATTGACCGATTTCTTGTTCCATCGCATGGATATTGGCCCCTGGCGGCAAAATGAAGCCAGTGAAAATACCATCGCCATTGGCCTGCGGTAAGAAATCGGCCTTAGGAAGTAACAACACAATCGCCAATACACTGCCAGGGATCAAAGCTACACACCAAGCCAAGGCTTTCGTCCGAGTATGGATCAGCTTCATCACTAGAGTTGCCAGTCGGCGCCACTGCTGCGCTAAAGGATCAGCTTTACTGTTGGCAAGGCTAAACCCATAAAAACTTACCAAAGGGATCACGGTTAACGCCACCACCATCGAGGCGGTGATCGCAACAGCCAACGTTAAGGCTAAATCATAAAATAACTGGCCTTCGACGCCTTGCATGAATAACACCGGCAGGAAAATCGCGACTGTTGTCGCGGTGGATGCGAGCAATGCGCCACTGACTTGCTGACAGCCTCGCTTCACCGCTTGGCCAATGGTGAACCCTTGTTGCAGCAACCGCACAATATTTTCTTGCACAATAATCGCTGCGTCGAGCACCATGCCCACGGCAAATGCCAAGCCCGCCAGCGAAATCACATTCAAACTACGTCCAAAGGCTTGCAGCGCAATGAATGCAATAAACAAACAAATCGGGATAGTCAGGCCAATAAATAACGTGGCCTTAAAACCGCGGAGGAAGAAAAACAAAATACCTAAACTTAAAGCAACCCCCAATAATAAGTTGCCATTCACCAAGGCAATCGCACGGCGGATATGCACCGAAGCATCAAAACTTAACTCCATTTCCAGACCTTTGGCCTGCAGCACATTTTTATTAAGCTCGACAATGGCGCGATTGACTTCGTCCAATATTTCAACCGTATTGGAGTTATCACCGCGTTGCAGCGTCAGGTAATACGCAGGTAAACCATTGCGTTTGGTGAATCCGCCAACCTCAGGATAACCGACTTCAACCTCCGCCACTTCAGCTAAATAAACCGGGCGACCTTCGTTATAGGAAATGATCATCTGGCCATAGGTTTCTGGGTTAAATTGCCCTTCAAATCGCACTGTATATTGCCGGCGCCCCACTTCGGCAAAGCCTCCAGACACATTGCCTGCGCGCCCCAAACTGCTTTGCAACTGTTCAATGCTGATACCCAGTGCGGCCATCTTGTATGGGTCAAAGGTAATATGCAGCTCTTTGGGCAAATCTGAGGCTAATTCGACATTTGATACCCCAGGAATACTGCGCAGACGAGGGCCAACAATGTCTCGGATCAGCTTTAAATAGGGAGAAAAATCACCATCGCCTTTCTCATCCATTTTCTTAATCAAGATAG
>CAZIPG010000214.1:2736-4765 GCA_964540955.1 uncultured Rheinheimera sp.
GGCCACATTGCCGCGCCCACTGCCGACAGTGACTCGTGGCTCTGCCGCCTCTCGCGGCCGAGGCGGGGCTTGGTTCAGCGCATTAATGACATCGAGCATCGCCCGTTGCATATCTTGCCCCACCTCAAAGGTGAGCGTGATGGAACCAAAGCCTGGTCCAATATTACTTTGGATTTCGACCACGCCAGGCACAGCCCTTAGCACACTTTCTTGCGGCTCAATAATGGTCGATTCCATCTCCTGCGGCGCAGCAGCGCGCCAGCCATTATTGATAAAAATTTGCGGGCGATCTAAGTCTGGCAATAATTGCACGGGCAATTTGTAAAACGCTAAAGCGCCAAACAACATGATGAGCAGGGTCAAGACCCAAGTTGCCGCTGGATTTTTGAGACTGGTGCGTGTGAGGTTCATAGTTGGTCTACAGCAAATGAATTGCAGGCAGTATATGAAATGACAGCCATTTTCAAAGGCAAAACATCGTGAATTTCTTAAGAGAATTGCAAGGAGTTATTTCAAAACGCCGTTTATCTTAAACTTTAGCGGTTTGGTCGATATTGCTGATGGCCATGTTAAAAATGAACGGGACTTATTCCAGATATTTTTGATAAATATCTAATTGCGGTTCAGCCAATTGTTGCCATAGTTTTTCCGCGATATCGGCGTTGGACTGATAATACTGATGGCTAAAGATCAGGTAACCGTGCAGTTGTTGGATTGGCGGTTGCAACATCACCATAGTCTGTGGATCGAAGGAATTGGCTTGAACTTTTTGTCCTGCAATTGCACAGACTTGGGTGACTGCCTGCACCCGACCTTGCGAGAGCATCTGCAAACTATTGGCTTGCTGCGAGCCGTCCACAAAATGAAAGCGCGCAGCCATTGCCGGATCGACAGCGATGCGATTGGTTTGCCGCATCAAGGTCACTTTATCTTTGGTTGCAAAGAAATGGCCATTCCAAGATTTGGCTAGTTCATGATTGGTGACTAAGCAGATATCTTGCTTCGTAAACATTTTCGCTTCGTCTGGATTGCCCTGACTGCCCGGAAATACGCCGAGCGCTTCACGGTTTTTCGAATAATTCGCGACCAGAGCATCAACCTTGCCCTGTTGTAAATATTTTAAACAACGGTTCCAAGGAAACCGCACTAATTGCAATTCCAGCTCAGGAATTTTATGCAAGACAGTTTTGAGATGTTCAATCGTGGCTCCAGGCATCGACAGCGGTGTCTCATTCCCGGCACCTAAATAATAGGGAGGTAAGGGTGTATCTTGATAACAAAATTTCAGCGTGGCAGCAGGCACAGATGAGCAGAAAAATAGCGCAGCAAGGCAAAAAACCAATGAGCAAATTGGATGCTTTTTCATCGCTAAGTGATTGTACCTGTTCAAGAAAATCTCAGTAAACCCGAAAAATTTCCTGAACTATGTCGGAAAAAATCAACAATAGCAACAGCTACTTATTTGAAATTTGTTTGGTACACCTGATTATAAAGCTCAATCACTGTGGCATGCGTTTGCGGTTCAAACCAACGTAAATGCGCCTGTAAATAACGAGGGTTTTGGCTCATTTGTGCCAGTAAAGTATCAAAGCGCGCAATCAGTTCCGCCCCTTCTGCCGTGCGAGAACACAGGATATAACCAGCTAAAATAGGGGCAGATTCAATAATTGGCACACTGATGTAAGGGCTCTGTTGGTCGCTTGGGCCTTGATAGTGTGAAAACACATTTGGATATTCAATCACTAAATCAATTCGCCCTTCACGCAACATTTTTAGCACGCCAGGCGTATCGTCAGCCCCATGGCGACGCCATAATTGACGCTGCCAACTGGGGTTTTTCAGCAAACCGTCAATCTCTGCGCTGTAGTGACGGTCCCCGGCCACCGCTAAACGTAAGCGTTGCTGATGAGCCAGCACATCTGCCAATCGAATGCCGTTGTCGCTGCGCAGTTCATTCAATACCTTGGCGCTCGGACTATCCCGCAACGCAAAGAGTTGCAGGCCTGGAAACACCACTTGGGGCCACTGG
>CAZIPG010000214.1:4775-5332 GCA_964540955.1 uncultured Rheinheimera sp.
GGCGCTCAGGCGTCAATAATTTATTGCCGACACAGGCGTTGCGGTTAGACTGTAATAAAGCAAGGGCCCGAGCTGAATTCACTTGGGCAGATTCAACCTGCACATCTGGCATATTCGGCCACAGCAATTGCATGGTACTGCCATTGATATTCAGCACTTGATTGGCTGGCATCGCCTCATCAAGCCACAATAATTTGGGCACTTGCGCCGATACGGGCAATAAGCATAAGCCACAAATTCCTGCAAACAACCGACTCAAGCGCACTTTCGACTCCCTGTGTCCCTGAAATTGCTTAATCACTTATAGTTAAGCATTTCTGTTGGCAAAAACGTACAAAATTGTGCACTTTTTTTCGAGATCTCAGGAACAATCGGCAGGGGAATAGGCTGCAAGCGAGCGCCCTACAAAGCAAGGCTTAGCGCTATTGCAGTAATCGCGCTGGGCACACGCGAAAAAAATCAACAAAAAAGCCCCTGCAATTTGCACTGCAGAGGCTTCCAATGTGGGTGAGCCAGCTATTAAGCCGGGTTCTGTGCTCTGTTGCCAGAGTGACAAT
>CAZIPG010000215.1:0-450 GCA_964540955.1 uncultured Rheinheimera sp.
TCCTTCGTGGTAGCCATTGGCTTTGAGGATTTTATCCATGGTTTCGGTAATGCGTTTGACTTCAGCCAAACTAATTTGATGAATTTGCTCAGGGCTTAAATCGGTATCTCCGAGCTGTTTCACCGAATAAGCATAGAAAGCCTCGCCGCCCGGTTGCGCCCAGATCCCTGCATCTTGTTTGCCATGCGGCAGTGCTGCCGTCACTTGTTGATGCAGTTGACGATATGCGGGAGAAATGTCATTAGCAATCAGTGTTTCGGCTTGAGACAATAAGGCATCACGCTCAGCAGTGCTGATGTCTGAGACCGCAGCAATTTTCTTGGCAAAATCCAGATAGAGCGGATGCTGCTTGGCGTCGCCGCCTACTTGCTCGAGCACAAGAAGCGCAACGGTCTGATCTGGCAGCCGACCGATGGCGATGCCGAGCTGTTCGTCAAAAAGCACGTTGAA
>CAZIPG010000215.1:460-5026 GCA_964540955.1 uncultured Rheinheimera sp.
GCTTGGCGTCAGTTGGGCTGTAATTCGTTAAAATGCTCAGTGTTTTTTCTAACAATACTCGTGGTGGCACCCAGTCCGATTGCACATCAGTCGTGAATTTGTCGCCAACTGCTTTGAGGGCAGGGCCAAATTGTTGTAAACGGCTCACGTAGTTTTGCGCATCAGTGGCGTTTTTGATGCTGTGAGAGTTGACTAAAGCACCCGCCATATCAATGATGGGGCCATTGATTTGATTGATAATAAATGGCGAATGGCCCATCCATACATCAATGTAGCCTTGTGTTACCGGCGCGAACCCCGCATAAAAACCAAAAATATTCGCCATAACTTGTTGGTTTTCTTGCTGTTCAGCGGTCGTTGGCGCTTTGCTCAGTGCATCTGCTGCTTGTTGCATTTGACTGCGTAGGTCATGTTCCCCTTTACTGTGATAAAACTCCATCGCAGCAGCGAAAGGTTTGCCGACTTGTTGCTCACTGAGGCTATAGGCACTGGCACTTAACGGGCGGGCTTGAAACAAGGCTTGGGTGCCTTGTTGGTAAATGCTGTCGAGGCTTGGTTGTGCGCTGACCACTGTTGAAGGTTGCTGCGGTGATGGGGCTTCAGTGCATTGCGTCAGTAAAGTGCAGCTCAATACTGCAACTGCGATAAGTGATAATCGCATCAGAGTTCCTTATTTTGAATTATTGGTAGAGTGACTATGATACACAAAACTAGCGGTTTGCTGCAGGCATGCTCTGCCTGCTTGTTAGTTTTTCATTCAACAAATCGCTTGGAAAAGCGGGCTCGCTATAAAACGGGTCTGGAAACCAGTTATACTGGCGTAGTTTTTCGCTTGAACTGCCGCCATGATTGAAAAAAATAGCCCTGCCTATCGTCAAATTACGCTGATCCTCAGTTTTGCTGCGGTGGTAGTTTTTGCTTGTTTGCACGCGCTACAACCTTTGTTACCTGAGTTAAGTCGTAGCCTTGCATTATCCGAATTGCAGACCAGCTGGACCTATGCCATCGGCACGCTCTCGCTGGGAATTTCTTTATTGTTTTATGGCGCTTGGTCGGACGCCTTTGGCCGCCGCGGACTATTGCTGCTGACTTTAGCCGGGATGTCGCTCTGCACTTTAGCCTTAACTCAAGTCGAGTCTTATCACGCTTTATTGTTTTGGCGAGCCTGCCAAGGTTTCTGCTTAGGCGGTTTACCGGCTATTGCAATTGCCTATTTGGGAGAAGAATTGGCGCCGCCAGCCATGGCTACAGCGGTCGCGAGCTATATTAGTGCCAGTTCATTAGGCGGCATTTCTGGTCGTCTGCTGGCTGGTTTTTTTGCCGATTTGGGCCATTGGCCTTGGGCATTTTGGCCTTTGTTTGTGTTGTCTTTGCTGTTAACGCTAGGGGCTTTTCGTTATTTACCAGCCTCACAACATTTTCAGGCGAAACCATTTTCTTGGCGGCAAGCATTTCGCGATCAATGGTTTCATTTGCAGCAACCGGTGTTGTTAACCACGTTTATTATCGGGGGCTTGAACTTTTTTATCTTCGTGAATCAATATACTTATATTAGTTTTGTCTTAGCGGCAGAGCCTTTTTTGCTGAGTAGTGGTTGGATTGGTTTGTTATTTTTAACCTATCTCACTGGCACCTTGGGTTCGGCGTTGTCTGGACGGATCGCACAGCGACTTCACAGCACTCATGCGATGGCGCTGGGGGTTTTGGTGATGATTTTAGGCTCGTTAGTCACGCTTGGCCAAACGATCTTACTGATTGTGCTAGGGTTTTTTATCAGTGCTTTTGGCTTTTTCCTCACCCATAGCCTAGCCAGTCGCTGGGTTAATCAACATGCGCAAAAAGCCAAAGCCAGTGCCAGCGCGTTATATTTGGTGTTTTATTATATCGGCGCTAGTACGGGTAGTTTTTACCTGCAACCGTTTTGGCAATGGGGGCAGTGGTATGGCGTGATTATTGGTTCTTGCTTGATGTTGGCACTGACTTTAGGCTTGTGTCTGCATTTGCGTCGTTATCCACAATCAGTGCGTGATTCAACTCAATACTGAATGGTTCAGCTCAGTAATTGCAGAAATTGCTCTGTTTCCTCTGCACTAAGCTCGCGCCATTGCCCCACAGGTAACTCAGCTAACTCCAGACTTTGCAGGCGAACCCGCGTGAGACTCTGAACGCGTAAGCCCACCGCTTTGCACATCAACCGAATTTGGCGATAGCGTCCTTCAGTGATAGTGATATGAAATTTAGCCCCTTGCACTTGGCTGATCTGGCAAGGGCGCGGCTCAATCCACTGGTTCGCTCTTTGGTAGGCGGGGCCTTTGGTGAGTTCAGCTAATTGCGCGGCTGAAGGCTCAGGTGTCACTGCTAACACATATTCCTTTTCATGAGCAAAAGTGGGATGTAACAGCCTTTGTGCTAAATCGCCACGATTGGTCAGCAGTAACAGCCCGGCACTGTCTTTGTCTAAACGGCCAACCGGGAACAGGCCTTTGGGCAAGTCTGCCAGCAATGCGCCAATACTATTCGCATCATCGAGGCGGATATTACAATCGATGCCCACAGGTTTGTGATACATCACCAGCAAAGGTTGGCTTTGCAGTGATAGTACAGAGCCCTGATAGGTGACGATATCGTCACTTGCAAGCAGTTGTAATGGTGCGGCAACCGCACCATTGACCAGGATTTCCCCACGACTAATCAGCGCTAACACTTGTTTGCGTCGGCCCAAGCCGGCGCGAGCGAGCGCTTGCCATAGTCGTAGCGGAGCCGTCATTAATTCTCGCTAGCCACTTTGGTTGTTGGCTTGGGTGAGCGGCGTGGCGGGCGAGAGTTGGTTTGCACTGGCTTGTTCGCGCTTTGGTTGTGCTGCGGCTTTTTCACCTTCGGAGCTTGACCGAGCGCTTGGTCTTGCGCTTTGTTTTGGCCTTGCGCTCTGGCTTGGCCTTGCTTTTGCCCTGGGTTGTGGCGATTTTGCGTTGCAGCCTGTGTTGAACCGTTGCCAGTTGGTTTTGCTTTTTGTTGCGGGCGTGGCGGACGCGGCGGGCGGACCGTCAATTCTTTATCATTCATCTGGGGCACGACTACGCCAGAAAGTTCGACCACAGGGATTTTCATGCCAATTAATTTTTCGACTTGTTTCAGCTGCGCCATTTCATCTGGGCTGACTAATGAAACGGCTAAGCCTGACATGCCCGCACGGCCAGTTCGACCAATTCGATGCACATAATCAGCGGCGCCGCGAGGCAGCGCAAAATTCACCACGTACGGCAGTTGGGCGATATCGATACCGCGGGCGGCAACATCAGAAGCAACCAGCACACGAATTTCATTATTTTTAAAGCCACTCAATGCCGCGGTGCGGGCATTTTGGCTTTTGTTGCCATGAATAGCGGCAGCCGAAATACCGGCGGCATTTAATTTCTCTGTCAAACGGTTGGCTTCGTGTTTCGTTGCCATAAACACTAAGACTTGTTGCCACTGGTGAGTTTCCAGCAGATGGATCAAGGTGCCCGTTTTTTGGCCCTTGGCCACATGATAAACCTGCTGTTCAACCTTTTCTGCCGTTGAATTTTCAGGCGTCACACTAATTGCGACTGGATCTTTCAACAGCTTGCTGGTTAAGCCTTGGATATCATCGCCAAAAGTGGCTGAGAACAACAAGTTTTGCCGAATTTTAGGTAACAAGGCTAAGATTTTTTGGATGTCGCGGATAAAGCCCATATCGAGCATACGGTCGGCTTCGTCCAATACCAGCATCTCAACTTCGTTCAATTTGACGGCATTTTGACCGACTAAATCCAATAAACGGCCTGGCGTGGCAGTCAAAATATCGACTCCCCCACGTAATCCCATCATTTGGGGGTTAATGCTGACGCCACCAAACACCACCAGATGTTTGAGCTTCGGGTCCATGAACTGACTATATTTGCTGATTTGCTCGCCGATTTGCGCAGCAAGTTCACGGGTTGGAGTTAAAATCAAGGCGCGAACTGGACGCGGGTGAGCCACTTTGCGTTGACTGAGTTTTTGCAAAATTGGCAGCACAAAACTGGCAGTTTTCCCTGTGCCTGTTTGGGCTGCAGCCATGACATCGCGACCAGACAGCACCGCAGGAATGGCTTGCTGTTGGATCGGTGTTGGCGTTTCATAACCCGCCGCAGCGACCGCTTTAACAATAACAGCATCAAGATTTAACGAACTAAACGACATGCATAACCCCAAGTAACCACAGCACGCCACAGTGGGGCTGTACAAAAAAGTCGCGCATTCTAACGTGTTACTGAGCGATAAGCTATGACTTTAGGACGTGACTAACCATAAAGCGCCGCGGCAATACTACAAAGCCCTTTACCAACCGAGCCAAAGCGATCGCCGCGAATGATAGGGGTGGTGGGTAATACTTGTTGTAACACGGCAATGATGCCAGCTGCCGCTGAAGCGCCACCCGTTAAAAAAATCTGATCTGGCAAAACAGCCGCCTGCTGCAAACAGCCTTCGATCAATTTGCGGATACCATTTAATTCCACATAAATCGCTTGCTGTAGTTCTCGGCGCTCAATTCGACAGTTAATT
>CAZIPG010000216.1:0-5008 GCA_964540955.1 uncultured Rheinheimera sp.
TTGGGTTAAGTCGATTTTCCGCTCTTTGGTATAGATGCCGTGCTCACTGAGTAAAAAAGGCACTTGTTGCTTTTGTTTTAGCAAGGCAGCTAAAAAGCCGGCGTAGCCAGTAGAAATACTGTGGAACATCCGCGCCGGCGGCACTTCGCGGGCAATTTTTACCAGATTAAAAATCGGCGTATAGATGTTGCGGAAGGTCCAGAAAAAGTCGACAAATGACGAGTTTTCAGCATGGTCGAAATACTGCTCGACCAAAATTTGCCAAGATGATTCGCTATATAAAAAGTCTTCATAAGATAAGCCGTCACGCAGCCCAATTTGGTCGAGCAGCAGTTGGAGATGCTCGGACGTCATCGATTCCTTGGCGTCATGAAAGCGGGATAACACTTCTTGCCACATCTCAAACACCGCAGTGTTACCAACCCGCGGGCTTGGCGGGGCAATGGCATCGTGTTCCATAATGTAATGTGTTTCTAAACCCAGCACATTATTTGGCAGTTTGTAATGCTGTTTGCCATAAGAGGCGCGCGTGCCACCGATAAACACCAAATGGAAGGTGTAGTGGGGCAAACCCGTGATCAGCTGATGCACCCAGCTGGACACGCCACCGCGCACATAAGGGTAAGTTCCTTCCAGCACTAAACAAATATCAGCTTGCTGCACGGGACCAATACTCCTTTAATTCACTGATCAGCGGGTTGGTGCTGTCGGGCAGTTTTTGCAATAACGTTTGCACGTCTTGATAACGTTCTTTGGAGAACATGATCTCGGCCATGTAGGGGGCAACTTGCAAATCAATAATGCCTTTTTGTCGAGCTTGGGCAAGGTGTTGCTCGGCCAAAGTAAAATTATTCTGCTCGAGTAATATTCTGCCCAGCTTGAGTTCAATACTGGGATCAGGATTAAGCGCCAATGCTTGTTCTAAATAGCTTTGCGCTTGTTGCAAGTAGTAATCGCGGATCGGGCCTTCAGCAATGCCGAGGTAACACAATTCCCAATAATGTTCGGCGATCCGTTGAAATAAAACCGCAGATTTGCGTTTTTCTAAGCGTTTTTGCAAGCCTGAAATTTTGGTATTGAGATTGAACTCAATTTTTTCGATAGCGGCATAGGCCAGCAAACGAATGTCGTCATTACGATCGGTTAAGGCATGTTTTAATAATGGGATCGCGGCTTGCGGCGGCAAAAACCTGCAAGAGTTGGTAGCCATCAGGCGTTTTTCATCAGAGGGATTAAATAATAAAATATCTTTCAGCGCCCCATAGCCATACTGGTTGCTTTCAATTTGTTCTGGGTGAATGGGCAGTTCCAGGTTATGCGTGTGTTTCCACAAGATTTTTTCATCTTTTTTCGGGAAATACAGCGCGACAATAAAAATGGTGGCGAGGCCAATCATGCCAAGCACTGGAATACAAAAAGCGATGGTCGCAATAAACAGCATTGCGGGAATCAGTGGCAACTTTAAACGATTTGGCAGTACTAACCAACAAACAAGCGTGAAGGTCCCTGCGGCCATCGCATGGCTGGTGATATAGCTCAGCCACTGCAACGCGCTTAATTCAGCGTTTTGCAGCAGGTATAAGCTGGCGAGCTCAAACAGCAGCGTTTGGATTGTCAGCCAAGTCTTCATCGTATGCGCCTAATTCGTTCATCAAGTTTTCAATGGCTTCGTGTTGTCCTGAAATTAACATTGGGCCATTGACCAGTAATTCTGCATCATCAAATTTTGCCAAGCTGTGCAGGATGCTGCGGATCCGCTCGACGAATTGTTTCGCTTCCATCAAGGTTGTCATCGGTAGTAATACGCAAAGCGCTTGCTGATTATTGCTGTTCTGGCAAGACCAATAAATATCAGCGCCACGGCGATAATCGGTGACGTGATCAAGCGGTAAATTCTGTTCGATGCTGTTATCGGTAAAGACCACCAATGTGCTATCAACCCCATAACGGGTGATATAATCCTGCTGATTTTGCAGATAAAAACGGAAAAGCTGCCGTTGTTCTTGTTTTAAAATTGGCACCAGTTCGTCGTTACTCAAGAAGTTAGCAATGTATCCCGCAAGTAGCGCGATTAACGCGATATTGGTGTTGGTCAGCTGAACAAATTTAATACGCTCAGCCAAGACAAAACCTTGCATTTCGCCCCGTAAATTCAGTAAGGGAATGGCTAATTGATAGCGCAAGTTGGTCTGTTCTAATAAATCCGCGGGTGACAGTAAGTCTTTAGATTTTAATAACTCAACGACCATCGGATCTGTGGCATCTAGTTGATGGTGTTCGCCTAAGGTTGCCAGCGGTACTGGGTCAATTTCGCCATTGACCAAACGATACAAGCCTGCTTGTTGCATGGTAATAATTTCGTTCATGACCTGCAGGCTGCGTTCAGCCAATAACACGGGGCGATCGCCTTGGTCTTTCAGTTGTTCTTGGTGCAACAATTTAATGCTGGTGCGTAAGCTCACTTGTTTGCCCGCAACCCGTTGCTCTAATTGGTCGTGGGATACTTTTAATAAGTGGTAGTTTTGCGTGAAGCTACGCAGCTTCTGTTCCATGTAACGATGGTTTAATTCAAATCGTTCGTTGATATCATGCCAGTGGTCACGGAATTCACCGACGATCATTGTCATCATGGCGGTACCTACAGCGACAGACATGCTGATGGCAAATTCTTGGCCGTGAAAGGTTTGCCATAATGAAAAGCCGATGAGGAGCAACACAAAGCTAATCATGCCGCGACCGAAGCCGTAACGAAGTGCGAGCAAAATCGGGCCTAGCATTGGCCAAAAGAAATACTCTTGGGCACTTTGGTAAGCCAAGGTCGATTGGTAAACCCAAATCAGCATGGCGGCAAAAGTCACTAAGAATAATTCAAACCAAGCAATCGGCTGATGATCGCTACCAAATAACATGCGGCGAAGCACTGCATTGACGGTACGGCGTTTCATTCTATTCATTAGGGTATTAATCCCAGTTCAAATCATCAGTGAGCTCTTGCAATGCATCAAGCCCTAATTGTGTAATCGATTCACGGCCCCAGCCAGTTTTGGCAGCAGAGCCTTGCCACAAGATTTTTCCTTGTAGATCGGTCAGTTGCAGGGTAATACCGACAACAGGTTCACCATCTAAACCGTATTTGTATTGCCATTCTTGCACAGAGCCAGACATCACATAGCCACTTGGTTTGGCCGCTAGCCAAGTTCTGGCTTCATTGATGCGGGTTTCAGGTTCAATACTGGCTTGTAAGTCGGTAGTTTTTAATTTTGGATAGATTTCAACTTTCAAGCCTTGTTCTGCCAAGGTCGATACCAGTAATTGCTCAACTTGCGCTTGTGCCATCGGCATCGTGGATTGGTTAGTCAACGGCATGATGTAAACAACTTGGTTGCTATCTAACTCAGGGCTGGAGCTACTTAATTGGGCGGCACATCCGCCAAGTACCAGACACGCAGTAAGGATGATTGATTTCACAGTGATTCCTCAGTTAAAAATCGAAAAAGTAGCCAAAATGGATGCTCAGACTTTCGCGTCCGAGTGGATCTGCATTTTGCCAGTTAGTTTTTATAAACAGCTCGTCGCTGCCCAGAATTCGCATACCAAAACCTGCACCGACTACATATTCCAGTTCTTCAGTGACGAAGTTAAAGCCGACTGATGTATCCAACAAATAGCGATAGTGCGGTGCTGTTGGCCCAGGTTGACCGACATTGCCCCGGATCAACCGTTGACCGATAGAAAGCCGTTGATATTTAGGCGCTAAGAAATCTAAAGAATTCAGCGGTCTATCAGTGAAGCGATTCAAGCGGAAAAATCTCTCATTACTCAAATCGTTATCCTGCCAATCGAATTGGCTATAGACACTGAAATTCGGCACGCGACTGAAGTTGTAGTTGTACTGCAGTTGTAATTGCCATTGCTTGGCAATCGACTCATTAAAGTCGGTTTCAAATTCAACATGTGCCAAGTTGCTATTAATTTGAATGTCTTTGTCAGCAAACCACAAAGTTTGCCATGCAAGCCCTGTTTCGCGACCAAACAAATACAAATTCTCGCCTTGCGTCGTTGGCATTTCGTATTTGTAGTTGAAGGTGTTAGTGAAGCGCTCTGTCGTGCGCCAACTCACCGCTAAATCGTGGCCTTGTTCAAAGTTATCTATACGCTGTTGTAGCAAGGTTGAAAAATCAATTTCAAAATTGCCATCAAACAGTGGTGACCACCAGTTCAAATCCAGTGATTGACTATCATAGTCTCTATCGATGCCGCGCGGTCTGCGTGGCGGATTTTTCGCATTGTCATTCTGTAAAGTGAGCGATAGCTGGCCATCTTTCAACGGCTGATAGTATTTGAAAACGCTGGTATCAATATCCCAACTATTCTGTTGTTTTTGTTCGAATAACCAGCCATGGCTGCGCTTTGGATGCAGATTAATCGCTAAACGCTGTAATGGTGCGCGCTCTTGCGGCAGTAGGGCCTGAGTACCATATTCTTCGGTATATTGCCAAGCTTTGGCGTATTCGCCAATTTCAATCAAAGCACTGGCCCGCTCTAATGGCGTCAAGGTCGGCGACGTGAAGGCAAGCGTCCTTAATGCGGCTTTATCGTTTGTTGCCATGGCTAGCGTCAACGCGAGAGTGTCATTGATTTTCTGGGCGTTTTTCTCAAGCTGCTGCTTGTAATAGTTCATTGCTGCTAAATCATGCTGCAGTGTGATACTCAATTGGCTCAGTGCTTGCGGCGTTGGTTCTGCTTGCATGCGCTGAGTTAAAGCCGCGGCAGCACTTGACGGTGACACTAAAGCTGCAACCAGTGATTGATAGCTGAGTTCACCATTTGGTGCTTTGCGCAGTTCAGCACTTTGCTGCTTTACCACCGACCAGCGTAATTGTTGCGCCAGTTCGAGATTTCCCACGCGCTCAAGCACTAAGGCGTAGTTGAGCTTATCGAGTGCCGAAACATCGGGCAGCGTAATTAATTGCGAGTACCAGTGCGCTGAATGTTGGATATAGCCTAA
>CAZIPG010000217.1:0-4994 GCA_964540955.1 uncultured Rheinheimera sp.
CGCTTACAACGTTTTGGTAAAGCACAGTCAGCGTTGAAGCCTCATCGCTGCGCGCTATGGATGTTTTGGCCTTCGAAAGCAATCAGCGAATTCACCGAGAAGGCTGGGCTTGCAGTATACTGTTTGCAGATGGAATGCGGTATCAATCCTGTTTGGGTTGCTGCCTAAAATTTGTTTCTATTTTGTGTAAATTAGACCTTTGGCGAGTATCCGAAGTGATCGCGACAGGCTATTATCGCGCGCCTTTTTGCTGTTGGTTATATATATTACAACCAATTAGAAAGGGCGTTCCTTGGAGTTAGGAACAAGTAACCAAAAATAAGCTGCAAAAAATTCGCACCTTTTGCGAGTTTGCCAATACAGGATAGGATTGCTGATGTGCTTGGCGGTTCAAATCATTGAACAGCCACTGAGCACAAAGTTGGCAGGCCAAGCTTCCAGTAGCAGCACTCATCATTTATCAACGAGGAAGAACGATGTTCAGTCAATACAAAACCCTCCTTGGCGCCGTGATAGTCATGTCACTGAGTGCCTGCGGTGGTGGGGGCGAAGAGACAACAGGGGTGACCCAACCAGTGGCCAATAAAGCCCCAACAATTAGTGGGGCGCCAGTGGCGGCGGTGGAAAAACAAGCCTTTAGTTTCACGCCAGTGGCTTCAGATCCAGAGGGTGATGCTTTAACTTTTAGTATCAGCAATAAACCTGCGTGGCTTGCATTAAATACCGCCACCGGAGCCATCACTGGGACGCCTACGGCCGCCGATATCGGGACTTTTAACAACATCACGCTGAGTGTGTCAGATGGCAAACTCAGCGCCAGTATTACATTTAGCCTCACCGTTCAAGCAGCGCCTGTACTGAATGCCGCGCCAACGCTCAGTGGTAGCCCGTCAGCCGTGATTGAAGAGCAAATGTTTAGCTTTACCCCAACTGCGGCAGATGCCGATGGCGATCGGTTAACCTTCAGTATTAAAAATAAACCTGCGTGGTTAGTCTTTGATGCGGCAACTGGCCAACTCAGTGGCACGCCATCGTTAGGAACCGCGGCGCGTTATGAAGGCATCACGCTTGAGGTTTCGGACGGACGTTTAACGGCAAGTTTAGCGCTCACCATCAATGTCACTCCAGCCAAGCGCATTGCATTAGGCTCAGGGGCTGCGGTTGCCACCGCCACTTATTGGCAACAACTCGACTTGAAAACTTTGCTGTCGAATGAGCCAAATGCAGAGTTCAGCTATCGCGTCGAGAAGCTGCCGACTTGGGCTAGTTTTGACGAGAAAAGTTTAACCATTAGCGGCACACCGGCTCAGCAAGGCCTTGATGATGTGGCGCTGATGGTCAAAAACAACCAGCAAACTTGGCTTTTACAAGGCACTGTGGATGTTAAAGACAGTGCGCAATATCTGGGGAATAACGCGCTCGATTTTTACAGCAAAGCTTATGATGGTTCAGCCCGCGTCCTGCGCAATGATCTGACCGGCGATTTGGCGGCAGAAGTGCAATTTGTGCAATCGCATTCGGTAGCGCCGAACAATAACTACAATCGCAATACTGCCGATGAAAGCCAATCGCGCTATATGCCGCGGCTGGTTGCTCAGCGTGAAGCATTATTGTTGTTCATTCCCAATCAGGACAGTGGCATCCAGCAAGTTCGCGCTGAGTTAACCCTCAATGGCGAAATTGTGCAAACCCTAGATTTAAAGCATCCTAATTTATTGCCTGCGGCTGATTTAGATAATGGCAGTTCAGTGGCTTACTCCAAGCGGGCTTGGTGGGTGCATATCCCATGGCAACAAGTTAAAAATGGCTTAGAGATTAACTTCAGCGCCGGCGAGAAAAAAGGCAAGCTGGCGGCTGCTGCGATTGATATCGGCGATGCCTCGCAATTGGTGCTGAAAAGCATTCGTTTAGGGATGTTGACCAATCCAGATCAAAGCCAAGGTCACTTCACGTTAAGAGATCCGGTGCTTGCGGCGACCGATTATTTCCAAACGGTGCCCACTTCAAAATTAGTGGTGGCCAGCTATGCCGATATGACACTCGATAAAGTGATTGTGGCCAGCGGTCGTATCTACGATAAATCAAAAGATGTCTCAAGCAGCACGTCGGGCGATGTGTACAGTGGCGATATGCGTGAAAATGTGGCGAAAGCGCAAGTCAGCACCGGCATCAACATGGCGGATTATGGCCTCACCAGCAATAATATGGCGCAGAGTTACCCGCATTTTTATAAGCAAATCACTAATCATCACGCTTGGGGGCAGTATATCAACGGCCGCATCCAGCATGGTTTAAGTGGCGGGAATGGCATTGGCACGCTAATCAGTTCTGCAGGCAATGAAGCCAGTCATGAGTGGGGGCATGCCTATGGTTTGGGGCATTATCCAGGCCAAGGTTTAACCACCGATGGGCGCTGGGCTGTCCATCATGCCGACAGTGGTTGGGGCTATATCGCGCATCGCAAGCGGATGCGCAGTAATGTTGTCAGCCTCAATACCGATGGCAGCATGACTTTTCATAAAGACGCCATGTCAGGCGGGTACTCGAATAGTCAGTTTTCTACTTATACCCATCATACCGGCTACTCAGCACGGGTGATCCAAAATAATCTAGAAACTTTCCCGATTGCGGATACAAGCTTTGCCACAGGTTATAAAAAATGGAACACGCAAACTGGCAACTACGAAGCTTATGTCGACAAAAACAATCGGCCTGCACCAGTGTCAGTTGGCGGTGCGGTTGCGACTATTTTAGGCGGGTACGATCCAGTGAATTACAGTGCGGTGATCTACCCAGTCTTTCACGGCAATTATGGCAACGTCTTTGATTTGCCCGCGCCTGATTTAACCAGTAGTGCCGATCAATGTTGGGTTGAAGTCAGTAATGCGGAAAACAGCATCAAACGGATCAAAATGGCCGCGACGCGACACAATGCCTCCACCATCAATCAGCTGCATTTTAACTTAGCCGCAGATTTTAAACCGACATTGGCCGTTTTGTCCTGCCAGCATAATGGCGTGACCACTGAGCTCACGCGGACTGCGTTTGATGGTCAGATCCCGCAGTTACCGGAATTGGCGATCGTCGGCCAAGAGCATGGTTTCGCGCAATTAAAACAACGTGAATTTGCCGAAATTCAGCAAGCCTTGGCCGCACTGCCAGCAAGCACGTTATTGCTGCCAAATAGTTTGGCGACCAAAGTGGCCAGTTATGACTTGACCGAGCTTTTAGCGGCGTTAGAGAAAGACCAAGCGGCCAAGCTCAGTCAGATGTTGGCCTACCGCGATGCTTCGACTTCGACCTCGGTGCTGCTGCGGCATGCCAAAGCGGAGGGGTTAGCCCCATCCGAAGTCGCGGCGCGTCTTCGTCGGCATTTACAGCAAACCGGCTTGTTAGAGTCGGCAACACTGACGCTCTCGGGCGGTGAAATTTATGGCAATAATGTGTTTTTTGATGGTCGTAACGGTGAAAACTCGACGATTGCTTTAACCCCACGTGCCAGTGTTGATGTGGCTGAACGGACCTCTTGGTTTAAGGATGCTTATGGTCGTTTGCATCTGACTCAGCAACCTTGGTTGTGTGCAACCCAAGTCGGCAATGCCATCAACTTGCTCAATTGCAGTGTCGATAATTTAAGTCAGCGCTTTGAGTCTTACAACAACAATGCCTTGGTCTTAAAGAATGTGGCATCAGGCAAATGTCTCGATTATGACCGCACCAATGTGAAGCTAATTCCTTATAGCTGCCATGGCGGTTCGAATCAGCAGTGGAATGGCATGATTAGCCAAACACCATTGTGGCTTGCGCTGTTAAGTGCGGAAGATATTAAACAAGTGATTGAGCTGTTAGGCAATTAATCACTGCAACCCTAGAAGGCAAAAGCCGCCAAGTTCAGGTAATGGTTCTTGGCGGTTTTGTTCTTTCCAGTATGCCCGAAGTTATCGAGCAAGCGGCTCCGGCTCGGCGTTAGCAGACTCGGCGTTAGCTTGACATGGTTTGGGACAGTTGTTGTTGCAAATAGTGCAGGAAGCCTTTTGCCGCGACCGACAGTGGCTGATCGCGACGCCACACCAGCAACCATTGTCGCTCTATCGGAAATCCAGCCACTTCTAATTTGACCCAAGGCTGCGGTTGAGTTTCCGCTTGAGGGGCAAGCTGCACAGGTTGTAACCAACGAGGGGTGTCTATTGCCAGTGCTGACAACACTGCAATCCCAAGCCCTGCGGCAACCGCGTGTTTAATTGCTTCGTTACTGCCTAAACTCATGGCGACGTTTGGCGTGAATTGCTGCTGATAAAAAAATTGTTCCGCGGCCATGCGAGTGCCGCTGCCGGCTTCACGCATCAACCAGCGTTCGTTTTGTAAATCTCTCAGCGTCAGAGGTCGCGCCGCTAATGGATGGTCGGCTTTGGCTAAAATGACTAAAGGATTAGTCTGTAAAGCGAAGCTTTCGAGCGGCAACTCAGTGGGAGGCATCATCATGACGGCCAGTTCTGCCGTGCCTTGACTTAAACGTTTGATGACTTGGTCACGGTTTTCTACGGCTAAATCGATTTCAACGCCAGGATGCGCTGCCGCGAATGGCCCAAGCAGATCAGGCACAAAATACTCCGCTGTGGTCACCGCCGTGAGCTTAAGCCGACCATTGATTAAACCGTTAATTGCGGCCAGACGACCTTCAAAACGTTGCCAACAGCCCGCGATTTCACGGATCGCGGCTGCCAATTCCTCACCGGCTTGGGTCAAATACAGCTGGCGCCCCCGAGTTTCAATTAAACGTTCATTCAGCGTGGTCGCCAACTCCTTCAGTTGCACAGAAATAGTGGGCTGACTGACACACAGCTCTTGCGCTGCTTTGGTCACCGACATTAAGCGAGCCGTGGCTTCAAAGGCTCGTAATTGCTGTGGAGTGATGCGTAACATGCGCGATAAAGTGGCTGCTGGCATAACAAGGTCCTGCAAGTGGCTGAGCGACAAAATCGAAATGAGATTTT
>CAZIPG010000218.1:0-4918 GCA_964540955.1 uncultured Rheinheimera sp.
GCACCACCTTGACATGGTGGGGGTCGGTGGTTCGAGTCCACTAGGACGCACCAATCTTTGTAATAATCAAATCCTTCTGCTTCCACCTTCTTTCGCCCATTTGCTAAATTTTTGGTGGTTAGTCAGTAAATAAATTCAGTTGTGCTTGTCTGCTGTCTTTGGTCACTTTTGACATGCTGGATGGTAAAGCCAATTTCGAATTTGCTGCTTGCGCCCCCTGAGCACTTAGTCTTAACGCCGTGATTTCTGCTTTGGCTTCGCGATGAACCCATGTGAAATCGACTAAAGGTTTAGGATAATGTTCACAGCCATAACGCCTGCGCAATTCCTCTGGCATTTGTTCGGGAGCAAAAATCCAGGTGGTTGGCACCTCTGCCAATTCTTGTACCCACTTCCTGATAAATTCTCCCTGAGGATCAAGGTTTTGCGCCTGACTCAGTGGGTTATAAATTCTGAGGACCTGGTTGCCGTTGGTTCCGCTTTGCATCTGCACTTGCGGGTAATGAATACCAGGTTCATAGTCGATAAAGAGTTTGGCTAGCCATTCAGCAACTGGTTGCCAAGGCAATTTGAGACTGTAACAAGCAACTGAAACCAGCATCGCTCGCATCCGAAAATTGATCCAACCGTTGACAGTTAAATAACGCATACAAGCATCAACCAACGGCCAGCCTGTTTGCCCTTGCTGCCAACAGCGCAATTTTTCCGCATCAAATGGCCGATCCAATTGATTATATAACTGATGCATATTTTGCACTTGCGCTTGAGGATTAGACTCTAGCTTTTGAATAAAATAACAATGCCACACGAGCCGGGAATAAAAAGCCCTGAGGCTTCGTTGCCACTTGTTGCCTAGAGATAGCTGTTGTCGATGTTGCTGCTGGGCTTTTTGCACTTGCCGCAATAACTCTCGGATACTGATAGTGCCATAAGCCAAATGTGGACTTAAGCGAGAACAGCCCCACTCTGCCGTTAATGGTGAACTGATCGTTGCTTGATACTGTTTGCCCCGATCCTTTAAAAAACTTTGGCAGAGTCGCACCCCCGCAGTTCGCCCCCCGACTTGCCCTTGCACGAGCGGCATCGGATCCTCAGAAACAAACTCAGGTAACTGCAAAGGGCTCAGCAGTTCTACTGCACAATTCGCTTGATGTTCGGCAAAAAATTGCTGGATTTGCGCTGCATATTGTAAACCATTCATTTGCAGAGAAGGTTTTGGCCATGGTGCAGCACTGACAAATTTTTCCCAGCGTTGTTGCCAACTTTGCGGCGGGCCTGACATCTGCTGAGGCTTATTTTTTGAAGCGATCGAGTGCGCATGAGCCCCGTTTAAATTGGCTCCGTTTATATTGGCAGACTTCACGGTCTTGGGCTTTCGACAGAATTTTTTGCCACGAAATACCGCAAATTGTTGGTACTGCAGCCAACTTAAATTGCGTTGCTTGCACCAATTGCTGACAGCGATATCGCGTTGATAAGTCCAAAGATTACCAGTTTCTTCATGGCTGTAGAGCGTAAATTGGCCAATGGTCTGGTGAAGTAAATCCAGAACATCTAAAACCGCCCCCCGAAAAACCAGCAACTGCCCCCCTTGGCTTTCTAGGGTATGCGAGAGTTCAACTAAGCAATCTTTAATGAACAACCATTGCCGATTACTGGTGTCGTTTAGTTGCCAATATTCATCTTCAATCACGTAAAACGCGATCACTGGCCCAGCCAAACTTGCTTGATATAAGGGCTGATGATCGCTGATCCGCAAATCACGTTTAAACCAGACTACTTGGGCTAATTGCATCGATTGTTTATTTAGCGGGACCATAATGGCAATAAACGAAGCATCTGGCGGAATAGTTCACTGAAATTGCACTCTCTACTTAAACGGCCTGTAAAAACCGCCAACAAAAAAGCCCTTCATCATGTAGGGCTTTTTATAACAATCAAATTGATTGTGAATTTTCTATGATCGTATTCAGCGTTATACAGATTCAGTCTCACAACAAAGATTTAAAACACGAAATCAATACCCACACTCAGTAATCTTGCATCATTGTGGTAGCTGAAATCATACCAAGGTGAACGATCGCCTTTGTCAGAAAAATCATTATATTCAACCTTAATGGCTGCTTCAGCGCCAATATTATATCGGACGCCTAAGGTTAAGATTTGATGCTCTTCTGCATCGCCAGTGCCGAACCCTTGCCAATCTTTACTAAGCTCCAATTTCGCCGAAGATAAGCCGATGTATGGCTGCCAAAGTTCATGGTTGTAAACAGCACTCACGTAATAAGTTGGGAATTTCGAGCCGTAGCCATCGTCATACATCACATAGTTATAATCGAACAACAAAGTGACATACTCAAAGGTAAAACTCCCGCCAAGACCGATAAAATCTAAATCAAAATCGGTTAATGGCCAGTCGCCTGAAATCATCGGTGAACCGTCAGGGTTAAAACGACGCTCAATCACTTGATCTATGGTGCCATCGCCATCTAAGTCAAATTCATCTCGGTAAAAAACTTCAGCCGTAGTGTTGTAGTGAGTTCTAAAATAGGAGGCTCTTAAATCAATCCAATCATTACTAAAAGCAACATTCACACCTAAAATTTTACTCCAAGTGACATCAGCAGTGCCGTTAATGTAAATCCCTTGCTCAGGGAAATAATAACCGCCACGATTGCGCCAAAAATCATGGGATTTAATGTCCCTTTGCGTCTCTCTACCTGCAAACACACTTGGGCTGATGGTCCAATCGTTCACGTGAAAGGCATGATTATAGGTAATGCCGTTGAATTGAGTGATCTCCCACCAATACAAGTTGGCTGGAGGCCTGATCCAAGGATAGGCATAACCAACCTCCATATATTCGGAAAAATAATACATCGGCAACATCCGTCGCCCCACCATGAGTGAACCATCTTGACCGACTTGATAGCTCAGATAAGCCCAATCGACATCGGGTTGCCAACCATCCGCACCTTTAGCGACTAATTGAATCGTCGCCGACAAATCAGCCATGATTTCTGCGCGCATTTGCAAAGCAACCATGGACTCCTGCTCGAAATCGATATCCTCGGTGTAAAACGCATAATCGTAAAAATCAACTTGGAACTCTTTCTCGCCTGATGGATCAACTTCTCCGCCTACAACTTTCCCGGCAACCAATGAACCATAACCACTGATCTGTATGCGATCATTCGCCATGGCAACAGAGCTTAGTATCAAGCTAAGACAACATAAAATTTTCAACATAATGCCCTCCTCAGTAAGTGATGGCTACGCGCACTGCGGGCGTAACTTCACTTGCAGGAATCACCCCAATCGTTGATGGATTTTCAGCAACCAGTTTTAGCATCTCGCTGGCGTTGACTTCTTTCGGTGGACTGCCTTTGCCTGTAAACATCACCTTAGACCAGAATGCTTTGAGTTGAGCATCAGAGCGGCCAAGCGCTTTATTATTGAATGCTGACTGAGTTGCGTCTCCTGCCGTTAAATTGAGGATTATCGCGGGTTTACCATCAGCAAAACTTTTTTGCCGGCCGGTAAACAAATTTTTGATATCTGCATCAGCCAAAGCCTGCTGATTGGATGGATGGACTATGACTGCAATTTCTTGCGCAGCAATCCCTTGTGAGCAAAACCAACAAACTGCAGAGAGGATCAAGGTTTTTTTCATCATCTAAACTCCTGAGCGTCGTATTCGCTTTTTCAGTGTAGTTTAGGAAAGTAAAACCGCCCAAAAAATAATTAAAAATACCGATTAAGGCAACTAGAGTGATTTAAAAAAACAAATGAGAATTCTATCCAATACTAAAATTGAATGATCAATGCCCGCTTAAACTGTCGTTTTATCTTGATTTGAGAGCCACCACCATACCGACAAACCGATTGACCCCAGCCCCCACATCTTCTAGGCCACTGGCAACTTGATTAATGCTATCTTCGCCGTGTAGTGCAATATCATTTATTGCACTCAACTCTTTCTCCATATTGGCAATCAAGGTTGTATTATTGCCAACTACTTGGGTAATTTCAGTCGTTGCGCTCGCAGTTCTTGCCGCTAACTTCCTCACTTCATCAGCAACAACCGCAAATCCTCGTCCAGCGTCGCCTGCTCGAGCCGCTTCAATCGCAGCATTTAAAGCCAATAAATTGGTTTGATCCGCAATGGCGCGGATAGTCACGACAATTTCATTAATACTTTTCGATTGTGTCATCAGCTTATTGCCAAGATTGGTTGCCTCTTGTACTTGATTGGCAATTTGATGCGAGGTTTCAACGGCTTCATGCAATACTGTGACGGCATTACTGGCAATTTGAGAGGTTTGCTCGGATGTAGCAGCAGCCAGTTCGACAGCCTCCATCGTTGCAGCGACTCGTTCTGTGATATTCGCAGCAAATTTCACGATTTTGTAGACTCGACCTTCAGTATCGAAGATTGGGTTATAACTGGCTTCTAACCACACTTTATGACCTTTGCTATCCACTCGTTCAAAGCGCCCAGATTTAAACTGTCCCGCAGCAATTTCCTGCCAAAACCTCGGATGATCGCGATAAAAATCATCATAACAAAACATGCGATGATGCTGATTGGTGATTTGCTCTAACCGATAGCCCATGGTGTTAAGAAAATTAATATTTGCCGTCAGAATTTTGCCTTCAGGGGTAAATTCGATGATTGCCATAGAGCGGTCGATGGCGTTGTAAGTTTGCTCTTTACTGACCATCCGTGTGTGCATCTCGGTCACATCATTAGCGATTTTCACCACTTTACAAACCTGACCTTGCGCATCTTTCACTGGAAAGTAAGTCGCTTCGAGGTAGAGCGAATGGCCGGATTTATCAATTCGCTGATAAGTGCCTTTTAGCGGCTCGCCTGAAGCCAATCGTTGCCAGAACGTTTGATATTCAGTGCTTTGTT
>CAZIPG010000219.1:0-4879 GCA_964540955.1 uncultured Rheinheimera sp.
CCTTTAGATGAAAATTGTGACTGTTACACTTGTAAAAATTATTCTCGGGCATATTTACATCACTTAGATAGATGCAATGAGATTTTAGGGGCAAGGTTAAATACCATTCATAACCTTTACCACTATCAACAACTAATGAAAGGGCTACGTACAGCAATTGCAGCTGGACAACTAGATGCTTTTGTCGCTGATTTCTATGCAAAACGGAATTTACCGGTTCCGGCGCTAGATCAACTGCCACCATTAGTTGAAGCGAAAACAGAATAACGATAAATCGTTACCCCCGTAAATCATTGGGGTGGGAAATGCAATATGCTGCAACACTCCTTTGGTAACGGATAAAGTTAACTAGTAAATTTAAAATTAAGGGGAATATTATGAGTTTATTTATTGCTGAGGCCCATGCCCAAGCTGCACCAGCCGCACAAGGTTCAGGTTTTGAACCATTTATCATGTTGGCGGTATTAGGTGTGTTTTTCTATTTTATGATTATCCGCCCACAATCCAAACGCGTGAAAGAACATAAAGCATTGATGAGTGCATTAGCAAAAGGCGATGAAGTGTTAACAGGTGGTGGTATCGTGGGTCGCATCACTAAAATTGCGGATGACAAAGATTTTGTTGTGATTGCATTGAACGATACTACTGAAGTCACAGTGCAAAAAGGTGCAATTTCTGCCGTGTTGCCTAAAGGCACCATGAAGTCGCTTTGATCCTAGCCTGACAAGGACATTACTGTGTTAAATCAAAACTCCATTTGGCGTTATTTGATTGTGTTTTTGGTGATGGGCGTCAGCATGCTGTACGCCTTACCTAACATTTATCCAAGTGACCCATCCTTACAAATCAGTGCTGTCCGTGGTGCTGAAGTTAGTTCTGAAACAGTGACCAAAGTCACTGATGAATTTGCTAAACAAAATCTGCCAGTAAAAAGTATTTCACTAGAAAAAGGTCAAATCTTAGCGCGTTTCTTAAGCACTGAAGATCAGTTAAAAGCGCGTGAAATTGCTGAGCAATTACTAGGCGATAAATTTGTCACCGCATTAAATTTAGCGCCGGCAACACCTGCTTGGTTAGATAGCATCGGTGCAGCTCCAATGAAATTGGGTCTAGATTTGCGTGGCGGTGTTCACTTCTTGATGGAAGTGGATATGAAAACTGCGATTGATAAAAATATCAATGATTTAGAGCAGATTTACCGTTCTGATTTACGCGAAGCCAAGGTTAGATACGCCTCTGTAAAAGCGGATTTAACCAAGCAACAAGTGGTCATCACGTTACGTTCTGAGGAAGATGTCGCAGCTGCTAAAAAAGCTCTGACAGCAAAAGATGCCGAAATGACCTTCACAGAAGGCCCAGATATGACATTAATTGCCACTTTTAGTGAGCAACGAATGAAAGCTCTGCGGGAAGATGCTGTTGCGCAAAATATCACGATTATCCGTAACCGCGTCAATGCGATTGGCGTTGCTGAACCGCTTGTACAGCGTCAAGGTGCTGAACGTATTGTGGTGCAATTACCAGGGATCCAGGACACGGCTCGTGCGAAAGAAATTTTAGGTGCCACTGCGACTCTTGAATTCCGTTTGGTGGATGAAAATGCCGATGTACAAAGTGCAGTTGCTGGTCGTTTATCTCCGAATTCCGAACTTTTCTATGACCGCTCAGGAAATCCAGTAGTCTTACAAAAACGAGTGATCTTAACTGGTAACCATATTGTTGGCGCTAATTCTGGTTTTGATGAGTACAGCCGTCCGCAAGTGAATATCGATTTGGATGCCAAAGGTGGCAACGGTATGACTGCTGCGACTAAAACAGCGATTGGTAAACCGATGGCAACAGTCTTCATCGAATATAAACCAACAGCCAAAAAAGATGCTGATGGCAAAACAATTCTTGAGAAAAAGCAAGAAGTTGTCAGTGTTGCTACTATTCAAGCGGTTTTGGGACGTAGTTTCCGGATCACAGGCTTAGACGCTCCTGGTGAGGCACAAAACCTAGCAGTTTTGTTACGCGCCGGTGCCCTCATCGCCCCGATTTTAATTGTTGAAGAACGCACTATTGGCCCGAGCCTTGGTAAAGAAAATATCGAATTAGGTATGAATGCGATTATGTGGGGCATGATTGCAGTCCTCGCATTCATGATCATCTACTACAAATGGTTTGGTGTAGTGGCGAATATCGCACTTGCCGCTAACGTAGTGCTGTTAATCGGTGTAATGTCCATGATCCCTGGTGCCACATTAACATTACCTGGTATGGCCGGGATAGTTTTAACAGTCGGTATGGCAGTCGATGCAAACGTTCTGATCTTCGAACGGATCCGGGAAGAGCTTGCCAGCGGTCGCTCAGCAATTCAAGCCATCCATGAAGGTTATGATAGAGCATTTGCCACAATCTTCGACTCTAACTTGACGACCTTATTAGTTGCATTAATTTTGTTTGGCATCGGAACTGGTCCAGTCAAAGGATTTGCTGTCACGCTTGCATTAGGTATTTTGACTTCAATTTTCACTGCTGTCGTGGTGACTCGCTTGATTATCAATGCGGTCTGGGGTCAACGTCGTTCTGCAGATCTTCCAGTTTAAGGGGCATTTATGAGATTGTTTATTTTTAAAGATTCACTCAATTTTATGCGCTTCAAATGGCCAGCATTAATTTTCTCACTGGTACTGGTCCTTGCTTCAATTCTGAGTTTAAGTATTAAGGGCTTAAATTTTGGTTTGGATTTCACTGGTGGTACTGTCATTGAAGTTGCGTTTAACGAACAGGCCGATTTAACCAAAGTTCGAGCTTCTTTAGCTGAGCGTGGTTTTCCGGATGCTCAAGTTCAGTATTTTGGTAATAGCCAAGAAGTCATGATCCGTATAGCTCCACGCCCTGGCGTTGAACAAAAAGCTATTGGTGAGCAAATCCTTTCAGCGATCAATGAAGTTGCTGCAACGCCTGTGACAGTGCGTAAAGTCGATGTGGTCGGTGCTTCTGTTGGTAATGAACTGAAAGAAGATGGCTTTTTAGCCGTTCTAATGGCGTTGGTCGGCATCCTGATTTATGTGGCAATGCGCTTTGAATGGCGTTTCTCTGTAGGAGCAGTCGCATCGTTATTACATGATGTGATTATCACACTTGGCTTATTCTCCATCACTGGCATGGAATTCGACTTAACTGTTCTTGCAGCGATATTGGCACTGATTGGTTACTCCATCAACGATACCATCGTTGTGTTTGACCGGATCCGCGAAATGTTCCGCAAATTACGCGATGCGACAGTGGATGAAACCGTCAATGAGGCAATCACTTCGACGTTAAGCCGTACCACCATGACTTCATTCACGACTGCCTTAACCTTAATTGTGCTGTTCACGATGGGCGGTGCCATGATCCATGGTTTTGCCACTGCATTGTTGTTTGGTATTGCGATCGGTACCTATTCTTCAATCTTTGTTGCGAGTGCACTAGCTGTGATTTTAGGTGCTTCGCGTGAAGACTTGATGCCAACTGTTGTGGAGAAAGAAGGCGCTGATACGCCTTCTTTGTAAGACTCAACTGAAATAAAAAACCGGCTTCTGCCGGTTTTTTTATTTACGGATGGCCTAAGGTTATATTATTCAAAGTATTTCACCCAAATCCATTTCTGTATATGCTCATCGCACTGCGCGTATTAGAAAAGACGAGGAACAACATCATGAGTAAACAACATAGTGCTGGTTTTTTGTTGTTAGTTGCCGATGCCAAAAGCCGAGTGCCCGAGTGGTCCATTGCTGAGATGCAGCAGCAAGATCAGAATTTTATCTTGATTGATGTCAGAGAAGATCATGAATGGCAAGCCGGCCATTTGCCAAATGCTCTTCATCTGGGGAAAGGTATTATCGAGCGCGATATTGAAACAACCATTCCAGATAAAACGAAAACCTTGGTTTTATACTGCGGTGGAGGCTTTAGATCTGCCTTAGCTGCGGATACATTACAAAAAATGGGCTATTTAGATGTGATTAGTTTGGCAGGTGGTTTTAGTGCTTGGCGCGATGCAGGGTTACCGATTGTAAACAAAAAAGCCTTGTGATTTCACAAGGCTTTTTGAGCAAAACCGTCAATTATTTCATCAAAGATTCGGTCAGATGCGGACGAATGGTTTTTAACATAGCCGCTAATACTTTTGGATTGCCAGCGACGATATTGCCACTCTTCAGATGGTTGTTGCCACCGACAAAGTCACTCACCAAGCCACCTGCTTCCCGCAGGATCAGCTCACCTGCCGCAAAATCCCAAGGTTTTAAACCAATTTCCCAGAAACCATCAAACCGACCTGAAGCAACATATGCTAAATCCAGTGCAGCTGAGCCAGTGCGACGGATATCCGATGCTGAAGTCAGCATCGATTTGAAGCATTCGCTATACGCATCTAAATGATGTTTATGTTTGAATGGGAACCCAGTCGCTAAAATGGTGCCACTTAATTCATTGGCATTGCTTACACGAATACGACGACCGTTCAGCTGAGCGCCACCACCACGACTTGCCGTGAACACTTCACCGCGCAGTGGGTCAAAAATGACTGCTTGGTCTAATTTGCCACGGTAGCGCAGCGCAATAGAAACTGCGTAATGAGGAATGCCTTTGATGAAGTTTGCGGTACCATCGAGCGGGTCGATGATCCATTGGTAATCACTATTGTTACTGCCGTAATCGCCACCTTCTTCAGCCACGATATCGTGATCTGGGTAGGACTTACGTAAGATTTGCACGATAGCTTGTTCAGCTTCTTTATCCACGTTGGTAACGAAGTCATTGGTGCCTTTCTGGGTGGTTTGAACCATGTCTAACTGGCCAGAAGCACGAGCGATAATATTGCCTGCGCTACGCGCAGCACGAACAGCGA
>CAZIPG010000220.1:0-4872 GCA_964540955.1 uncultured Rheinheimera sp.
GGTTGGTAATAAACCGTAAAATAGTTCTCTTTCAAACCATGGCGGATAAGGTTTTCCAGCTGTAGCCGTTTAACCGCCAGCTTATTCATTGAATCATTGAAAAACAAATAACGATTGGCGCCATCATTTTTGGCATGATACATCGCGGTATCGGCATTACGCAGCAGCGCCTCAGGATCTTTACCATCTTCTGGATACAGCACGATACCAATACTGCTGGTGACAGCAAGCTCATGTTGGTGAATAAAAAATGGTTGGTTAATTTGTTTCAGTAATTCTTTCGCCAAACTGGTGATGAGATGGATATCGTTGGTGCTCTCAAGCAGGATGGCAAACTCGTCACCACCAAGCCGATATAAACGCTCTTTCGGTTTGGTTAGCTTGGTCAAGCGTTCGGCTAGTTTGATCAGTAAATTATCGCCTAGATGGTGGCCCAAAGAGTCGTTAATTTTTTTGAAATTATCTAAATCAAAAACCAACAGCGCATGTCGTTCTTCGCGGTCAACCAATCGACTTAATTCTGCCGAAAACACAGCTCGATTGGGTAGGCCGGTTAATGTGTCGGAATTGGCTAAACGGCTTAATTCAGCTTCACGGCGTTTCCTTTCTGAAATATCAGAAAATACCGCAACATACTGAGTGATTTGGCCGTGTTCATCTCGCACAATATCAAAGCTCAGTTCAGCTTGATAAATTTCGTTATTTTGCCTCTGATCTTGAATTTCTCCCTGCCAAGAACCGTGCTCTTGCAGTGTTTTGCCAATTTCCTGTAAAAAACGACTCGGGTACATCGCTAAGTCAAAGGGTTTACGGATGACTTGCTCACGTTGTTTACCAGTAATTTCACTAAAGGATTGATTCACTTCCAACACAATAAAGTTGGTGTCACAAATGACAACCGCATCGGAGATATTTTCTAAACAACGGGCAAAGAGTTCTAAGCGCTCTTCGGTATGTTTCAGCAGGTGGATGTTTTTTAAGGTGCCAGTCATCCGAGTGGCGACGCCATCAGCGTCCATTGACACCACTTTGCCGCGGTCGAGTACCCAAATCCAAGTCCCATCATTGGCTCTTAAACGATAAGTAGCCTCAAAGTATGGGGTATCGCCTGCCAAATGTTGATAAAGTTGATCAGTCACCCGTTCAAGGTCAAACGGATGAATATTGTCGCGATTAGGGGGGAATTGGTTGGTTTCAGGTGTTAAATCAACGGGATTTTGCCAAGAACTCGAGCGGAATAATTTACCTTCAGCAATATTCCAATCCCATAATTCATCGCCGCTGCCCCACAACGATAAACGCAGGCGTTCTTCGCTTTGTTCGAGGCGACGCTGGTATCTGCGCATTTTTAAAATAGATAAGTGAGCTAATAGCAATGCGCCAAAGGAAAAAAATAAAATTGACGTCAGAACATACGGCATCGACTCTTGCCAGCTTGCGGCATAAGTAGGCGGTGCTATTAAAGCCATAAGAATAAAGGCAAGGTAATTAAAGTTATTATTGTTTTTATTCAATTTTTTGGCACTGTTCGACTGACACAGATTTAAATTATAGAAATTTAAATCTGCTGTCAAAGCGAATCAGTTTCTAGCTTCAGTAAATCTGCAAATTCCTCATTTTTTAAACTTCGCATATGCGTGTGTTGAGGGGAATCGCCAGTTGCCATGAATAAGGCATCGTAATCAGGAGCTAATAATTCATAGCAAAAATTAACAAATGTGCTCAGTGTGAGTTCTTGCAGTTCTTGTAAAATTTGCTGCGTTAGTCGGCATTCATGATCGCCTTGACCGATCGCTAGCCAGATCCGCTTTGCTCGGGCAGCCAAACTGGTATCGCGTTCCTTCAATTGTCCTTGTAAACCCTGTTTTAAGCCCGCAAATTCTTTCGCAGTCAAATCCGGCAATTCTTCTAAAAACCGTCGATAAAAAATGACCGTCGAATAATATAAATCGGCAGGAGCAACCTTGGGGGATTGAATGTAAAAGGCGATCCCCGGCTTTAAGTTCATTGGGACATAACCAGTACCCACCAAATAGCCCAGTTGCTGCTCGGTGCGCAAGGCATGGAAATATTCAGGGGAAATCAAATGATTCGCAAGCATAAATAACGCCATACTGCGGGGGGTGCGGTCTTTGGCAGGTAAATAAATCACCAAGGCGTGGTCATCATGATTGACCTCTTGTTGTAACCAAACTGGCCCTAGCTGGTTAATGCTGTAACTTAATCTTGGTTGTTTCTCGCCCAAGCTAGGTCTATTGCTCAGCCAAAGTTCCAGCATTTGCTGTAATGTTTTCGCTTCCGGTTTACTCCAATTTCCCAGCATTAAGCCTTCGATATGAACCTTGGCAAGCATCGATTGACAGAACTCTTGAAACTGCTGTTGATTAGCACTCTTCAAAGCTTCTGCTAACAGCTCACTATTTGGATTCATCGGCTGTAATAAGCTTGATAAGTGACTAAATAACTGACTAATTGGCTTATTTTTTACTTGGTTATGCCAATGTCTGATCAATTGAGTTTTAATTTCTTCGAGTCGATTTGGGCAATAGCTGTGGTCTTCCATCTGCTGCAAAATATCCTGCAGCAGCGTAATTTGATTGCCTGAAAGGCCGCTACTATGCAAAGTGAGGCCATGCTGCTGGACATAAATGTTGTAACTGAGGCCTGCCGTCGTGGCGGCATAAAAATGTTCATTAATCCGGTCTAAAAATAGTTCCAGCCATAACTTCGTAAACGCCAATTGCAAAATGGATTGCACCGTATTGGGTAAGGTGAGTTGCAAAAAGATATGGCCCTTGGGGCTATTAAAGTCAGTATCTGCTTTGAACCATAGGGCTAAATGGGGCTTTTGGCAGATGTTGACTGGATGATGTTGATGGGCGTGCAGTGGCAGTAAATTAAGATGTCCGACAATATAGGGGTTCTGCGCCGGTAACTTTAGTTCTGGATTACTTTGAACTTCCGCAAGTGTTGCTAACCAAGCAGGATCCAAACGTTCAACACTATAAGGGGTATGATACCAGCGGGCTTGTTGCTCAACCTTCACTTCTGGCGCTATCAGCATGATCCGCAGATTATCTGCACGGAAGTAACTGAGGATTTGCCGATAGAGATGCTCAGGTGGAAACTCCATGCGGTAGTCGCCAAAAATATAATCTTCTTCTGGGTAATGCTGTAAATTTATCGCCAGATCACTAGCAAGTTGTAAGGCTGACCGCGGTTCTTGATAGAGAAAGCTCCACTGACAAAGCTTTTGTCTTTCCAAAAATAATTCCTGCGGAAATGCCGATTGTTTCAGCAGTTGAATAAAGGCAAAAGATAACTGAGTGATTTGTTGAATATGTGCAAATCCTTGCTGTGTTAATTCATAGGCAATGGTGAAGTCTTTATAGTTACTGCCGTCAATTCCTCCGCCTGCATTCAGCGCATTCACCCAACCTTCGGTTTTTAGCACGCTGAGCAGGGAGCCTGCGCCTTCATCCCCCAATAAATGTGCTAAAAAACTGATAATTTTATAACGATACCAAGGTTGAATATCTGGCAGAGCAAAACTAAGCACCAAGCGTTGGGTCGGTTTATGCGGTTGGATATTCAGTTGGATCCCTAAGTGTTCTGGCAAATACAGGGGGTCAGCAAGTGCTGGTTTAGCCGGTAATTCTGCAGGGAGGTCGGAAAAATGCAATTGGACTAATTCGACTTGTCGTTTGAGAGGGAGGCTGCTCACCGTCACCAGTGACATGCGTTTGGCGCTATATTGGCTTTGGTAGAATTTGCGCACGGCTTGCTGCGCAGATTCATGTGGCCGATCATCCAAAGTCTGCAAATTACCCACTGAAAATTTAGCAAAAGGATGCGCAGGATTGATGGTCTCTTTGTGCGCTTGATAAATTCTGCGGCCATCGTCCTTCAGTTTCATCGAAAACTCAGCTTCGATGGCTTGACGTTCTTTGTTTACGGCTTCTTCACTGAGCAGGGGGGCGCCGAGCATATCGGCAAATCGTTCAAGCCCTTGGGCAAAGCTTTTGTCATCGATATCAAAATAAAAACAAGAATGCTCTGTGCCAGTCCAAGCATTGTGGCTACCGCCTTTGGCGGCAATGAATTGTTGATAATCAGCCGGATCTGGAAACTTTGTGGAACCTAAAAATACCAAATGCTCCAGGAAATGCGCCAATCCTTCTCGATCAATGGGATCATCAAAATGGCCAACATTGACCGCCATTGCGGCGGCGCTTTTTTCGGCATCAGCTTGTTCCACCACTAAAACTTTCAGACCGTTGTCGAGGGTCAACGACAGATAGCTGCGATGATCGTTCGTACTGTGAATGACTTGCGATTTATTCAATTCTAGCCTCGTTCTCGGCAGCGATTGACGAGTCGAACGGCAGCTCATCATATCAAACAGGAATATAAAATTTTGGTTTTATGCTTTATTAACAGTTACTGTTCGCGCGATCTTTCTTTATCATAGCGCACACTTTTCGCACTGGGCGATAAGTCGACAATGGTGTGCACAATGGTCAATTTGGTTATCATGAGGCATGGTGATGCTGAGCCTCTTCGCAGTCAAGATAGTCAACGTGAGTTAACAGCCAGAGGACGAGCCGATGTTGCCCAAATGGCAAATTGGTTGGCCTGCCACTACCAAGCTTTCGATTATATCTTGCACAGTCCTTTCGTGCGCACCACACAAACAGCCGAATTGATGTGGCATGCGCAATCTGCAAAACCTACTATTGAAACCTTAGCAGAGTTAATTCCAGAAGGCGACTGCTTGCAAGTGCAACTTTATGTGGATGCGTTGTTAGCCACTAAACCCGATGCGCGAATTTTATTAGTTTCGCATATGCCCTTGGTGAGTGTTTTGGTTGA
>CAZIPG010000221.1:0-4871 GCA_964540955.1 uncultured Rheinheimera sp.
ATTCTTCCGCAACTTGCCCATTCTGTCCGACCTGAAGTGCCCATTGTGGCGCTGCAAAATGGCGTCGGAGTCGTGGATGCTATCTCTGCAAAATTAGCCAATCCCATCTACCGCGCTATAGTGCCTTTTAATGTGATCAAAAAATCACCTGCAAATTTTTGTAAAGCCACCAGTGGAGCCTTACTTTGGCCGCATCATCAGGATGAAAAATTACATTTACTGCAACAAATTTGGCAAAAATTTGGGCTTGAAGTGCAGCCAATCTCGGATATCAAAGCTGTCGAATACGGTAAATTATTGTTAAATTTGAATAATGCTCTCAATGCATTAAGCGATTTACCTCTACAGCAACAATTACTGAATGGACAGCTGCGACGAGTACTTGCCGATGCCATGGCCGAGTGGTTGCTGGTATGCGATGCTCTCGCGGTTAAACCCTATCGATTTGCGAAAGTCCCCGTGCATTGGTTGCCACACATCTTGCGAGCGCCAACACCTCTATTTCGATTGCTTGCCAAACCGATGTTGGCGATTGCCCCTGACGCTAGAAGTAGCATGTGGGATGATTTTCAAGCCGGGCGTGCTTCTGAAATTCATTTCCTCAATGGGGCAGTAGTCAGATTGGGCCAACAAGTGGGTGTGGCGACACCTATTAATGCTGCTATTGTTAAATACGTGCAACAGATTGAAGAAGAGCGTAAGCGGGACGGCGCTTTGCTATCCATGCCGCCAAAGCAATTGGTTAGCTTGCTAAGGGATCAATCGTTTCATTGATTTAGCAACGCATTTTTACAATTCTGCCAGCAGACAAGTTGAAAAAGGGCGTCTACACTGCAATTTGTAAAACCACTTATCAGGGAAGCTAACCATTGATATTGCGGGATTTTGGGACACTGCGTCTAAATTTAACCGGGAAATTGCTGATTGTTGTGGCGGCGATCTTGGTGATTTGTCAATTTTTAATGTCTGGTTTTTTTCTGTGGCAGAATTCAAGAACGCTCAATCAACAACATCAACTCTATCTTGATCATACCTTAGACATTATCGCGAGTGCTGTTGCGATTGATACCTGGAATTTTAACGCAGGGTCTTTAGAAATTATTTTGGCGCCATATCGACATGATGAGGCGTTTTCCAGTATCACCATTGAGGATAACTCGGGCAACCAATACAGTTTTAAAACTGAGTTCGCGCCCCAGCAACAAGCCAGTCAACAACAAGCCAGTCAACAACAAAAAATTCAGTTAAGTCGGCCAATATTTGTCGACGTGGCGGGTGTCAAACAGCAAGTAGGTCAGCTGATTGCGGTAGACCACCAAGATTATATAGTAACCAAATTGCAGGACATTATTTGGCGGCAAATGACCGAGCTGATGTTGATGCTCGTGCTGTTAGCCGTTGGCTTGAGCTTTGCTTTAAATCGCCTGGTATTGCTGCCGATCAAAAAGATTAATTCAGCATTGTTCCAAGCAATTACCAGTAAAGACAGTATCTTACAAAACCCAGTTGAAGGATTACGGGATGAATTTGAAGAGGTTGCGCTTAGTATTGTGGCGCTTTCAGCAAGGCTTTCAGGCGATTTGCAACTGATTTCAGAATCGCGACAGCAATTGCTTCAGGAAAAAGACAAAACCGAAGCTGCTTTGACCCATTTAAAAATCACGCAAGAAGCATTGCTGCAATCGGAAAAACAAGCCTCATTAGGCAGCCTAGTTTCTGGGGTCGCGCATGAGGTTAATACGCCTTTAGGGATTATCATTACCAGTGTCACTTGCATGAGTGATATTGTAAAAAAAATCAACGAAGATTTGACCAGCAGCAAGCTAAGTCGGCAACAGCTTCAAGACCGGATTGCTCAATTACAAGAAGCCATATCCTTGATCACTCACAATGCCGACCGAGCTTCATTGTTAATCACCAATTTCAAATTGTTAGCCAAGGAACAGACTAGTGAAGCCGCGCGCCCATTTAATCTTTCCGAGCTCATTCGTGAAATCGTGATAAGTCAACAACGTCAGTTAGCCGAAGCCAATGTTATTGTGTTTATGGATATTGAAACTGATCTATTTATTGAGAGCATCCCAGGTTTATTTAATCAAATACTCTGTGCTTTACTCAATAATGTTGCTCATCACGCCTATCCAATGAGCCTTGGAGGGAGCTGTTGTATTGAGTTAAAAAAAGAGGCGGATGATTTGGTGTTGCGTTGTAAAGATCAAGGCGTTGGTATCTCGGTTGAACAACAAAAACATGTCTTCGATCCGTTTTTTACCACTAAACTGGGCTCCGGGACTAATGGACTTGGTTTAGCAATCGTCTACCGAATCGTCCGCTCCAACTTGGGGGGGCAGATTGCCGTTCATAGCCAAATGAATGAAGGAACTTGCTTTGAGATCCGTTTTCCCTGTCTTCAGTCGACTTAGTGTATTGCTCAGTCTGATTTCTGTCAGTTGTTGGGCGCAAATTGACCTTCATGGTTTTGGCTCCATTCGGCTTGGTACCATCAATGCCGAGCGACAAAATCCGAATATCGTGGGTTTATATCAAGATGATAAGCTCAGTTGGGATGATGAATCTTTATTTGGTTTGCAGACGCAAAGTGATCTCGGTTCTCAGTTAAGTTTTACTACCCAAATCATCGGCAAAGGGGCTAATGACTTTACGCCAGAAGTTACCTTGGCGTTTTTGCGTGTTGATTTAGCGAATGATCAGCAATTACGGCTGGGTCGGATCTCAATGCCGTTATTTTCGCAATCCGATGTGCAATATGTCGGGTATGCTCATGATTATTCGAGACTCCCGAAAGCGACCTATTGGCGATTTGAATACGAAACTGCGGATGGTTTGAGTTATCAAGGGAAAACGACCTTTGATGAATTTAGTGCACGTTACTCGCTGATTTGGGCTGAATTCAACGGCAATGTTTTTAAAAATGTCGTCGACGAGGGTGTCGAAATTGATTTGCATGCCATGCAATCGTTGTCCTTAGTGTTGAGTTATCGGCAATTTGAACTCTTCGGTGGCTTACTTGAAGCAAAAACTGAGGGGCCAAAACTGAATGACTTTATTTTCTCGCCATCAATCCAACAGGCTGTGGCAAATTCCGGTGTCGACCCTTTATTGCAGCAGGAATTCTTTGCCGTTCTTAGCGTGAATAAAAATGCCCGCTATCAATTTTGGGGCGCACGTTGGCAATACGCGGATTGGAAATTTGAACTGGAAAAAGCGCAATATGGCATCGCCCAAAGTATCGATGCCTTCACCTACAGCCAATATATCGCGTTGTCTCGACGATTTGATGAAGTGATTATAACGGTTCATCGGGAACGCTATCTGCAAAATGCAGCGCATGCAGCCGGTCTTGGTCACCTGACGCCTTCGCCTTTAGTCCCCCTGGCATTCCAAATAAGCCAAGCAGTGAATGACCCGGGTTATGCCATGAATGTGTTGTCACTGCGTTATGACTTCGCCAGCAGCATGGCACTGAAAGCCGATTATTTTAAAGGCAGTAGTTACACCCAAGGCCCATTTACCGGATTTTCAATGGGGGTGGATTTTGTCTTTTAAGTCGATAGAGCGACTGACATTATTCTTCTGCTTTTTGCTCAGCGGAACGCTCTTTGCTATGGATTTGAAAGTCGTGGTGAATGTGAGAAATACCGCTGATTTTACACCTAGCCAAATTGCGCAGCTGTTTTTGCGTAAAACCGAGCATTATAGTGATGGCAGCAAAGTCAATTTGTACCATTTGCCGCGGAATTCCGCTTCGCATCAACAATTTTGTCTGCAATTAATGAATCTAACTGCGGCGCAGTATCAGTCTTACTGGTCTCGATTATTGTTCACAGGCAACGTGGATGCGATGGTGCATCTGTCTTCGGAGCAGCTTCTTTTACAAATCGCTTCGGATCCGCAGGGGATTGGCTATCTGCCCATCGACACACCCACAGATGATGTGCGGGTGGTCGCTTTTATTAGGGCTCAGCAAATTGATGTTTTGCCTTGATTGAATTAATACTTTTGGCGTTTAAGCCCTGTTTCAGCCATGATTTTCGCACTTATCTCTTCAATTGATAAGGTGGTTGAATTGAGATAAGGGATACGTTCTTTACTGTACATCGCTTCAACCTCGGCTAATTCTAATTTGCATTGCCGCAGTGAGGCATAACGACTGTTCGGCCTGCGTTGTTCACGAATTTGGCTCAATCGTTCAGGGGTAATCGTCAACCCAAACAATTTGGCTTTATGAGCTCGCAAAGCTGGCGGTAGGGTGAAGCTATCCATATCTTCTTCGACAAAAGGGTAGTTGGCAGCCTTAATGCCATATTGCAGCGCTAAATATAAACTCGTTGGCGTTTTACCAGAGCGCGATACCCCAACCAGAATAATATCCGCTTTGGCATAATCTTTCAGATTTGAGCCATCATCGTTGGCCAGCGCATAGTTCACGGCATCGATCCGAAAGTCATAGGTTTTTTCATGGATGCTATGAGTTCGGTGCGTTTTGGGTTTTGCCAGCACCCCTAATTCCTTCTGCATCGGCTCAACAAACACACTCAAAAAGTCATAACAAGAACCTTCGGAGCTGTTAATGATTGCTCTCAATTGTTCATCAACGAAGGTTTGAAACACCAAAGGGCGAACTCCAGTAGTTTTATAACGATCGTTTATCCGTTGCTTCACTTGTTCAGCTTTTTCTAAAGTTTCAACAAACGGGATAGTAATATGGTCAAATTCTGCTTCAAAAAGAGAGAGTAAGGCGTGTCCGAACACTTCGGAAGTGATCCCAGTTCCGTCGGATATATAGAAGGCTGTTCGCATGTTTGATCCCTGAATGTTGTTATAAAATTACATTAAAAATTAAGGTTTTA
>CAZIPG010000222.1:0-1271 GCA_964540955.1 uncultured Rheinheimera sp.
CCTGCCGTCGAAGCATTGTTGGCAAAAATAGTGTGATTGCCAATCATACAATCGTGGGCGACGTGGGTATAAGCCATGAACAAGTTATGGTTGCCAATGCTGGTGAGCCCTTGATCCTGAATAGTCCCCCGATGCACCGTACAAGATTCACGGAAAATATTGTAATCGCCGATGCGCAATTCGGTCGGTTCATCCTTGTACTTCTTGTCTTGGCAAGCCTCGCCAATACTGGAGAATTGATAGAAGTGGTTACCCCGACCAATGGTCGTAGGTCCTTTGATCACCACATGAGATTCAACCACGGTGTCATCGCCAATCACAACATTGTGACCAATGTAGCTGAAAGGACCAATTCGCACGTTTTGACCAATTTTGGCACTCGCTTCTATCACTGCACTTGGATGGATCATATTAAAGCTCTCTTCTTGCACACATCAATTCTGCGGAACAGACCACTTGGCCATCAACTTTGGCTTCAGCGTAAAACTTCCACATGTTACGACGTTCTTTTAAGAATTTAACCTCAAGCACCAGCTGATCACCCGGCACTACCGGTTTCTTAAAACGAGCTTCATCAATGCCAGCAAACAAATAGAGTTCATTTTCGCTGCGTTCACTGACGGTTTTGAAACCCAAGATCCCTGTGGCTTGTGCCATGGCTTCCAAAATCATCACGCCAGGAAAAATAGGCATGGTTGGAAAATGGCCGGTGAAAATAGGCTCGTTCACAGTCACATTTTTAATGGCAGTGAGTGATTCGCCCGGCGTGTAGTCTATCACGCGGTCAATCATTAAAAATGGATAGCGATGTGGCAACAAAGCCATAATTTCTTGAATTTCAATAGTGTTTAATGAATTGGTCAAAATAAACCCTCTGTTTAAAGCAAAGCAAAGCAAACGCTAATTATTAGGCGTTGTCGCTCGGTGTGACATCTGCCGCCGATTGCACTTGTTTCTCTAAATCGCGCAGACGTTGGTACATTTGGTCAAGTTGGCGATAACGTGCGCTGTTTTTGCGCCACTCCAGATTGGCAGTTGCTGGCATTCCTGACGAATAGATACCTTTTTCGGTGATCGATTTCGTGATCATCGACATCCCCGTTAAATGCACGCCATCACAAATTTCGATATGACCATTAATGGCGCAAGCACCACCGATGATGCAGTACTTGCCTATTTTAGTACTTCCTGCAACCACGGTACAGCCTGCGATCGCTGTATGGTCACCCACCTGCACATTGTGAGCAATATGCACAAGGTTATCGATGATC
>CAZIPG010000222.1:1281-4485 GCA_964540955.1 uncultured Rheinheimera sp.
GGTCAATGGTGGATCCCGCGCCAATTTCGCATTGCTCACCAATGATTACAGTGCCAACTTGCGGGATCTTCAGCCATTGGCCGCGTTGGTTGGCAAAGCCGAAACCATCTGAACCTACGACTGCGCCACTATGAATAATGCTTTGTTGGCCAATTTGGACTCGGTGGTAAACACTGACATTTGCCCACAACTTACAACCATCGCCAATCACCGCATATTCGCCGATAAAGGTGCCAGCACCAATTTGCACATCTGCACCAATCACTGCGCCTTTGCTAATCACCGCATGAGGCCCAATATGAGCCGTCGGATCAATCACAGCAGAATCAGCAATGACAGCGCTCGGATGGATCCCCTCAGCTGAGGCTGGGGTGTTATCCAATAACTGCGCGACTTTGGCAAAAGCGACATAAGGATCGGCAACCACTAAAGCGGCGGTCGGACAAAACTCTAAATCATCGGCTTTTATCAACACGACGCTTGCGCTGGTTGCGCTTAAAAATTTCCGATACTTGCTATTGGCTAAGAAAGAAATCTGACCTGTTGTGGCAGTTTCCAATGTGGCAACGGCGCTAATGGTGATAGCGCCGTCTCCATGTAGCTGAGCATTCAATAACTCAGCCAATTGTTGCAGAGTATACAAAGCCATTATTTCGCTTTGCTAACCTGAGCAACAACAGCTGAAGTGATATCGTAGTCTGCTTTAACAAAGGCAGTTGCGCCTTTTTGCAATACGATGTCGTATTGTTCTTTCGCCGCGATCGCTTCAACAGCAGAATTCATTAAGCCAATAATTTTGTTACGTTCTTCGTTAGAAGCTTTCGCACGAGTCTCGTCGATTTGACGAACTAAGCCTTCTAACTGGTCACGGATTTTCATGGTATCCGCTTCCAATTTTTTCTTTTGATCAGCGCTCATAGTTGCGCCGTCACGTTTCAATTTTTCCACGTTGAATTTGAAATCGCTGTCTAACTTTTTGGCTTCTTCCATTTTGCCGCCGATCAACCCATTAATAGTTGCTTCGGCTTTTGCAGCTTGTGGAATTTGTTGCATCACTGCACTGTAATCGACCACTGCAATTTTCATTTCTTTTGCGGATACCGCGCCAACCATCAACAGGCTGGCGATCACGACTGCAGTTTTCGATAAAGCTGGCTTAAACATGTTCTCTATTACCTCAATTAAATCTTATTAGAATGTTGTTCCGATATTGAAACTAAAGTTTTCTTGCTCATCGCCCTCATATTTATTGAGGATTTTGGCCAAGCTAAATGTTAATGGACCCATTGGCGAGATCCACTGCACGGTTAAACCCGCAGACACCCGAATCATACCCGGATCCGCGTAATCCTTCAAACCTGGTTCTTGCTGATAAAACTTTTGCTGCGTTAAATTGGCATAACGATTAAAGTCAAATTCGGTATCCCATACGTTACCAGCATCCACGAATAAACTGGTCCGAACTGAGTTGGCGTAATCTTCTTTCACTAACGGTGTTGGCGTAATTAACTCAAGTGTCGCTATCGCCATCGCATTACCACCAAACGAACGTTGTGACACGCTGTAGGTATCATTGCTCGGACTGGTTGGATAGCCGACCGCAGAATCAGTAAACGGATCCGGTAAGCCTGGAATGGTTTTCACATTCCGATACACAGCACGAGGACCGATTGCACGGTTTTCGAAGCCGCGTAAGTTTTGACCACCCGCATAGAAGTTGTCATTGAATGGTAAGGTGTAATCATAGCCATTCTTGCTGCCATAACCATTGCCATAACCCAATTCAAGTTTACTTAAGAACGACCACGCATGATCATCCGACAATGCAATGTAATGACGGGCTTCAAAATTCGATTTGTAATAGGTTAAATCTGAATTTGGCGTGGTAATTTTAACGTTCGCACCTAAGTAAGAACCATCTGTTGGGAATGTGCCACGGTTCAAGGTACTCATGGTCCAACCGGCGGATAACTCGTAGTTGGTAAACTCATAGGCTTGATCTGGGTTTAAGGAATCGATCAGCACCGCACGGAAATGACGCAGTTGGTCAAATTCGTTGATCTGGTTGATTTCACTCGCTACCACACGGGCACCAAAGTTCAACCGGTTATATTCATTAATCGGGTAACCGAAGTTAATACCTGTGCCATAACTCTTTTGGTTATACGCTTCTAAGTTTGCTTTTGAACCGTCAAAGTCTGAGTAAAAAACTGAACCACCTAAACTCACGCCATCCAACGTAAAATAAGGATCGGTATAGGAGAGGTTGATGGATTTTTGGTATTTGTTAGTATTCAAACTGATGCCAGCTGAGTTGCCGGTACCTAAGAAGTTTTGTTGCTCAACACCAAATTGGAACGATAACCCTTGATAACTACCAAAAGCGACACCGGCGTTAAAACTACCTGATTGCCGCTCTTTCACAGTGAATTTGACATCAACTTTATCGTCAACGCCAGGCACATCTTTGGTTTCGAATTCAACCTTCTCGATGTAAGGTAAGCGCTGAATACGCAGCTTTGACATCTCTAAGCGGTCGTTCGATAACCATGCACCTTCCATCTGCCGCAATTCACGACGGATAACTTCATCTTTAGTGCTAGCATTGCCGCTAATCGACACCCGATTCACGTAGACCCGTTTGCCCGGCTCCACATTTAATGTCAGCGCCACTTCTTTAGTATCATCATTGATCTTGGTGCTGGTGCGCACTTTAGAATTTGCATAGCCGAAAGTTGCTAAAAATTTCGCAATACTTTCTTCGGTATAAGTCACTAAGGCGCCGTTATACAATTGGCCATCTTTGAGCGGCACCATCAATTTAATGAGCTCTTCTTGCCCAATCAAATCACCGACAAAATCAATCCCTTTGATGGTGTATTGTTCGCCCTCTTTCACTTCGAGGGTAATGTAAACTGATTCTTTGTCAGGACTGACAGCAACAGTATTGGCTTCGATGTTAAACCGCAAATAGCCGCGATCTAAGTAAAAACTGCGGATCTTCTCAAAGTCACCTTTCAGGGTATCTTTTTGGTAACGGTCAGAAGACATGAAACGCCACCAAGGTAAATCTACAAGCGACTCGGTGTTCTTCAGAATATCTTCGTCTGCAAATAGCTTATTGCCAACAATATTGATTTGACGGACCGATGCTGCATCGCCTTCTACGAAGTCTAATTTGACGTTGACACGATTGCGTGGCAG
>CAZIPG010000222.1:4495-4846 GCA_964540955.1 uncultured Rheinheimera sp.
GATAGGTCAGCTTGACCTCAACCTTGGCATTATATTTACCAACGCCATGATAGAACTCAGTCAGGCCGTTTTCGATTTCACGAATAATGGTTTTATCGAGTTGCTCACCAACAATAATTTTCTGGTTGGTTAAACTTTCGCTGAGCTGTTCTTCCTTCACATCTTTATTGCCATCAAATTCAATAGAATTGATGGTTGGCCGCTCTTTTACGCGATAAATAATGGTATTGCCATCACGGAAGACCGCAATCTCATCAAAATGCCCCGCTGCGTAAAGCGATTTAATACTTTTTGAAAGGGTGTAATCAGAGACTGTGTCACCAATATTAAAAGGTAGCTGGTTCAGTGCCG
>CAZIPG010000223.1:0-4842 GCA_964540955.1 uncultured Rheinheimera sp.
AGCACCAAAGCGCGCCCCAAATGCCTGGGCTTGGTCTTTTTTGCAATAAGATGGCCTCCCCCTGGTTTATCCATAAAAAATGGCCACTTTTAGTGGGAACAATTTTTTTAGCTTTGGCATTTGGATACTCATTGACCTGATTGAGCCGAAGCGCCGCACAATCGCTGGCAAGCGGGCATTGCTCGCACAGTGGCTGCCTTGGCTTGCAAATTGTTGCGCCTAAATCGAGCAACCCCTGACTAAAACTGCGGCTTTGCAGCTGTGGTGTCAAATCGTGCGCTTTTTGCCATAATTGCTTCTCTAATCCAGTGCTATGTGGCGCCCCTGCTAAAGCAAAAAAACGACAATACAAACGCCGGACATTGCCATCGACAATAGGCCCGTATTGATCAAAAGCAAAAGAAAGAATGGCCCCAGCGGTATATCGACCAACGCCTGGCACTTGTAACAGCTCAGCGAGCGATGTTGGAAAATCTGCTTGCTCAGCCAAATACTTGGCAGCTTTGTGCAGGTTACGCGCTCTAGCGTAATACCCTAAGCCCTGCCACAAGCGCATCACTTCATCTTCATCGGCTTGGGCTAATGCATGAACCGTTGGAAAAGTGGCCATCCAACGTTCGAAATACGGGATCACGGTTGCAACTTGAGTTTGCTGTAGCATCAATTCAGACACCAACACACGATAAGCGGCCGCAGCTGCTGGTTCATTGTCAACACGCTGTTGCCATGGCAGTTGATGCCGACCGTGTTGTTGTTGCCAAACAATAACTTGCTGCTGAAACCTCGCAATTGCCAACTGATTTTCCACGCTTTGAATTCTCACCACGACAAATTTGTTGGCAGTCTACCTGCTCATGGGCTTTGTGCCAATTTTCTCGCTCATTCTGCATTGAATTATTCGGCGAATTGGGCGTCTTGTCCGTTGGTTCGCAGGCTTTGATTGCGGTTCAAGTGACAATTGGCCATAATGTGCGCCGCTTAAAATCCCGTGGAGTAAAAAATGAGCAACGCCGAGCATCCAGCCAACAACGACGACATCACAGTTGTTGATCCGCAAGAGCCAAAATATTTGCGGCGGATCCGCAGTTTTGTCCTGCGCGAAGGCCGTTTAACCAAAGGTCAAGAACGGGCGTTAATCCAATTCTGGCCAACCATGGGATTAGAACATCAAACCACGCCATACAACTTAGCCGAAGTATTTGGCCGTGACAGTCATGTTGTGTTGGAGATTGGTTTTGGCATGGGTAAATCTTTGGTTGAAATGGCCAAAGCCGCCCCTGAGAAAGATTTTATCGGCATTGAAGTGCACAAGCCTGGGGTTGGCGCTTGCTTAGGTGAAGCCGAAACTGCCCAAGTGAAGAACTTACGTGTGTTCGAACACGATGCGGTAGAAATTCTGAATGATGCCATCGCTGATGCCTCATTAGATACAGTGCAATTATTTTTCCCAGATCCATGGCATAAAAAACGTCACCATAAGCGTCGGATTGTACAACCCGATTTTGTGCAACTTTTACGTAAAAAGTTGAAAATTGGCGGCGTATTTCACATGGCTACCGATTGGGAAAACTACGCGGAGCATATGCTGGAAGTGATGATGCAAGCAGAAGGCTTTAAAAACCTCGCCAGCGATCAACGCTATGTGCCAAGGCCAGATCATCGGCCATTAACCAAATTTGAAAATCGCGGTGTCAATTTAGGTCATGGGGTTTGGGATTTAATGTTTGAGCGGACGGTTTAATGTTATACCCACAGAGCCAGTTGCTGCTGCGCAACATCAATGATTTAACAGGAAAGATTTTAATCATCGAACCGATGGCTGACCAACTCGCCGCTGAGTTGGCTGCCGAGCAACTGGACGTGACCTGTATCACCAGTGACGTCTCGGTCGCCAGCGTATGGCGAGCACAACTGCCAACGACTCTAACGCATGAATTCAAAATCGAAGCTCAGTTCGATACTGTGGTGCTGTTTTACCCCAAAAGCAAAGAGTTGCTGCATTATGTGTTGGCTCGACTACAACCACTGTTGCATGGCAATAGCCAAGTATATTTAGTGGGTGATAATAAAGGCGGCATCAAAAGTTTGACCAACTTAGCAGAGAAGCTTGGGCTGCATGCACACAAACTTGATAATGCGAAACATTGTTTATGGTTTGCTTTAAACGGCTTGCAAGAGCAATCGTTAAAACAAAGCGAGATGGCACAGTTTAATCTACAACATGGTGCTTTTAAATTTGCTTTTTGTTCTATACCGGGCGTTTTTAACCATGGTCAATTGGACCAAGGCACCGCATTACTGTTAGAAAACCTTGAGCATGTGCAGCAAGGCAAAGTACTCGATTTTGCCTGTGGTGCAGGCATCATTGGCGCAGCTTTAAAACTGCGTCATCCACAAATTCAATTGTTTGCGACTGATATTAGTGCACTTGCTGTTGCCAGTACCTCAGCAACATTGGCTTTAAATCAGCTTGCTGGCGAAGTGCTCGCTGCCGATGGCTTAGTGCAAACGCTGCCAAACTTTGATCATATTGTCAGTAACCCGCCCTTCCACACCGGCTTGAAGACTGACTTGAGTATTGCTGAGCAATTTATTCGCGACAGTAAAGCAAAACTAAATCAACAGGGCAGTTTAACTTTGGTTGCTAACGCACATCTGCCTTATGCAGAATGGCTGAAAACAACATTTGGTAATGTGAAAGAACTCGCTCGTCGACAAGGATTCGTGGTTTACCTCAGTCTCAAGCAATAAACTCAAAGGCCAGTATTGATAAAGATGCTGGCCTAAGCTCTCTGTAGCAAGCTGTTTTCCCTATCTTTTTTTCTAGCTCTCCTAGATTTTTTTTTCGATTCTGATTTGCTTAATCCGTGCAAAATGCATAACATCAATGTGCAATTCGTATAGGATTTTCGAATTTCTGCTGTTAAGTTTTAGGTGGTTTCAGGCTTTTTTTAGCGACTCAAACCGAAGGTAGCCACCGCAATCAATACAGCTAGCACTTTGCATTATGCATCACCACAAGCTCGGATCTTGAAGGAATAAGGGGAAAAATGACTGCGATAGCAAGGACCTCCTCGATTAAAAGCGCTCTGACTTGGGTCGTGATGCTTATTTGTAGTATCACGCTACTCACATCCTTGACTATTTCCACCATGCAAGATGTCAGTTTCCAAAAAAAGAAACTCATCACTCAGTTACATGGCTACGCCAACATCATCGCCTTTAATGCAAAAGCTGGGTTATTACTCGACGATGCCGAGACCGAAGACAGTCGGTTAAAATCTTTTGAAGCAATAGAAATATTGCATAACATTCATATCTATAAATTAACGGCTGAAACATCTGAACTGAGTTTTTTCTCGAGCTACAATCGGCAAGAAGCTGGACCTTACCCAACTCAATTTGAACGAGTGGAAAAATTAAAAGAACCCGCCTTTAAATCTGAAATGGTGGAAATTGCAAAAGCCGTTGAATTTGAAGGAAAAACGATCGGTTATGTTTATATTCGTGCCAGTTTAGCTGAACTTAACAAATATATGCAGAGCCGCATTTTATCTGACTTATTTATTGCCTTATTAGCATTGCTTGGCGCTTATTTGATCAGTCGGCGTCTACAAAAACGCTTTACATCTCCGATTGAATCGTTACTTTCAGTTGTACAAAAAGTAACCAAAGAAAAGAATTTCAGCATTCGCGTGCCCGCCACCAACATGGAAGAGCTGCATATGCTAGGTCGAGCCATCAACAACATGATGGATAGAATTGAGCAGCAAATTAATAAACTGCAAGCTGCTGAACACGAAATTCGCCAACTGAACCAAGGCTTGGAACAAAAAATTAACGAACGCACAATCGCATTGAAAAGTTCCAATCAGGACTTATTAAATACGCTTGAGACGCTGCATCAGTACCAAAATCAAATTGTAGAAACGGAAAAAATGGCTAGTTTAGGCCAAATGGTAGCAGGTGTTGCCCATGAGGTTAATACACCGATCGGTTTAGGAGTCACTGCCTCGACCTTGATGCAAGATAAGTTGGCGGATATTCAAAAAGCCTTCGATGAGAAAAAGCTAACCTCTAGTCAACTTGCCAAATTTCTCAGTGATAGCAAAGAAAACCTCGGAATTATCTATCGTAACTTAGAACGCGCTGCCAGCTTAATTCGAAGCTTCAAACAGGTTGCCGTTGATCAATCTAATGAAAATCGAAGACAATTCAATATGCTGCAACTAATGAACGAAGTCTTATTGTCGTTGCGGCCAAATTTAAAGAAAACCCAACATCAAGTTTTAATTGAATGCGACCCTAAGCTCGAAATTGACAGCAAACCAGGTCCAGTCAACCAAATCCTCATCAACTTGATTATGAATAGCTTAATCCATGCATTCGAAAATATTGAACAAGGCACCATCACCATTGATGCTGTGGTTGAAAATAGCCGTTGCTTGATTAGATATAAAGATAACGGCGTTGGTGTGCCTGAACATATCAAAAAACGCATCTTTGATCCCTTTGTGACCACCAAGCGAGGAGAAGGCGGTAGTGGTTTAGGGATGCACTTGGTTTACAATTTGGTCACACAGGCACTGAACGGTAAAATCATTTTAGAAAGCACTTTAGGCCATGGCGTCGATATTCAAATCGATTTCCCTGTGATCGTCAAATCTTCGTCAGCGCAGAACCTTTAAATTCAAGCAATTGATTTAATTAAACAATTCTTTTTTTAATTCTCTACAATATCAGCAAACTCTAATTGTTAACAAAATCACTTGTTAACAATTGGCCCGAAAGCTATAATTGCAAAAAAAATGGCAACTGGTTGTCATTTGACCAATCTAGACA
>CAZIPG010000224.1:0-948 GCA_964540955.1 uncultured Rheinheimera sp.
ACTGTTATAATGCGGCAACTGACTTCATGTCGATGCATACAAGGAATTGATTGTTATGGCGGATATTGAAACACGCCCCACTAATTTTATTCGGCAAATTATTGATGCCGACTTAGCTTCAGGCAAACACAGCACCACAGTGACTCGGTTCCCACCAGAGCCGAATGGTTATTTACACATCGGTCATGCCAAATCGATTTGTTTGAATTTTGGCATTGCCCAAGACTACCAAGGCACTTGTAATTTACGCTTTGATGATACCAATCCAGAAAAAGAAAACATCGATTTCGTCAATTCTATTCAGCAAGATGTGCAATGGCTTGGCTTCCAGTGGGATGGTGCGGTGCGCTATTCTTCTGACTACTTCGATGCCTTATATGGGTATGCTGTTGAATTAATTAACAAAGGCTTAGCCTACGTTTGTTTCTTAAATGCTGAAGAAATGCGGCAGTACCGTGGTTCTTTGACTGAACCTGGCAAACACAGCCCAAGCCGTGATACCAGCCCTGCGGAAAACTTAGCGTTATTTGAAAAAATGCGTGCAGGCGGTTTTAAAGAAGGTGAGTGCTCGTTACGCGCTAAAATTGATATGGCATCGCCATTTATTTGCATGCGCGATCCGGTGATTTACCGAGTCAAATTTGCTCACCATCACCAAACTGGCGATAAATGGTGCATTTACCCAATGTACGATTTTACCCACTGTATTTCCGACGCCTTGGAAGGCATCACCCATTCATTATGTACTTTGGAATTCCAAGACAACCGTCGTTTATACGATTGGATTTTGGATAACATCACCATTGATTGCCATCCGCAACAAATTGAGTTTTCTCGGTTAAACCTTGAATACCAAGTGATGAGCAAACGTAAGTTGCATACGTTGGTTGAAGGCGGCCACGTTTCTGGTTGGGACGATCCACGCATGCCAACCATCGCCGGCTTACG
>CAZIPG010000224.1:958-4528 GCA_964540955.1 uncultured Rheinheimera sp.
TCGTCGTGGCTACACGCCAGCATCGTTGCGTGAATTCGCGAAACGGATTGGTATCACCAAGCAAGACAATATGATTGAGTGGAGTGCGTTAGAATCTTGTATTCGTGAAGATTTAGATGCGCATGCCCCTCGTGCGATGGCGGTCTTAGATCCGTTAAAAGTGACCATCAGCAACTATCCAGCGGATCAAACCGAATGGTTAGATGTGCACAATCATCCGAAAGATGAAGCCATGGGTTCGCGCCAAGTGCCATTTGGCAAAGTACTTTACATCGATCGCGCTGATTTCAGAGAAGAAGCCAACAAAAAGTACAAACGCATGGTCACTGGCGGCGAAGTTCGATTACGCGGCGCTTATGTTATTCGTGCGGATGAAGTGATTAAAAATGCGGACGGCGAGATTGTCGAGCTGATCTGTAGTTACGATCCAGAAACCTTAGGCAAAAATCCAGCCGATGGCCGCAAAGTTCGCGGCGTGATCCATTGGGTTGATGCGACGCATGCACTGAGCGCTGAGTTTCGGGTGTACGATCGGTTATTTACCGTGCCTAACCCGGCGGCAGAAGAAGATTTCCTGCAAGTGATTAACCCAGCTTCGTTAACCATCAAACAGGGTTTCGTTGAACCTAGTTTGCAAAAAGCGGTCGCGGAGCAGGCGTATCAGTTTGAACGTGAAGGTTATTATTGCGCTGATAATCGCGACTCACGCCCGGATGCGCTGGTGTTCAATCGCACTGTGGGTTTGCGGGATAGTTTTGCAGATGATGTGTAACTCCTTCTCTGCTTGATACTGAAGTTCGAAAGGCCAGCCGAATTCTGGCCTTTTTTTCATCAGTGATTTTCAAAAAGACCCGCGTCGATTGCCACGGCAAGCCCGAAGTCGCCAAGAGGTACAACGATGGATGTTTTTTTAGCGGTACTTTCCTTTGCATTTTCCAGTACCATCACGCCAGGACCGAACAATTTGATGATGTTGGCTTCTGGCGTCAATTATGGCGTCAAAGCTAGCCTGCCGCATCTGTTGGGGATCTGTCTTGGCTTTCCACTGATGGTGCTATTGGTGGGACTTGGCTTTGGCACTGTCTTTGAGACGTTGCCGTTTTTACATACCACGATTAAGTGGTTAGGCATCTTGTATTTATTGTACTTGGCTTGGAAAATCGCCAGTAGCGCGCCGAGCCAGTTAGAAGGCAAGCAAGGGAAACCGTTCACGTTTTGGCAAGCTGCAGCATTTCAATGGGTAAATGGCAAGGCATGGATCATGGCATCTGGCGCGATTGCCGCATTCACTTCAGTTGGCGGCGCCATTTACAGTGAAGTCGGACAAATTGTCTTGGCCTTTTTTGTCATGAGTTTTCCCTGTGTGGGGGCTTGGTTAGTCTTTGGTGCGCTGTTGCAGCAATGGTTAAATGGCCCGCGGGCACAAAGAATATTTAACGTGACGATGGGGCTGATTTTAGTCGGCTCTGTGGTGCCATTAATGCTGGAAGAATGGCAGCGTTTTGGCCTTAGCCATTAGGTGAAGGCTGCGAAATAACAGATCGCGAGTGAAGACGAATACAACCATGGTCATTTCACAACAAGATGAAAAAATTCGTTTAGAACATGAAGCCGCTCGAATTTTTATGCGGCTTTATCAGCAGCGTTTTGGCCAAAGGATGCAACACATTTGGCACAATCAACCAGCGAAACCCGATGTTTCTTGTTATCTCAATCAAACGCGCTTGGATTTAGAGATTGCGCATTTGTATGGCAGTGAAGTAGAGGCCATGGCCATTTTAGGCCGAGTGTTAACGCCACAAACGCATGAAGCGCTGCAGCAATTAACCCAATTGCCGGCAGATGTTCGCATGATGACCGCACTGCATCGGATCATCCGGCAAAAAGCAGAGAAAACTTATGATAGTCATCGGGTTTGGCTGGTGATCCGCAATGCCAATCCATTATGGAATTGTTGGGATATTGCACGGGTGCATGCAGATTTAGAGATCCCGCGTCATCATCCTTTTGAACAAATTTGGATGATTGGCGATTGGACGGGGGAGTCGGGAATATTGTCGCTATTTCCTTCACAACCACAGATGATGGCAGCGGACAAAGCCAGCCAATGATAAAAATCAAGCACCGAGGTTTGACGATCCGCCATGCATAGCTTGCTACAACGATGCTATCAGTGGGCGCAAAGCCGCTGGTTCCAGCCAAGGCTACTCATCGCCGCACTTTTGCTGACAGTACTGACCGCCGTGCTAGTGTTTGTACAAACCGCGCGCAGTGAATATTTGCTGCCTGCATGTATTTTGGCTTTTTGGTTGTTGCTAGCCTTGGCCTTTCGCTTCACTTTTGGCCAAGTGCCTGCAGCGATAGAAGGGCGCGGCTTACGTGTCGCCTTGCGACGGTTTTGGCGATTTTGTTGGCAGCGCTTCGTGCTGATTTTGGTCATTGTAACCACGCTTGCTTGTTTATTAATGAGCCTGCGTTTATTGGCGTTAGCCATCAAATTACTGCTTTTGATGTATTGAGAACTCCCAGATGCAAGTAGCAATTTTTTGTAGTGTGATTGATAACTTTGGTGATATTGGCATTTGTTGGCGGTTAGCTCGGCAGTTAGCGTCTGAGCATCGATGGCAAGTTCAACTGTATGTTGATGATTTATCGGCTTTTCAACGGATCTGTCCGCAAGTACAACCAATGTTATCCGAACAAAAAATTTTAGGCATTGAAGTGTTTGCTTGGTCAACTTCAACCCAATGGCCAGCACAAGCGCCCGACGTAGTGATTGAAGCGCTCGCTTGTCAGGTGCCCACTGCCTACTTGCAACAAGTTGCTGCGCAGAACCCTCAGGCCATTTGGCTGAATTTAGAGTATCTGTCGGCGGAGTCTTGGGTGGAAGGATGTCATGGTTTACCATCCCTGCAGCCGGAAATTCAACTGCAAAAATACTTCTTTTTTCCAGGCTTTACGCAGGCGACAGGCGGCTTGTTACGTGAGCAACACATTGTGGCGCAGGCCGACAAGATCAGGCAAGATGCTCAGTGGCAACAGCAGTTTTGGCAGCAGTTACAAGTAAACGATGCAGCCGAGTTTCCATTGAAAATATCATTGTTTGCCTATGGCCAAACCCATATTGAACAATGGCTTATGGCCTTGAGTGAGCAAGCTGAGCGAACTTTACTGTTGGTGCCTGAGGGCATACTTGCCGAGCAGATCCGCGCTGTGTATCCACCACTGCAACATACCACAAGGCTTGAGGTTGGCTCTTTATGTCTCCACATCATGCCATTTATGCCGCAACAAGATTACGATTTGCTACTGGCATTATGTGATGTCAACTTTGTGCGGGGAGAAGATTCGGTGATCCGTGCGCATTGGGCGGGGCGCCCATTTATTTGGCAAATTTATCGCCAAGCAGAGCAAGCGCATCGCCAAAAATTGCATGATTTTTTATCGCTGCAACTCGCGCAAGCACCCCAGGAAGTTTCAAGCCTCGTGCGTCGAGTGCATGATGTGTGGGATTTAGAAGAAGATTTTTCGCAGATATGGCCAGAATACTTAAAAAATCTGGATAAAATT
>CAZIPG010000224.1:4538-4831 GCA_964540955.1 uncultured Rheinheimera sp.
CGCATTTGATTAAATTAGAAGCGTTTTTGCACAAGTACCTGCAGCAGGCATCAGAGGAACAAAAAGACTGCCTGAAAAATCTGCATATGGCCTGGAATCTGGAGCAGGATATCAGTACAGAATTCGCTTTGTTCAGCAATTTTAGTGAGCAAATTCAAAAGCATAATAAAAAATGGCAGGAATATTTAATTCAGCAGCAAGATCTTGCCAGCAACCTCGTGCGTTTTGCTGAAAATAAACTTATAATGTCGCGCAATTTTTCCTAACAAGAAGATATTTCAATTATGATGAAG